>JADGRP010000157.1 GCA_017880805.1 Burkholderiales bacterium
CGGTGATGGCCTTCTCGGTGCTTGGTTTCTCGGTACCGGTATTCGTCTTTGCTTACATTCTTATTCTGACTTTTTCGGTGCAGCTCGACTGGCTGCCGGTGCAGGGATACCGCAATTTCCGCGACGGCGCTTGGGAGTGGCTGCGTCACCTCGTTCTGCCGAGCATCGCGCTAGGTACCGTCTACGTCGCCTTGATTGCCCGCATGACGCGCGCCAGCATGCTCGACGTGCTCTCGCAGGACTACATCCGCACGGCCGCTGCAAAGGGACTTGCGCCGGGTCAGGTGCTGATCGGCCATGCGCTCAAGAATGCCGCCATCCCTATCATGACCATTATCGGCATGGGCATCGCGCTACTGATCAGCGGCGCCATCGTCACCGAAACGGTGTTTGCGCTGCCGGGAATCGGGCGGCTGACGGTCGACGCGATCCTGCGCCGCGACTACCCCATCATTCAAGGCGTGATTCTCATTTTTTCCGCGGTCTATGTGCTGGTCAATCTGGTGGTCGACCTGTCGTACGTTTTTTTCGATCCGCGCATCCGCTACTGATATGGGTTCCAGCACTTTCGTTTCCTCATCGATCGCTTCGCCCAAGTCGGTATCGCCGACCTGGCGACGCTTCCGTGACGCGTTCAGGCGCCACCCCACGGCGCTCATCGGTGGGGTCATCCTGATCTGCATGGTCGCCATCGCGATTTTCGCGCCGTGGCTGGGGACGATCGATCCGCAGGCGGTGGCGCCGATCAAACGCCTGAAACCACCGTCTAGCGACTTCTGGTTCGGCACCGACATGCTCGGTCGCGATGTTTACAGCCGGGTGGTGTATGGAGCGCGGGTGTCGCTGATCGTCGGCCTTGCGGTCGCGATGTTCTCGACCATACTCGGCGTGGCGATCGGCCTGGTGACCGGCTATGTCCGCGCCCTGGACGCGGTCGTGATGCGAGTGATGGACGGGCTCATGTCGATTCCCTCGGTTCTGCTCGCGATCGCGTTGATGGCGCTGACCAAGGCAAGCGTGGGCAACGTCATTGCGGCCATTACTCTCGCCGAGGTGCCGCGCGTCGTGCGTCTTGTCCGCAGCCTTGTATTGACGCTTCGCGAGCAACCCTACGTCGAAGCCGCCATCGCGTCCGGCACGACTTTGCCGCGCATCCTGATGCGCCACATCCTGCCCAATATCGTCGCACCGCTACTCGTGCAGGGAACGTATGTCTGCGGGTCGGCGATGATCACCGAGGCAATACTTTCGTTTATCGGAGCCGGTACGCCGCCGAACATTCCCAGCTGGGGCAACATCATGGCCGAAGGCCGAAGCCTGATCCAGATCGCGGGCTATCTCATCCTGTTCCCCGGCATCTGTTTGTCGCTGACGGTACTCGCGGTGAACCTGCTCGGTGACGGCATGCGCGATGCGCTGGACCCGCGGCTTGCCCGGCGCATGTGAAGTCATGGAGACGTCGTACACACCGACTTCCGCGCTTCTCGATGTAAGAGGACTGAAGACCTATTTTTTCACCCGCGATGGAGTCGTGCGCGCCGTCGACGGCATTTCTTTTTCTGTCTTGCGTGGCGAGACGCTGGCCATCGTCGGCGAGTCCGGTTGCGGCAAGAGCGTCACGTCGCTTTCGATTCTTCGCCTGATCGTATCGCCGCCCGGAAGAACGATCGAGGGAAGCGTCGTGTTCGAAGGGCGCGATCTGCTCGGCTTGTCGGAAGCGGAGATGAGGAAGGTTCGCGGCGATGCCATTTCCATGATTTTTCAGGAGCCGATGACTTCGCTCAATCCGGTGTTGACCATCGGCCATCAGATTGCCGAAGTGCTGATACTTCACCGCGGTCTCTCGAGCGAAGACGCAATGCAGAGCGCGGTCGAGATGCTGAGATTGGTCAAGATCCCGGAACCGGAACGTCGCGTTGCGCAGTATCCGCATCAACTTTCGGGAGGAATGCGGCAGCGGGTCATGATCGCGATGGCGCTTGCCTGCGAGCCGCGATTGTTGATTGCCGACGAGCCGACCACGGCCCTCGACGTCACGATACAGGCGCAGATCCTCGATTTGATGCGGGAGCTTAAAGCTAGAACAGGCGCTGCCATCGTGCTTATCACGCACGATCTGGGAGTGGTCGCGGAAATGGCGCAGCGCGTGGTGGTGATGTACGCCGGACGCAAGGTCGAGGAAGGGTCTGTCGAAGCGTTGTTTGCGAATCCCTGTCATCCCTACACTCGCGGACTGCTCGACTCGATTCCCAAGCTCGGTGCCGCGAGCCATGGCGCGGGAACGCGTTTGACCGAAATTGCCGGTACCGTGCCATCGCTGTCCGAGGAGATCGTCGGATGTGCTTTTGCACCGCGTTGCGCTTACGCCACCGTGCGCTGCCTGAACCAATATCCTCCGTTCGAGGAAAAGGCTCCCGGCCATGGCGCCGCGTGCTGGGAGTCGGAGCGCCTGCTGGCGGGCGTCGCCGCATGATCGAGAGCACGCAGGCGACCACGGGCACGGCAAAGCCGCTGCTGGAGGTGGCGCGTTTGACCAAACATTACGCCGTCCGCGGCGGGGTCGTCGGTCGCGCGCGTGGTGTGGTCCATGCGGTTGACGAGGTCAGCTTCGCGATCGCCGAAGGGGAAACACTGGGCCTGGTCGGCGAAAGCGGCTGCGGCAAGACCACGCTCGGCAAGACCGTGCTGAGGCTGGTGGAACCGACCGAGGGAACGATCCTGTGGCGAGGGGAGCGCATCGATCAGCTCAGCGGCGGCGCGATGCGGCCCTACCGGCGCGAGCTGCAGGCGGTGTTTCAGGATCCTTATGCGTCGCTCAACCCGCGCATGCGGGCGGCGGATATCGTGGCGGAGCCGATCCGCAATTTCGAGCAGGCAACGGGAGTGCAGATCGAAGAGCGGGTCCTTTCGCTGTTCGACAAAGTCGGCTTGCGGGCCGACCAGATGGTCAAGTATCCGTATGAATTTTCGGGCGGACAGCGACAGCGCCTGGGCATCGCCCGCGCCCTCGCGCCGCGGCCCCGGTTGATCGTCTGCGATGAGCCGGTGTCAGCGCTCGACGTTTCGGTTCAGGCGCAGGTCATCAATCTGCTGGTCGATCTTCAGCGGGAATTCGGCCTGTCGTATCTTTTCGTCGCGCACGATCTGGCGGTCGTCGAACACATCAGTCACCGTGTCGCGGTAATGTATCTCGGCCGAATCGTGGAGCTTGCGTCGACTCGAGCTTTGTTTGGCAGTCCACTGCATCCTTATACCGAAGCGCTCTTGTCGGCGGTGCCGGTTCCCGATCCCACGGCTCGTCGAAGGCGCCTCATCCTCGCCGGCGACGTGCCGAGCCCTGTAGAGTTACCCACCGGTTGCCGCTTTCACACCCGTTGTCCGTATGCGTTCGATCGCTGCCGGGTCGAAGATCCAATACTCAAGGAGGCGTCGCCGGCGCACCTGGTTGCGTGTCACCTGCGCGACGTTCCCATTGCAACAGCAAGCATTGCGCATCCGTGAAGGGTGCGCGCAAAAGGAGTGAACAAGGTGGGCAGCCTGAATCTTCTGAACGCAACCGCTGCGGCGCGCAAGCTGGCGACGCGAGAGATCACGGCAGTGTCGCTGCTCGAAGACTGCCTTGAGCACATTGCCGAGCGCGAGTCCACGCTGCATGCCTGGACGTTCGTCGACACCGCCGCGGCGATGCGACGCGCGCGCATGCTCGACTCGCAGGCCTCGGCAGGTTTGCTGCACGGGCTGCCGATCGCGGTCAAGGACTTGTTC
>JADGRP010000158.1 GCA_017880805.1 Burkholderiales bacterium
ACCGCTATCAGCAGCACGAAGACCAACGCCGAGGCATAGAAGATGTCGTTGGCGGAGAGCATGAACGCCTGCCAATCCCGTTTACAGCCCGCCCTCCGCGACGCTGTTGTTGCGTTGCATTACGTTCCGTTTGCTTCGCAATCGTCTATGGCACCCTAAGCATAAATTTCAATAATATCATTTTAAACAATTGCTTATTACATAAAACATCCGGCCACTTGACAGCGCAAGCATACGGGCTATACTTTTATTTGCTGCATTGCAGCATTTCCGACTAGCGTCCCGACGCTCCGAAACGGCCGTTCTCGTATTGTCGGTTCGGCCGAACTTGCACCGACCCTGCGTGCGAAGTGGGGAGCTGTCGAAGCAAGGCAACCCCGGCCGCAACTCTGACCACGCTGGCGCCGAAATGCGCTCAGCCGGGATCATCACGAAGGGAACCAACGATGGCAGGGTTGCTTTTTGATTTCCGGACTGTCGAAACCGCGCGTACGCGCCGCGATATTAGGGCAGCCCTCGCGATTGCGTTCGCATTGTTGGCTAGCACCGCGCTTGTGCTCATTCCCGCGTCGCCCGGGCGTACTGGCGGCTTGGCCGCTGAAGATCTGCTGCAACCCAACGCCGCGTCAGACCACCTCAAAGTCTCCGCGCTCGCCTCACGGCCGACACGCCTCACGCAACCCTCGGCCGAGGAAAACATCGAGACCCTGGCCCGGGTCGTCGGCAGGAAGTATCGCGTCTCGCACGACATTACACGTGAGTTCGTGGGGACCGCGTATCGTGAGGCGACGCGCAACCGCCTCGACCCGATGCTGATCGTCGCCGTGATGGCGGTCGAATCGGGTTTCAACCCCGCCGCGCAAAGCGATGGAGGTGCGATCGGTTTGATGCAGGTGATTCCGAGGTATCACGCCGACAAGTTCTCCGCTGCCCGAGGCGAATCGGTGCGCGACCCGAGCACCAATATCCGGGTGGGCAGCCAAGCATTGAGGGAATACATCGTTCGCGCCGGTACCGAAGCGGCTGGCTTGCAACTCTACAATGGCGCGCCCGGTGACACGAGCAACGCGTACGCCGCGAAGGTCACCGCGGAGAGACAACGGTTGCAAGAGGCGACGCGACGCGCGCGCCAGCGCGCCTGAAAACGAGGTGACGCGTCCTTGGAAAAGAACAAGCCGACCGACCGCGGCACGTGAGTTGGCATCACGCAACGCGGTCCTCCGTCCGGCAGGGCTTGCGAAACGCTCAGGCGGGAGCAATGTATGAATTGCACCATTCTCTGAAGAGCCGCTCCCATGGATGCTTCCGTTCACCTCCCCTGTCCGGCCTGCAACACCGTCAACCGGGTGCCCGAGTCCCGCCTGGTCGACGGCCCGGTTTGCGGGAGCTGCAAGGAACGCCTGTTCAATGGCCATCCGGTCGACCTCACCCCCACGAGTTTCGACGCTCAGATCGACCGGAGCGAGATTCCCGTCGTCGTCGACTTCTGGGCTGCGTGGTGCGGGCCGTGCCGCACCATGGCGCCGCACTTCGAGCGCGCGGCCGCGGCGCTGGAACCCCGCATGCGATTCGCCAAGCTCGACACCGATAGCGCGCAGAAGATCGCCGGCCGCTACGGCATTCGAAGCATCCCCACACTGATCGTTTTCAAGGGCGGTCGCGAGATCGCGCGCCAATCGGGCGCGTTGGACACAGGCTCGCTCGTCGAATGGCTGCGACCGATGGCAATCTCGGCACCGGTGAGCGCCTGAAATATGGCGACCCTACCGGCACTCGACGTCGCACATCCCGTCGCCATCCTCACCCTGAGGCGGCCGGAGAACGCCAACCGGCTCGAGCCGGACGACCTGAAGGCGATCGTTGCCCACGTTGACGCCATAAACCGCGACCACGGCATACTCGTGCTTCAGCTCCGCGGCGAAGGCAAGTACTTTTGCAGCGGCTACGATATTTCGAGTCTTGCGACGCAAGCGGGCAACCCGATCGGCTTCGAAGTCATGGTCAACGCAGTCGAGGCGGCCCGCCCTGTGACCATCGCCGTCGCGCACGGCGGCGCGTATGGCGGCGGAACCGATCTGGCGCTCGCGTGCGATTTCCGAATCGGCACGCACGCGGCGGAGATGTTCATGCCCGCCGCGCGCCTCGGTCTGCATTACTACCGCGGTGGCCTCGAGCGCTATGTCACGCGCCTGGGCCTGGATACCGCAAAGCGCATCTTCCTCACCGGGGAGCGCCTCGATGCGCAGGCGATGCGCGCCTGCGGATTCCTGACCGATCTGGTGTCCGCCGACGAGCTCGAGGCATCCATCCAACGGCTGACCGATGCGCTTGCGGCCATGGCGCCGCTTGCGCTGCTCGGCATGAAGAAACATTTGAACCGGATTGCGCGTGGCGCGCTCGACGCCGACGAACTGCGCGCCGACATCGCGCGGGCGGCCGGGTCGGAGGATCTCCGCGAAGGCGCTGCGGCCTGGGCCGCCAAGCGCCCGCCGAAATTCACCGGGCGCTGAGGAGGAGCTTGCCTTTGGGACTGACCGAGACGAAGCGACTCCCTGGCTCGCAGTCGATCAGCCCGTCAATGCAGGCATCCTCCCAGATCGACAATCGTGGACAGGTGGTGCGCCACGTTTCCAAGGCTTCGTCATAGCTCCTCGGGTGATCCGCAATCCACTCCAGCAGTTGCAGCGTCAGCGCCTTCGTCGGCTCGGTCATGTTCCCCCTGCGCGGTGCAGGTTCTGCGATCTTGCGAAGTTCAGATACCTTTGAAAAATAATTTGCTGTTCGTCTTTGGCACAATTTTGTCACGAAATGCAGAAACGGGCACGCGCTTGAGCGTCAGCAAACAACCCAAGGCGCCATGACACCCGGAGCGCGGTACGAGTGCCACGATGACCTTGCCGTCATCCGTCTCGAGAATCCTCCGGTCAATGGGCTTTCGCACCGGGTGCGGCAGGGCATCGTCGACGGGCTGGAACAAGCGCACCAGGAAACGGCGGTGCGAGCGATCGTAATCGTCGGCGACGGGAAGATCTTCAGCGGCGGGGCCGACATCCGCGAATTCAACACGCCCGCGGCTGTGCAGCAGCCTTCGCTGCGCGACGTGATCAAGCAAATCGAGGCATCGACCAAGCCGGTCATCGCCGCACTGCACGGAGGCGCCTACGGCGGCGGCCTCGAGCTCGCCATGGGCTGCAACTATCGCCTGGCGAGCGCCACGACGCAGCTTGCGCTCCCGGAGGTCAAGCTCGGCTTGCTACCCGGCGCCGGCGGCACGCAGCGGCTGCCGCG
>JADGRP010000159.1 GCA_017880805.1 Burkholderiales bacterium
TCCGTATCCAATCGCGAGCCGCCTACGGCGGCCCGCTCTTGGACGGATTCGTCACTTTCGCATACCCCGCTCGGCGCTGGTCAGCGCCTCGATAAACGCGGGCCGGGAGAACAGACGCTCGGAATACTTCATCAGCGGCGCCGCCTGCTTGGGCAACTGGATACCGTAGTAGTCGAGGCGCCACAAGAGCGGCGTGATCGCGACGTCGAGCATCGAGAACTCTTCGCCCAGCATGTACTTGTGCTTGGCGAACACCGGTGCGATCTGCATCAGGCTGTCGCGAACCAGGCCGCGCGCCTTTTCGAGCGCCCGCTGGTTGTTCCCTTCGAGCGTGTCGATGTGCGAAAAGAGCTCTTTCTCGAAGCGGTGCAGGAACAGCCGCGCTCGCGCACGCATGACCGGGTCGGCGGGCATGAGCTGCGGATGAGGGAAACGCTCGTCGATGTATTCGTTGATGATGTTCGATTCGTGCAACACCAGGTCACGCTCGACCAGCACCGGCACCTGGTTGTAGGGATTCATCACCGCCAGATCCTCGGGCTTGTGGTCGAGGTCGACGTCGATGATCTGAAAGTCCATGCCTTTTTCGTGCAGCACGATGCGGCAGCGCTGGCTGAACGGGTCCGTAGTCCCGGAATAGAGCGTCATCATGTTTCTTCTCCCGTGGCGAGCCTTTTTGGGGCTTGCCCAAATGCAAGGGGCAGAAGCTCGGCTCCTGCCCCCGGCGGTTCCGTACAGCGGACACTAGTGTCAGTGAACGTCTTTCCAGTAAGCGCGTTTCAATGCGTACGCAAAAACCATCAGTACGCCGAGGTAGATCAGGACGCCGATGCCGATATTGATTCGCTCGTTTCGCACCGGCTCGCCGATGTAATCGAGATAGTTAACCAGGTCGGCGATGAAGGCCTTGTACTCCACCGGAGGCATCGTTCCGGGCCCGTCCTGCGTAAGTGTCTTGACCACGTACTTGTGGTCGTTGATCCGTTCGGCCAATGCAAGGCCCTTGGCCGCGATGACCGCCGCTTCGGCCTTTTCCTCATCTTCGTATTCGGTCTCGACCAGCCTCTGCACGCCGGAACGCTCCCAAAGCACGTGCGGCATGCTCACGTTGTTGAAAACGAGATTGTTCCACCCGGTAGGCGTCTTCTCGTCCCGATAGAAGGCAAGCAGGTAACTGTACAGCCAGTCCTTGCCGCGGATGCGGGCTTCCACCGACAAATCCGGCGGCGCGGTGCCAAACCACGCGGCCGCGTCGGCCTTGGGCATCGCCGCAGTCATGGTCGAGCCCAGCTTGTCGGTCGCGAACATGAGGTTGTCGTGAATCTCCTGCTCGCTGATCCCCAAATCCATGAGGCGGTTGTAACGCATGTACTGCGCGCTGTGGCAGTTCAGGCAGTAGTTGGCGAAGTTGCGCGCGCCTCTTTGCAGCGACTCCATGTCGAGCCGGTGCGCAGGTGCCGGCTCGAGGCGCAGGCCCGACTCCTCCGCCGACACCGAGAGTGTCGCGGCGAGCACGATGAAACCCAACAGCGCTCTCATCGGGTTCCTCATTGGCGTCCGCATTGACGTCCTCATTGACGTCATCACGCAGTCACCCTTTCCGGCACGGGCTTGGTCTTGTCGCGCGCCGTATACCAGGGCATGAGGATGAAAAACAGGAAGTAAACGACGGTGAGAACGCGCGCGACGACAGTTGCCTTGTCAGCGGTCGCCAGCACCGGAACCTTTTCGCCGAACTGACCCCACACCGTCACCGGCACGACGCCCAGGTAGCCGAGAATCAGGAAACTGATCACGAACGCGACCAGCCATCCCTTGTAACGCGAACCGCGGTAACGAATGGACTTGACCTTGCCGCGATCGAGCCACGGCAGAAAAAACAGCATCACCACCGCGGCGCCCATCACCAGCACGCCCCAGAATTGGGAGCTCAAGAATGACGGCACCGCACGCAACATGGCGTAGTACGGCGTGAAGTACCAGACGGGCGCAATGTGCTCGGGCGTCTGCAGCGGGTTCGCCGGGATGAAGTTGTTCGCCTCCAGGAAGTAGCCGCCGCCGTCGGGCCAGAAGAACACCACGACAGCGAAAAATATCAGGAACACGACGACACCAACCAGATCCTTTACGGTGTAATACGGATGAAACGGAATGCCGTCGACGGGGTGGCCGGTGGCAGGATCGATCGTGTCTTTGATCTCGACGCCGTCCGGATTGTTGGAGCCGACTTCGTGCAGCGCCATCAGGTGCACGGCGACCAGGATCAGCAGCACCAGCGGCACGGCGATCACGTGAAAGGCAAAGAAGCGGTTCAGGGTGACGTCCGAGATCGTGTAGTCGCCGCGGATCCAGATTCCCAGGTCGTCACCGATGATGGGAACGGTCGAGAACAGGTTGACGATCACCTGCGCGCCCCAATACGACATCTGGCCCCACGGAAGCAGGTAGCCGAAGAAGGCTTCGGCCATCAGCGCGAGATAGATGAAGCAGCCGACGATCCACAACAGTTCGCGCGGCCGGCGGTAGCTGCCATAGAGCAGCGCGCGAAACATGTGCAGGTAGACGACGATGAAAAAAGCCGACGCGCCCGTCGAGTGCGCATAGCGGATGAACCATCCGCCCGCGACGTCGCGCATGATGTATTCGACCGACTCGAATGCCTTGGTCGCATCGGGCTTGTAGCTCATGGTGAGGAAAATGCCGGTGAGAATCTGCATCACCAGCACCACCAGCGCGAGCGAACCGAAGAAATACCAGAAGTTGAAATTCTTCGGCGCGTAATACTCCGCGACCTGCGATTTCCACAGCGCGGTCAATGGAAAGCGGTCGTCGATCCAGGTCAGAATTTTCTGCATCGGTGCGCTTGAGCCCTACGCCGCCTTGGTTTCGTCTTCGCCGATCACGATACTGGTGTCGGTGACGAATCGGTACGGCGGAATGATCAGGTTGGTCGGCGCGGGCACACCTTTGAAGACACGGCCGGCAAGATCGAACTTCGATTGATGACACGGACAGAAAAAGCCGCCCAGCCATTCGGGGCCCAGATCCGCCGGGGCGATTTCCGGCCGAAACGTGGGCGAGCAGCCGAGGTGGGTGCAGATGCCCACCGCGACGAAGATCTCAGGCTTCCTCGAGCGGTCCTCGTTCTTGGCGTAGGCGGGCTGGTGATCGACGTCCGACTTGGGGTCGGCGACGCGGTCATTGAGCTTGGGCAGCGTTGCCAGCATCGCCGGCGTCCGATTGATGATCCAAACGACTTTGCCGCGCCATTCGACTTTGATCTGCTGGCCGGGCTCGAGCTTGCTGATGTCCTGTACGACGGGCGCACCGGCGGCTTTTGCGCGCTCGCTCGGAAAGAAGCTCATCGCGAAAGGAACGGCCGCCGCCGCCGCACCGATGCCCCCTACCACCGTCGTGGCGCCGATCAGGAAGCGGCGCTTCTTGTTATCCACACTTCCGTACTCTGACATGACGACAAGGCCCTTCGAGACAAACCGCAAACCGCGCGATTATAAATGATTTGGCCCCTTCGGCGGAAGCCTTTGCTCAAAAATGTGTCGGAAAACTACAAGAAAACAATACTTTAGCGACCGCCTTTGTTTTCATCGCCGTCCGCGGCCCGGGGCCCATGCTGCGCCGCGACAGCGGACGTCTATAATTGCACTCCCGCTCCTTTTCCGTATTGACTGGGCCTATCGTGCTACGCCGGTTTTGGCTGTTATTCGCGCAGGTCGCGACCATCTGTCTCGCGGTGCTTTTCGTCGTCACCACGCTGCGGCCGGACCTGCTCGCGCGCTACACAGGCAGGAACAACGTCGTGCTGATGCAGGAAGCTCCGGTTGCGGTCGCCACCGCCGTCAAGATCGACAGCCTGGCCGGTGCGGCCAAAAGAGCGATGCCGTCGGTCGTGAACGTCTACACCAGCAAGGAAATCCACCAGCGGCGCCCGCTGATGGACGATCCGGTCCTTCGCCGCTTCTTCCCGGGCCTCGGCGAAGAAGAAACGCGGCGCGCAAACAGTCTCGGCTCGGGTGTCATCGTCAGCAGCGGCGGTTATGTGCTGACCAACAATCACGTGATCGAGGAAGCCGACGACATTCAGATCGTGCTGTCCGACGGCCGACGCTTGCACGCGACGGTGCGCGGCAGCGACCCCGAATCCGATCTGGCGGTGCTGAAGACCGACGGTACCGATCTGCCCGCGATCACCTTCGGCAAGCTCGACTCGGTACAAGTCGGCGACGCGGTGCTTGCGATCGGCAGCCCATTCGGATTCGGTAACACCGTTACTCACGGCATCATCAGCGCGCTGGGCCGCAACCACCTGGGCATCAACCGCTTCGAGGATTTCATTCAGACCGATGCCGCCGTAAACCCGGGCAATTCCGGCGGCGCGCTGGTCGACGCCGGCGGCAATCTGATCGGAATCAACAGCGCCATCTTTTCGCAGAGCGGCGGCTCGCAGGGCATCGGCTTCGCCATTCCGGTATCGCTTGCGAAGAGCGTGCTCGAACAGATCATCCGTGACGGTGAAGTCACGCGCGGATGGCTCGGTATCGAGCCGCAGGAGCTGACTCCGGAGCTCGCGTCTGCGCTCACGCTCACGAGCGGCGACGGAGTGCTGATCCGAGGCGTGATGAAGAGTGGCCCGGCCGATCGCGCGGGCATGCTCGCTCGCGACGTGGTCCAGGAGATCGACGGCAAACCGACGCACGACGTGACGGCTTTGCTGTCGCAGATCGCGGCGCTGACACCGGGCAGCCTGGCAAAGCTCCGGGTGCTGCGCGAAAAGAAGCCGGTCGATCTGGAAGTCACCGTCGGCAAGCGGCCCAAGGCGCGCGCGTCTTAGTGCGCGTTGGTGCGCAGCGCCAAAGTGCTCGACGCTCGGATCCTTCAAATCGTCATTCCCGCTCGTTTTGCTAACTGAGCGGGAACGCATTGAGTTCTTAATTCAACATGGATCCCCGCTTTCGCGGGGATGGCGTACTTGGTTTCGTTTTCGCGGGAACGACGGCATGGCTATACGGCTGCTTCACCCTCCTTGTCGCGCTTGGAGGGCACCGATATGAACCGCGCGCAGAGCAATCCCAACTCGTAGAGCAGCCAAAGCGGCACCGCCAGCATCACCTGTGACAGGATGTCCGGCGGAGTGAATACCGCGCCGACGACGAACGCGCCGACGATTACGTAGCCGCGAATCGAACGCAGCTTTTCCAGGCTGACTACACCGAGGCGCACCAGCACGACAACTACGATCGGCACCTCGAACGTGATGCCGAAGGCAATGAACATGGTGAGCACAAAGGAGAGATACTTGTCGATATCGGTCATCATCTGCACGCCCGCAGGCGCGTAGTTGGCGAAGAAACCGAACGCGAGTGGGAACACCGCAAAGTAGGCGAAGGCCATTCCGAGCGCGAAAAACACGACGCTCGACACGATCACCGGCACCGCAAGCCGTTTTTCGCTGTGGTAGAGCCCCGGGGCGACGAACGCCCACAACTGGAACAGCACGTACGGCAGCGCGATCAGGAACGCTGCCATCAATGTCACCTTCAACGGCACCAGGAAGGTCCCGGTGACGTCGGTAGCGATCATCGTGCCACCAGGCGGCAAGGCCTTGAGCAAAGGCGCCGCCAACAGCGCGTAGATATTTTTTGCAAACGGGAACAGGCACAGCAGGACGATAAAGACCGCGATGATCGAGCGCATCAATCGGCTTCTCAGCTCGATCAAATGCGAGATGAACGTATCTTGTGTGCCTTCGGGGCCGGATGTTTGATCGCTCATCGGTGGGCTTGAATTTTCCGGGACGCCTTCCCCGCTGGCCACAGGGGCTTCCGGCCAGGGCCGCGCGCGTTGCCTAGCGCGGTGCGACGGTCATTGTAGCGCGCGGCCGCCGCGCTCGCAGGCGAGCGCCTGCGGGAGGATCGTCAGATACGATCGAACCCCGGCAGCGCACCCTGACGTGGCGGCTCGCCGGCAGCGACATGGGCAGGCGACGTCGAGGGTATCGTTTCGGTCGATACGACCGGCGGCGGATCTGCCGGCGTCTTCGCCCCGACCTCTGCCTCGGGAACTTCGCCGGCAGCAGCCACGGAAGGGCTCGATCCTCCCTCGTTCAGCTGGGCTTCGACCGACCGCACGCCGCTTTCCATCTCGCGCGTCGCGTCCGTCATCGAGGATTCGAAATCCCGCGCCGCGGTCTGCACCTCATTTTTCAACTTGCGCAGCTCGTCCAGCTCCATCTCTCGGCTGATGTCGGCCTTGACGTCGTTTACGTAGCGCTGCAGGCGTCCGAACATATGGCCGAGCGTCCGCGCGACCTTGGGCAGGCGCTCGGGGCCGATTACCACCAGCGCCACCACGGCGATGACGACAATTTCGCTGAATGCTATGTCGAACACGGTTCGAACAGGATTATGAGTGCCGCGCGCGCGAACTTCGCTGCCGCGGAGAGCACTGCGAAGCTCAGACCTTGGTCGAGGTTTCCTTGGTGACCTCGCCCTCGATGGTCTTGCCTCCTAGCTGGGCCGAAGATTGCGCCGAAGAAGCGTCCGCTCCCGGAGAAACCGGTTCGCCATCGCTTTTCATGCCCTCTTTGAAACCTTTCACCGCGCCGCCGAGATCCTGGCCCATGTTGCGCAGCTTCTTGGTGCCGAATATCAAGACGACAACCAGCAGCACGATCAGCCAGTGCCAGATGCTCAGTCCGCCCATGATGGGTCTCCTTCAAACATTGGATTTGGACAGCATTGCGCCCAGCGGTTCCGGGCCGCCGATGACATGGATATGCAAATGCATCACGTCCTGCCGGCCAATACGCCCGGAATTGATGATGGTACGGAATCCGTCCGGCGAGCCCTGTTCGCGCGCAAGCTTTCCGGAAAGCGTCAGCATCCGCCCGAGCACGCCCGCATCGTCCGCCGCCACGTCGGCGAGAGACGCGATGTGCTTTTTCGGCACCAGCATGAAATGCACCGGCGCCAGCGGTCGAATGTCATGGAATCCGAGAACCTCGTCGTCCTCGTAGACTTTCTTCGCCGGCACCTCGCCGCGCACAATCTTGCAGAATATGCAGTCGTCCATTACGTCGCCGGTTATCGCGACTCGTTGTCGCGAAATAGTCGCGCCCGAAATGCCGAATGCGGCCGCCGGTCGCTTTTCTCGCGTCAGCCGCGCGACGCTTTTTCGTCGAGGCCGGACACGCCCTCGCGCCGCTCGAGCTCCGCGAGCACGTCTTCGGGTCCCATGCCAAAACGTTCCAGCAATACCAGGCAATGGAACCAGAGGTCCGCGATCTCGGCCGTCAACCGGATCTTATCACCATCCTTGGCGGCCATCACCGCCTCGGTGGCCTCCTCGCCGATCTTCCTGATGATCGCGTCGTCGCCTTTGACGAAGAGTGTCGCGACATAGGATTTCACGGGATCGGCGTTGCGGTGCTCACCTATCGTCGCCGCGATGCGCTGCAAAATATCGTCATGTCTGGCCATAGATGACTTTCGGATCCTTGATGACGGGCTCGACCGTGTGCCAGGCGCCGTTGTCGAGCCGCTGGAAAAAACACCGGTGCCTGCCTGTATGACAGGCGATGCCGCCTTCCTGTTCGACGATCAGCAGAATGGCGTCGTTATCGCAGTCGAGGCGAATTTCGCGGACGCGCTGAGCATTGCCCGAGCTTTCGCCCTTCTGCCACAGCCGGCGGCGCGAACGCGACCAGTAATGCGCGAGGCCCGTCGTCGCGGTGCGCGAAAGCGCCTCGCGGTCCATCCATGCCAGCGTCAGCACCGTGCCGCTTTCTTCCTGGGCGATGGCCGGCACCAGGCCATCGGCATTCCAGAGTACGGTATCGAGCCAGTCGCTCATCTTTGTCTTTCGATTTCTTCAGCGACGAGGTCGCGGACGGATATCCGTACAACCTTTGCGGGCATTGTGCGCACTATCCTGCATTACAAAGGTCCGTGACGCCCCGTTTATTTATATCGTCATTCCCGTTCATTTTGGTAACTGAGCGGGAATCCAGTGTCGTTTGACAAACGCCGCCGGGTCCCCGCTTTCGCGGGGACGACAAGCGACTTGCGAGAGCGGTCGGCCATTTCGGTCATCGGCATCAATCCCTGATCTCGATCCCCGCGGCGCTCATGGCGTCCTTGGCCTGCCTGATCGTGAATTCGCCGTAGTGGAAAATCGACGCGGCAAGCACCGCGTCCGCGCCTCCAATCACGACGCCATCCACCAGGTCCTGCAGCCCGCCGACACCTCCCGACGCGATCACCGGCACGTCGACCGCGTCCGCGACAGCGCGGGTGAGACGAAGATCGAAGCCGCTGCGCGCGCCATCGCGATCCATGCTGGTGAGCAGGATCTCGCCCACACCGAGCCTCACCACTTCGCGCGCCCACTCGATGGCGTCGCGGCCGGTCGCGGTCCTGCCCCCGCGCGTATAGACTTCCCAACGGCCCGGCGCGACTTCCTTGGCGTCGATGGCGGCGACGATACACTGCGCGCCGTAGCGTCCCGCCGCTTCCTCTAAAAGCGCCGGATTGTTCACGCCCGCGGTGTTGATGCTCACCTTGTCGGCGCCGGCATTGAGCAACGCGCGGATGTCGTCGACGTGGCTCACGCCTCCACCGACCGTCAGTGGGATGAACACCTGATCGGCCACCGCACCAATCATCTCGTAGAGCAGGCCGCGCGTTTCCACGCTGGCCCGGATATCGAGGAACGCGAGCTCGTCGGCGCCTTGGCTGTCGTATCGCCGCGCGACCTCGACCGGGTCGCCGGCATCGCGCAAGTTAACGAAATTGATGCCTTTGACGACGCGGCCCTCGGCGACGTCGAGGCAGGGAATGATGCGCTTGGCGAGACCCATGGTTTGGTGGGTGCAAATGCATTCGCACGCCGCGGTCGGACAAATGCGAGCTACTTGCCCAACTTTCCCTTACTTGCCTTTGGCGGCCTTGAGCGCGGCCTTGAAATCGAGCGTGCCCTCGTAGAGAGCGCGCCCGGCAATGGCGCCGATGACGCCTTCGCTTTCGAAGCTCGCGAGCTCCTTGATGTCCTTGAGACTGTTGATACCGCCGCTGGCGATGACCGGGATCCTGAGCTCGCGCGCCATCTTCGCGGTGGCTTCGATATTGACACCGGTGAGCATGCCGTCGCGTCCGATATCGGTGTAGATCAGCGCTTCGACGCCGTAGTCCTCGAATTTCTTGGCCAGGTCGACCACGTCGTGCCCGGTCATCTTCGACCAGCCGTCCGTCGCCACCTTGCCTTCGCGCGCATCGAGCCCGACGATGATGTGCCCGGGAAACGCGGAGCACGCGTCGTGCAGGAAGCCCGGATTTTTCACCGCGGCGGTGCCGATGATGATGTAGGTGATTCCATCATCGAGATAGCGCTCGATGGTATCGAGATCGCGTATGCCCCCGCCCAATTGGATGGGGATCTCCTCGCCGATGACGCTGACGATTTCGCGGATCGCCATCTCGTTCTTGGGCTTGCCGGCAAACGCGCCATTGAGATCGACCAGATGCAGCCGCTCCGCGCCGAGATCGAGCCAATGGCGGGCCATCGCCGCCGGATCCTCGGAAAATACGGTCGCGGAATGCATCTCACCTTGTTTCAGGCGGACGCAATTACCATCCTTGATATCGATCGCGGGAATGATCTGCATGTCGGCGGGTGTGCGACTGCTTCAGACGCCACCGTGGCTACTGCGCGGATAGAATCAGACGCGACCGTCCCAAGTGACGAAGTTGGCAAGCAACTGGAGACCGGCGCTGTGACTTTTCTCGGGATGGAACTGCACGGCAAAGATATTAGCGCTTGCAATCGCGCAAGTAAACGCCGTCGGGTATTCGACCGATGCGGCGGTCATCTCCCGGTCATCGGGCACCGGGTAATAACTGTGCGCGAAATAGAATCTTGTGTGATCCGCGACGCCACGCCACAAGGGATGGCTTCGCTCTTGGGCCACCGGGCTCCACCCCATGTGCGGAACCTTGAGCCGGTGCCCGGCGGGGTCCTGCATCCGGTCATCGCGGAATCGAACGACACGTCCGGGGAGGACACCAAGACCCGAAGTGGGTCCTTCCTCGCTGTTGTCGAAAAGCATCTGCAACCCCAGGCAGATGCCCAAAAACGGGCGGTCGCGGACAACTTCCATGACCACATCCTTGAGACCGCTCTGGTCGAGGGCGCGCATGCAGTCGGGCATCGCGCTCTGACCCGGCAGGACCACGCGCTCCGCGCCGCGTATTGTCGCCGGATCGGAACTCACCACGATGGTGCGTTCCGGTGCGACGTGCAGCAACGCCTTGGCGACCGAACGCAGGTTGCCCGTTCCGTAGTCGACGACAGCGATGTCGGGCATTGGGGATCAGTAAGGTCGGATCAGGAATGGAGAAACAGGACGCGCCGGCCACCTAGGCCCGCGCGGACCCCGCGCGCGCCTCGAAGGCCGTCAAAGCGTGGCGGAGAACAACGGACCGCGCTATAGCGAACCTTTCGTCGACGGCACCTTGCCTCCGGCGCGAGGATCGAGCGCGACCGCCATCCGCAGCGCGCGCGCGAATGCCTTGAAAACCGTTTCGGCCTGATGATGCGCGTTGTCGCCACGAAGATTGTCGATATGGAGCGTCGCCAGCGCGTGATTGACGAAACCCTGGAAGAACTCGTGCGTAAGATCGACATCGAAGGCGCCGATCATCGGGCGGGTGAACGAAACGTGATATTCCAGCCCCGGACGGCCGGAGAGGTCGACGACAACCCGGGACAGCGCTTCGTCCAACGGCACATAGGCGTAGCCATAGCGCGTCAACCCGGCCTTGTCGCCGAGCGCCTGCTTGACCGCCTGGCCGAAGGTGATGCCGACGTCTTCGACGGTGTGATGCCCGTCGATATGCAGATCTCCCTTGGCCGTTACCGTGAGGTCGATCATCCCGTGGCGCGCGACCTGATCGAGCATGTGGTCGAGAAACGGCACGCCGGTGGCGATCTCGGCGCGCCCGGTGCCGTCCAGATTCACCTCGACCGTGATGGAGGTCTCGCGCGTGACGCGGTCGATGCGCGCCGTTCGCGCCGTTCCGACGGCCGCCTTGGGCGAGGCGCTCATCGGGCTGGCTCCGCCTCGAGCTCGGCCAATGCCGAAAGCAGCAAATCGTTCTCCCCCGGCTTGCCCACGGTTATTCGCAGGCAGTTTGCGAGCAGCGGATGCCAGCCATGCAGGTTCTTGATCAAGATGCGTCGCGCCTTGAGGCCTTCGAAAATTCTGTCTGCGTCGTTTACGCGCACGAGCACGAAATTGGTCTGCGTCGGAAACACGCGGACGTCCGGGAGCCGCGCCAATGCAGACTCGAGCCGCGTGCGTTCAACGCGAATCGCCGCCGCCTGCTCGGAAATCCAATCCGTATCGAGCAGCAGCACCTCGACTGCGGCTTGCGTCAGCGCATTCACATTATACGGCTGACGGACTTTGTTCAGCTCCGCGATCCAGACGGGCGCTGCAACGGCATAGCCCAGACGTATGCCGGCCATGCCGACTTTCGACAGCGTGCGCAGGACCAGCAGATTGGGGAACTCGGGCACGCGGGCCAGAAAGCTCGCGTCGGCAAATGCGTAGTAGGCCTCATCGATCACCACCAATCCTCGCGAAGCCCCGAGAATGGCTTCTACGTCGCCATCGGCAAAGAGATTGCCGGTGGGATTGTTCGGATAGGCGAGAAAGATCACTGCCGGAGATTCGCGCTCGATCGCCTCCAGGAACGCGTCGCGGTCGAGGCTGAAATCCGGGCGCAAGTGCACGCCGACAAAGCGCGTCGACGCGTACAGCGCGTCCATGCGGTACATCACGAACGATGGTTCGGGTGCGAGCACCACGGCGCCGGGTTTGGCGACCACGGAGACGATGATCTGAATCAACTCATCGGAGCCGTTGCCGAGCAAGAGTCCTGATTCTTCGGGGATGCCCAATGCGGACCGCAGCGCGCGCTTAGCTCCTTCGCCGCCTGCATCGGGGTAGCGGTTGATCGCCACGCGCCTGAGGGCTTCGGACAATCGCGCCTTGACCGGCTCCGGCAGCGGATAAGGGTTCTCCATCGCATCGAGCTTCACGCATCCTTCGGCCTTGGCGACGGCGTAGGCGGAAAGCGCGCGGATCTCAGGCCGAACAATGCGGGCAACCGCATCCTCCGCCAGAGCCGCACGCCTGCCGTCGGTCATATCATTTCCGTATCGGCGATGTACAGATCGACCCCGCCGGTGGCGAAATTGCCCAGATCCGCCGCGGCCGCCTGGCCTTGTGGCGAGACCAACGCTGCGTTGATCGCTGCCACCGACGGAAAACTCAGCGACGCGATCAAATGATACGGCGCCGAACCGCCGCCCGCGCTCGCAATCGCTCCCCGCGTCACTTCGTAAGTCTGCAGCCCAGGAATCTTCTTCGCCAGCGGTGCGTGCACGCCGTAATAGTAACGGTTGAACGCCGCTGCATCGGTGGGATGTTTGTACATCGCATACAACTTGGCCATGCCTTCCTCCTTGTAGTTATTTGTCGAGACGATACTCTGCGCTTGCCGCGTGCGCGGGCAAGCCCTCGCCGCGCGCCAGCGTCGACGCAAGACGCCCGAGCGTCTGTGCGCCCTGGCGCGATACCGCGATCAGGCTGGTTCGCTTCTGAAAATCGTACACCCCCAACGGCGACGAAAAGCGGGCGCTGCGGGCGGTGGGCAGCACGTGGTTCGGTCCGGCACAGTAGTCGCCCAGCGCCTCCGAGCTGAAATGGCCAACGAAGATTGCGCCGGCATTGCGTATCTCGGCGACCAAAAGCTCCGGTTCGGCGACGGCCAGCTCGAGATGCTCCGGCGCAATGTCGTTCGCGATGGCGCAAGCCTCGGCGAGATCGCGCACCCGCACCAAGGCGCCGCGGTTGGCCAGCGATGCCGCAATGATCTCCTTGCGCGGCATCGCGGGAAGCTGGCGCGCCATGCTCTCCGCGACGGCGTCGATCAGCTTAGGCTCGGGCGAGAGCAGGATGGCTCGCGCGGCTTCGTCGTGCTCGGCCTGGGAAAACAGATCCATTGCGATCCAATCCGGATTGGCGCTTCCATCGGCAATGACAATGATCTCGGAGGGACCGGCGATCATATCGATACCGACCACGCCGAACACCCTGCGCTTCGCCGCCGCGACGTAGGCATTGCCCGGTCCCACGATCTTGTCGACCGCCGGAATCGTCACAGTGCCATAAGCAAGCGCGGCGATCGCCTGTGCGCCGCCGATGGTGAACGCCCGCGTCACCCCGGCGACATGCGCGGCGCCCAGCACCAGCGGGCTGCGGGTGCCGCTCGGGGTCGGCACGACCATCACGATCTCGTGCACACCCGCGACCTGCGCCGGCAGCGCGTTCATGAGCACCGACGACGGGTAGGCCGCCTTGCCGCCCGGCACATAGATTCCAACGCGTTCCAGTGGTGTGACCTGCTGGCCGAGACGTGTGCCGTCGGCTTCGGTGAACGACCATGACTTGACACTCTGGTACCGATGGTAGGTCCGCACCCGTTCGGCTGCGGCGACGAGCGCGTCGCGTTGTTCGGCGCCCAGAGCATCGAACGCGGCCTCGAACGCGACGGGCCTGAGCTCCAGCGCGGCCATCGAGGGCGCCTTGATGCGGTCGAACATGGCAGTGTATTCGAGCACCGCGGCGTCGCCGCGCGCCCGCACGTCGACGATGATATTGGCGACCGAGGTGTCGATCGCGTCGTCCAGGGCGGTATTGACCGCGGTCAGCCGCGCAAGCGCCACGGCGAAATCCGCGGACGACGAATCGAGACGGCGCATTTCAGTCACACAGGTCAGGCGCTGCTGGGCTCTCTGGCGGCGCTCGCAGCACTCGCGTTGCCCGCGGTGCCTCCAGAGCCTGTTGCGCTTCGGGCGATGGCGTCGAGTACCGGCTGGACGGTGTCGCGCTTGAGCTTGAGCGACGCCGGATTGACGATCAGTCGCGCGCTGATCGCCATGATTTCTTCCACGGCGACCAGATCGTTCGCCTTGAGCGTGTTGCCGCTGCTGACGAGATCGACGATAGCATCGGCAAGTCCCACCAGCGGCGCGAGCTCCATCGATCCGTAGAGCTTGATCAGGTCGACGTGCATCCCCTTGGCCGCGAAATGTTCGCGCGCCGTCGTGACATATTTTGTCGCGACGGAGAGGCGTGCCCCTCTCTTGAGCGCACCCTCGTAGTCGAAGCTCGCCTTCGCGGCGACCACCATCCGGCAGCGGCCAATGCCGAGATCGACCGGTTGATACAGGCCCTCGCCGCCGTGCTCCAGTAGCACGTCCTTTCCGGCGACGCCCATGTCCGCGGCTCCGCGTTGAACGTACGTGGGCACGTCGGACGCGCGGACGATGATGAATCGAACGTCGGCGCGGTTGCTGCCGATGATGAGCTTGCGCGAGGTTTCGGGATCCTCGGCCGGCGCGATGCCCGCCGCGGCGAGCAGCGGCAAGGTCTCATTGAAGTTGCGACCTTTGGACAGCGCAATAGTGAGCATGGCCATGAGCGTATAGCGCAACTGAGCGCAACTGCGTGCAAACGCACATTCTAGCAGTCAGGCGCCGGCACCTCAGGCGACGCGACGGATGCGCGCCCCCAGCGCGGAGAGCTTTTCCTCGATCCGCTCATAACCGCGGTCGAGGTGGTAGATGCGATCGATCACCGTTTCCCCTTCCGCGATCAGGCCGGCGATGACCAGGCACGCCGATGCGCGCAGATCGGTCGCCATGACCGTGGCGCCGGTGAGCGCGCGCACGCCCTTGACGATCGCCGTATTGCCTTCGACCTCGATGTCCGCGCCGAGCCGCTTCAACTCCTGCACGTGCATCATGCGGTTCTCGAATATGGTCTCCGTAATGACCGCGGTGTCGTCGGCGACGGTCATCGGCGCCATCAATTGCGCCTGCATGTCGGTAGGAAAACCCGGATACGGCATCGTTCGCAGCGCAACCGATTTGAGCGATCCGGGGCCCGGCTCACGCCTGATACGTATCCGCGTCGGTTCGGTCACGATGTCGGCGCCGGCCTCGACCAGTTTATCGATCACGGCCTCGAGCGTGTCCGGTCGCACGGCCGCTAGCGAGACGTCGCCGCCGGCAGCTAACGCCGCCGCGAGAAAGGTGCCGGTCTCGATTCGGTCGGGCATGATCGCGTGTCGGGCGCCATGCAAGGTCGCGACGCCTTCGATGACGATGCGGTCGCTGCCGGCGCCCGTGATTCTCGCCCCCATCGCGATGAGGCAGTCGGCGAGGTCGACGATTTCCGGCTCGCGTGCCGCATTTTCCAATACCGTCGTCCCCGATGCCAGCGTTGCTGCCATCATCAGATTCTCGGTGCCGGTCACCGTGATGACATCGAACACGAACCGCGCACCGATGAGACGCGTCGCCTTGGCGTCGATGTAGCCGTGGTCGAGATCGATCTCGGCACCCATCGCCTGCAGCCCCTTGATGTGCTGATCGACCGGCCGCAGTCCGATGGCGCATCCTCCGGGCAGCGATACACGCGCCTCGCCGCACCGCGCGAGGAGCGGCCCGAGCGCCAGAATCGACGCCCGCATCGTCTTCACCATTTCGTACGGAGCCAGCGGCCAGTCGACTTGCTTTGCGGACAGCGTCAACGCTCCGTTGTGCGCTTCCGCCCGCACGCCCATTTGCGAGAGCAGCGAGCGCATGGTGCGAACGTCGTTCAGCTGTGGCAGATTGTCGAGCGTGAGGGGTTCGGGCGTGAGCAACGCCGCGCACAGGATCGGCAGCGCCGCGTTTTTTGCGCCGGAAATGGAAACCTCGCCTTTGAGCGCGACTCCGCCCTCGATTGCCAGTTTGTCCACGTTACTGCGGCGCGGCGCCTTGCGCGGACCACTGCGCCGGCGTCAGCGTCTGCATCGACAGCGCGTGGATTTCCTCACGCATCCTGTCTCCCAGCACGCCGTATACGAGCTGATGCTGCTTGACCTTGGTCAGGCCCGCGAAGGCGGCGCTCACGATCACGGCCTGGAAATGCTGGCCGTCGCCGGCAACCTCGACATGCTCACAGGCGAGGCCGGCTTGAATCGCGCGTTCGATGTATTCCGGGGTAACCACGATTTGCTCCAGAAATGAGCGCTTAGTGCTTCGTTTGATTCTACTTAGTGACGTAGCTTATAACCGCGCTTGAGCACCCAAAGCGTCAGCCCGCTCAGCGCGCCGCAGGAGACGGCAATGACCGTGAGGCTCAAGCCCGGCTCGATATCGGAAAGCCCGAAAAAGCCGTAGCGAAACCCGTCGATCATATAGAAGAACGGATTGAAATGCGACAGCGTTTGCCAGAACGGCGGCAGGCTGTGGATCGAGTAGAAGACACCCGACAAGAACGTCAGCGGCATGATCAGGAAATTCTGGAATGCGGCGAGCTGGTCGAACTTGTCCGCCCAGATTCCGGCAAGCAAGCCCAGCACGCCGAGAATCATGCTTCCGAGCAAGGCAAATGCGAGCGCCCACAACGGGTGCGCGGGCGCGATCGGTGCGAACCACAGGGTAACGAGAAACACGCCAAGACCGACCGAAATTCCACGCACCATCGCGCCGACCACGTATGCCGCGAACAGATCGAGGGGCGACAAGGGCGGGAGCAGCACGAAGATCAGATTGCCGGTGATCTTGGACTGGATCAACGACGACGAGCTGTTGGCGAACGCGTTCTGCAGCACCGACATCATGACCAGGCCAGGAATGAGAAACGCGGTGTAGCCGACGCGCCCGTCGAACACTGAAACGCGCGACTCCAGCACGTGCGAAAAAATAAGCAGGTACAGCAGCGATGTCAGCACCGGCGCGAGGACGGTCTGAAAGCTCACCTTCCAGAATCGCAGCAGCTCCTTGTAGAGGAGCGTCTGCCAGCCCGAGCGGTGTCGAATCGGCTCCATCCTCTCGTCGGTCCTCAGTTTCGTACTCAGGTTCATTCTCAAGCGGCCCGCTTCATGATTCTGAGAAAGACCTGCTCCAAATCCGCCTCCTGCAACGCGAGCTCAGTGATCGCGATACCGTGCTCACGCAAAGCCGAGAGCAGTCTCTCGAGCTCCGCGTAACTGGTCAGCGAGAGGAGGTAGGTCGCACCTTCGTGCCTCAGGACGCGCTCGCGCCAAACGTCGGGCAAGGCGTCCGCGGTGAGGCGCACCGTCAGGCCGGCGAAACTCGACAGCAGGTTATGCGTCGTGTCGAGGGCGACAACTTTTCCGGCCTTGAGCATGGCGATCCTGCCGCACAAGGCTTCGGCCTCCTCCAGATAGTGCGTGGTGAGGATAATCGTGTGACCGTCTCGGTTGAGCTTGCGGATAAATCCCCATAGGCTTTGTCGCAGCTCGACGTCGACGCCCGCGGTGGGCTCGTCGAGCACGATCACCGGCGGCTTGTGCACCAGCGCTTGTCCGACCAGCACGCGGCGCTTCATGCCGCCCGACAGCGCGCGCATATTCGCGTCGGCCTTCGAGGCGAGGTCGAGGTGATGCAGGATCTCGTCGATCCACGCATCGTTGTTGCGCAGACCGAAGTAGCCCGACTGAATTCTGAGCGTTTCGCGGACGGTGAAAAACGGATCGAACACCAGCTCCTGCGGCACCACACCGAGCAGCCTGCGTGCCTGGCGATATTCGGTCGACACATCGTGACCGAGCACTCGCGCCGTTCCGCGGTCAGCGCGCGTGAGCCCGGCGAGGATTGAGATCAGCGTCGTCTTGCCGGCGCCATTGGGGCCGAGCAGGCCGAAGAACTCGCCCTCCTCGACGACGAGATCGACGCCGGCCAGCGCCTGCACGGCGCCGAAACGGCGCGCTACATCGATGATTTCGACCGCGGCGCTCATCGCGGCAGAACGATCCAATTCGCGATCCGGTTCGAGCGCTCAGTTTGGTACGAAATTGGGTACGAAGTCAGATCGGTTCCGCGACCAGAAGCTCCTCGACGCCGTAGAGCTGCGCGAGCGAATCGAGGCTCGGCGGAAGATGCGCAAACGCGAGCGGCTTGCGTTCGGCTTCCGCGCGGCGTTTCCAGGCGAGCAAGAGTGCCACGCCGGCCGAGTCGACCACCTCGATCCGTTCCAGATCGATGACGCCGCTTGCGGGCAGCGCCGCTTTGGTACTCGCCGCGAGCACGGTCGCGACGCTGTCCATCGTCAACGGACCGGCGGGCGCCCAACGCTCGCCATCCACCTGAAAGCCGGACGCGACCTCGCTCACTTGGCAGGCGGCGGCGCCGAGCCTTTGTTCTTCGTGTCGAGCGCCTTGATCAGCCCGTCGATGCCGGCGTTCTTCACGATGTCGCTGAACTCATCGCGATAATTGGTCACCAGGCTCACACCGGCAACCGCGACGTCATAGGCCTTCCAGCCGTCCGCGGACTTGGCCATGTTGTAGTCGATCTGTACCGGCGCTTGGCCCGAACGACGAACTTCCGTGCGAACGATGACTTCGCTATCGCCGGCGTTCATGCGCAGCGGCTTGTAGTCCATCGTGTTGTCGCGATAACCCGTCAACGCTCCCGAATAGGTGCGCACCAACAGCGTGCGAAACTCGTCCGTGAGCTGCTTTTGCTGCTCGGGGCTGGCGGTCCGCCAGTTGCGGCCCACGGCCAATGCGGTCATGCGCGCGAAGTCGAAATTGGGCGCAAGCTTGGTTTCGATCATTTGCTTGACCTTGGCCTGATTGCCGGCCTGCAGATCCTTGTCGGAGCGGATCGTGGCAAGCACGTCTTCGGCCACGCGCTTGACCAATGCGTCGGGCGCCTCCTGCGCCAATACCGGCTGCGCCGCCAGCGCGAGCGGCAACAAAATCAGGGTGGACAACAGCGTACGTAGCATGGTGGTCCTTAACGTATTCATGGCTTGGGAACGCATGGACAGCGAAAATGCGTGTCGGTTCTTCGGCTTGACCACGGCCCAGCGCGCTTCACCGTCGCGCATCCGCAGCCGCTCAACCTCGCGGCGTCACTATTCCTCTGGTTCCGGCGGCGGCTTGCCATCGTAGAGCTGGTAGCGTCGCGACCTCAAATAGGCGTTGCGCAGGAAGCGGTACTTGTCGAGGGCGGCGGTGTCGAGCACGCCTTCGGCCTGGAGCGCTTGCGCGCGGGTGTCCAGGTAATTGAGCCCCCAAATTGAATCGCTAAGCGCGGCGCTATCGATGTATCCGGTCGGACTGGCGTAGATCCGGATAATAGCGCCCGTGCCGTCGCGGACGGTTGTCGGACCGAACAGCGGAACGAAAAGATACGCTCCGTCAGGCGCACCCCATTTGCCGAGAGTCAGGCCGAAATCATTCTTGTCCTTGGTGATGCCCATCATCGACGCGAGATCGAAGATTCCTCCCAGCCCGAACGTCGAGTTCAGCAACACGCGTCCGAACGCGTCTCCGGCGCGATTACCGTTGCCCTGGAGGGCGTCATTCACGCCGGTAAAAAAGTCGTCGATGTTGCCGAAGAAATTCGACATGCCGGTCTGCACCAGCTGTGGGGCGTCCCGCACGTAGGCTTGCGCAATCGGTTTGATGAGGGCGCCGTCGACGGTCTCGTGAACGGAGTACATCGCGCGATTCCACTGCTCGAACGGGTCGACCCGAGAGGGTGACACAGCACAACTGGCGAGCGCCGTAGTGACGAGTGCGAATGCGATTCTGCGATTCAATGCGTTCATTTCTTGGCTCCCGTGTCGGATGCCTTGTCAAAAAGAAACTGTCCGATCAGCTTCTCGATCACTACCGCGGACTGCGTCTTGACGATGCGTTCGCCGTCCTTGAGCATCACCGTATCGCCGCCGGCGTCGAGCCCTATATACACCTCGCCGAGCAGGCCGGAGGTGTTGATCGACGCGATCGTGTCTTTGGTGAACGCGACTTCGCGATCAATGCGCAAGGTGACGATCGCTTCGTAACTCTTCTGGTCGAGCCGGACGGACTCGACCCGGCCCACGATCACACCGGCCGCCTTGACGGGCGCACGCAGCTTGAGGCCGCCGATATTGTCGAAGTTCGCTTCCAGACGATAGCCGGGCGTCCGGTCCAGCGTAAGCAGATTTCCTACCTTCAACGCCAGGAAAAGAATCGCGCCAAACCCGACGGCGACGAAAATGCCGACCCAAAGGTCGATCGTGGAACGATTCACGAGCCAACTCCCCGAAACATGAATACCGTCAACATGAAGTCGAGCGCGAGGATGGCCAGCGAGGACACCACGACGGTGCGCGTGGTCGCGCTGGAAACGCCCTCCGCGGTCGGCTTCGCGTCATAGCCGTCGAGCACCGCGATCAGCGACACGGCGGTGCCGAACACGAGGCTCTTGATGATGCCGTTGGTCACGTCGGGCCACACATTGACGCCGGCCTGCATCTGTCCCCAGAATGCCCCGGCGTCGACGCCGAGCACCCGGACGCCGATGAGATAGGCGCCGAA
>JADGRP010000160.1 GCA_017880805.1 Burkholderiales bacterium
CCGTCAGCGGCCGCGAACTCAATCCGATGTCGAGGGCGCCTTTAGGGACTGCCTTGATAGCGCCGCTGGTGCCGATGCTAGGCAGCACGGTCACTTTCATATCGGGATTCTGCTTGTCAAATGCGTCTGCGAGCAATCGCATGGTGCCCAGCGAATTACCGTTGCCGCCGATCTTGATCTCGTCTGCTGCGGTAGCCGCGCCAGTGCACAACATTGTGGAGATTGCGATTGCCCCCGCCAGCAGGTGAACGTAATTGAAGACTTTTGCGGCGCATTTTTGCATTGGAGTGTTCCTTTATTTGTTTAAACAAGCGTCAACGGAGAGCGCGGTGGCACGTGGCGTCATCCAACCGTGACCTCGACGTGAGTGCCCGTGGAAAAGAATCTGAACTGGTTGCGTCCCGCCTGCTTTGCTTTGTACATGGCCACGTCCGCATTCTTGAGCAATGTGGCCGCGTCCGTTCCATCGTTGGGGTAGATGGCGATGCCGACACTTGCCGCGGTCGTGACGCAATGTCCATCGAGAATGAACGGCAATGCAAAGGCTGCCACGATCCGCTCCCCAATCGCCGTGGCGTCCGCGCGGTTCCGCGCATCTTCCAGGACGATGGCGAACTCATCGCCGCCCAGACGTCCGATGCTGTCGCTCAGGCGGATGCACTTCTGCAGCCGTGACGCCGCCTCTTGCAACAGCAGGTCGCCGACACCATGGCCGAGCGTGTCATTCACTTTCTTGAGCCCGTCGAGGTCGATGAACATCACCGCCATTCCCTTGTTGCTGCGCTGCGCGCGGTGCGCCGCCTGCTCCAGCCGGTCGTTCAGCAGACGCCGGTTCGGCAGCCCGGTCAGCGAATCGATACTCGCGAGCTGTTCGAGCTTTCGCTGCGTTTCCTTCAGCGGCGAGATGTCGGTGAATACGCGCACGTAATTGCGGATGGTGCCGTCGGCGCTGCGCACACAGGAGGCGGTGAGCCAGAGAGACAGCGGGGTCCCGTCCTTGCGGACGCGCGGCACTTCCGCCGCAACGAAGCCATCACGATCCAGCCGTTCGTCGCGGGCCTTCGCTTCGGCCACGTCGATTGGACCAAACGGCGACTCATCGAGAATCTTGCCCACCATCGCCTGCGCGTCGTAGCCGGTGAGCTTCGAGAACGCTGCATTGACCATGACCACGCGATCATCGGCATCGCTGATCACGATGGCGTCGGCCGTCGTCTCGAAGACCTTCGAGGCAAGCCTTAGCTCGTCGGTCCGCGCGCGCTCTTCCGTAATGTCGGTCGCGCTGGTCATGATGTACTCCACCTGGCCCTCCGCTCCGAAAAGGGGTGCGCGAATCAGATGGATAATCCGGCGCCCCTTCCCAGGCAAATCGCGCATCTGCACGATTTCCTGCACCATCGGACTCGCGAGCAGCTGGCGGTCGAGATCCAGGATGCGGGCAACATTCTCCGCTGGCACGACGTCCCGGATCGTCTTGCCGAGCGCGTCTTGCGACTTCCTGCCGAAGGTCAGCGCATTGGACTCATTCCACAAAACGTATTTCCCGAAGGCGCCAGGCAGCATACTGCGGACCGCGATACCCGAGGGAACGTTGTCTAGAAGTGTCTCGAGAAAGCGGCGCTGGAGCTTGAGCTCGCCCTGGCGGCGCTGCAGGCGCAAGGCCAGCACCGTGATCACCGAAAAAAATACCAGAATCACCACCGTAGCGGCCCCGGCGATGATCAGATAGTTGTTCCGATAGGTGTAGAAATCGGCAAGCGCTTCGTCGGTGGCCCGTGCGGCCTTCACGATGAACGGGTAATCGGCCAGCTTGCGATAAGCGACGATGCGCATGACGTTATCGATGCTGCTTCGCGCTTCGTAATGACCGACGGCATTTGTCCTCGCGCGTGCCACGAGTGGCGCCCCGCTTTCATCGGACAACGAGGTCGCATCGTCGCCGACGCGGCGCGCGCGGAAAATACCGTCGAGGCCAAGCAATCCCAGGCTGCCCCGCTTGCCCATTTCGCTTTCCTGGTAGAACTGCATGAAGTACTCGGGCGTCACGGCCAGCAGCACGATCCCCGCGAACGACCCGTCGGCGTGGTTCATGCGGCGACTCAACAGGATCGTCGGGCGGCGCGATGCGCGACCGGTGACGGGCTTGCTGATATCGAGCAAGCCGGTGTCCCGCTCCGCGTGCAGCCGAAAAAATTCCCGATCCGCCATGTTGAACGGAGCGGCCGGCTGACTGCGCGCGATAAGGTCGCCGTTCGCGTCGGCAATGTTGACCACGACGATTCCGGTGGCGTCGATCAGGCCCGCGCGGATGAGCGCGGGCAGATCGACCGCGCCGTGCTGTTCGAATTCGTGCTTGACGAGAAGCGCCGTCCGATCGGCATCCTTGATCGTCCGCCGCGTGTACTGCTCGAACTCCGCGGCTAAGTGTTCGGTGTCGTGCGTCGCCGCGCCGATCAACGCGCGTTCGGTCGCCTGCAATTGCAGCCACGTCGCTGTCCATACGGCGGCGATCAGCAACAGGCCGAACGCGGGCAGCGCCCATAGCGGATGCTCGTGGCGAGTAAATGAAAGACGACGGTGACGAGGCTGTTTCAATGGCTCATTTCTTTGCTCATACGAGCGTCAACAACATCTTTTCCGCCTTTATTGGCAGACGCGCATTGCGATAAAGTGGCCAGCACGGTTCCGAGCGTGGGTTGCGACTCGGCGACCCGCTCGATGCATTGTTAGCGGGGACGGATGCAACCACGTGGTCGACTGTGATCTGCTTGGCGGGCAAGCCGAACCGAACGAGGTCGATTCCACCACTCTTGATCGCGATCCGACAGGCTTCTTCGGGAAGAACTGTCTTGTCTCGCGCGCGCGCACGATTGCGGCGTTTATTCCACAAATCAGGTGCCGCTCTCGAGTCAAGACGCTGCCCCTGACTTCACCGGGGTCTTGTGGTGGTGTTTCCCCCGGAGTCGGCCGAGTCTAAAGCGACCGAGCGGCACGCTTGGTAATTAGACTGAGCAAGTCGTGTGCCACGTTGTCGCTCACGTTTCGTGGGCTACGAGTGTCGCAATTCGCGATGGGGGCGTCCGAGCTGACCGGGCGGGGCACATTACGCCGGGCTTCGGTATTCCAAACGCCGGCTTGGAGGCTACGCCAGTCGGTTGATTTTCACCTGGGTTATGCTTATAAACCTTGCCTCCCGGTGGTGCCGCATTGTCCATGGTCCAGCTAGCGCTTCGTCGGCCCTACACCTTCATCGTCATGGCGATGCTGATCGTGCTGGCGACGCCGTTCGCGCTGTTGAACATGGCGACGGACATCTTTCCCGAGATCAACATCCCGGTGATCAGCGTCATCTGGAACTACAACGGATTGTCGGCGCAGGAGATGGGGCAACGGATTGCGGCATCAAATGAACGGGGCCTGACCACCACGGTAAGCGACATCGAGCACATCGAGTCGCAGTCGCTGGCCAGCATCACGGTCATCAAGATCTTCTTCCAGCCCGGCGCCAATATCCAGACCGCGATCGCGCAAGTGGTGGCGTCGGAGCAGACCCAGGTGCGCCAGTTGCCGCCCGGCATCACGCCACCGCTCGTGATCAAGTATTCGGCATCGAGCCTTCCCGTGGTCCAACTCGGCCTGTCGAGCGCCACGCTCCCGGAGCAATCGCTGTTCGACGTGGCAGTCAACGCGCTGCGACCGCAACTCATCACCATTCCGGGCGTGGCCGTGCCGTTTCCCTATGGCGGCAAGAATCGCCTGATCTCCGTCGATCTCGACACCCAGGCGCTGCAGGCGCGTGGTTTGTCGCCTGCCGACGTGGTCAACGCCGTCAACCTGCAGAATCTGATCCTGCCCTCGGGCACCGCCAAGTTCGGAGAGACCGAATACACGGTCAAGATGAACGGTTCACCGGACGCCATCAGCGGACTCAATGACCTGCCGGTTCGCACCGTGAATGGTGCGACCACTTATTTGCGCGACGTAGCCTTCGTGCGCGACGGCTTTTCGCCGCAAACCAATGTCGTGCGCCAGGACGGAGCCCGCGGCGTGTTGCTCTCCGTGCTGAAAAACGGCGGCGCCTCCACGCTCGACATCGTGGCCAATCTGAGGGCGCTGTTGCCGCGCGTCGCGCAGACCATACCGCGTGACGTCAAGATCACGCCGCTCTTCGATCAGTCGCTATTCGTCAAGGCCGCGATCAAGGGAGTGGTGAGCGAGGCCTTGATCGCCGCGGGCCTCACGGCACTGATGGTGCTGCTGTTTCTTGGCAACTGGCGAAGCACCCTGATCATCGCGCTGACGATCCCACTTTCTATCCTGACGTCAATCCTGGTGCTATGGGCGCTGGGTGAGACGCTCAACCTGATGACCCTTGGCGGACTCGCGCTCTCGGTCGGTATCCTCGTCGATCAGGCGATCGTGACCATCGAGAACATCGAACGGCATCTGCACATGGGCACCCCGCTGAAGGAGTCAATCACGGTCGGCGCAGGAGAGATCGGCGTGCCCGCGTTCGTTTCCACGCTCTGTATCTGCATCGTGTTCGTCCCGATGTTCTTCCTTTCCGGGGTCGCGCGCTTCCTGTTCGTGCCGCTTGCCGAAGCCGTGGTCTTTGCCATGATTGCCTCGTACCTGCTGTCGCGTACGCTGGTGCCGACACTGGTAATGCTGTTGATGGGGGGAGTGCATGCAAACGCCAAGGGCAGCACGAGCCTGCTGCAGAGGCTGTATCGAAGATTCGATCGGCAGTTCGAGCGCGTTCGCAGTGCCTATACGCTCGCGTTATCGGCAGTTCTGGCTCGACGCAAAGTGTTCGCCTCGCTTTTCCTCGGGTTCTCCCTGCTGTCGTGCCTGCTGTTCCCGGTGCTCGGTCGCGATTTCTTCCCAACAGTCGATGCGGGCCAGATCCGCTTGCACATGCGCGCGCCGACGGGAACCCGCATCGAGGAGACCGCGCGGCTCGCCGACCAGGTCGAGGTCGCGATTCGCGAGATCGTGCCTGCTGACCAGCTCGAGACCATCCTGGACAATCTGGGCGTTCCCAACAGCGGGATCAACCTGTCGTACAGCAATGCCGGAACGATCGGCACACTGGATGGCGAGATACTGTTGTCGCTGCGCGAGGGGCACCGTCCCACCGAGGAATTCGTCACCCGCCTTCGCAATGAGCTGCCCAAGCGCTTTCCCGGCATCGAGTTTTTCTTTCAGGCGGCGGACATCATCACGCAGATCCTGAACTTCGGCCTGCCTGCGGCCATCGACGTCCAGTTCACCGGGAACAATCTCAATGAAAATGCGGCCCTGGCGGGCGAACTGATGAAGGCCGTGCAAAAAATCCCCGGCGCCGTCGACGCGCACGTTCATCAGCGGATGGACGCGCCGACGCTGGACTTGCAGATGGACCGAACCCGTCTCCAGCAATTCGGGCTCAGTGCCTTCAACGTCGGACAGAATGTGCTGGTTTCTCTCTCCGGGAGTTCCCAGACCTCCCCGGCGTTCTGGCTCAATCCGCAAAATGGAGTGGTCTACAACGTCACCGTGCAGACACCGCAGTACCGCATCGAATCGCTTGACGCGCTGCTGAACATGCCGGTCGCGAACGGCACCAACAACGCCGGCAACCAGCTATTGGGCAATGTAGTTCAGGTGACACCAAGCCGGCAACTCGCGGTCGTATCGCGTTACAACATCGCACCGGCGGTCGATCTTTACGTCAGCGTGCAAGGGACCGACCTCGCCAGCGTCGCGGGCCAGGTACAGAAGCTGGTCGACGACGTGCGGCCCAAACTGCCTCGGGGCAGCGAGGTCACCATGCGCGGCCAGGTGCAGACGATGCAGACTTCGTTCATTGGCCTCGGTGTAGGCCTTGCAATGGCCATCGTGCTTGTCTACTTGCTGATCGTCGTGAATTTTCAATCGTGGATCGATGCCGGCATAATCGTTGCGGCGCTGCCGGCAGCCCTGGCCGGGATCGCATGGATGTTGTTCATCACCGGCACCACCTTGAGCGTGCCGGCGCTGACCGGCGCCATCATGACCATGGGCGTGGGCACGGCCAACAGCATTCTCGTCGTATCGTTTGCGCGCGATCGCCTGCAAGCGGGCGCTCCCATCCTGTCGGCCGTGCTCGAATCCGGCGCGACGCGCATCCGGCCGGTGTTGATGACCGCGCTCGCCATGATCATCGGCATGATTCCGATGGCGGTCGGGCTGGGCGAAGGCGGCGAGCAGAATGCGCCACTTGGTCGTGCCGTGATCGGTGGTCTGCTGTTTGCGACCGTCTCGACCTTGTTCTTCGTGCCGGTGGTGTATACGGGCGTGCATCTACGCTTGGCGCAGTGGCAGGCGGCGCGTGCAGCCCGCAGGAATGTTCCCATTATCGGTTCGCAACTGGAGGCTTGAAACCAATGTCTGAGCAACATCATTCCGCGCTGGGAGCGGACTCGGTCGAGCCAGGCGATTCGGGAGAATTGCTCAAACGAGGGCAGGTCGTGCGTCGCGCCAAGATCCTCACCGCAGTGGTGCTGGTGCTGCTGGCGATCGGAGCGGCCCGGACCGTGATCAGCCGTGTATCCAACGCGCGCGTTCTCGAAGCGGGCACCGCCGAACGCGCCAAGCAGTACGTGAAGACGACGCTACCCAAGGCGGCCGATGCGGGTCAGACGCTCTCGTTGCCCGGCACCTTGCAGGGCTTCGTTCAATCGCCCATCGCGGCGCGCGCAAGCGGGTACCTGCGCCGCTGGTACAAGGACATCGGTAGCCACGTGGAGAAGGGCGAGCTCCTCGCCGAGATCGAAACACCGGAGATCGATCAGCAGTTGTCGCAGGCAATCGCCGCGCGGCAACAGACGGCATCGAGCCTCGAGCTCGCCAGGACGACCGTCGAGCGCTGGGAGAGCCTGCGCAAGAAGGACGCGGTCTCGCAGCAGGAACTCGAGGAACGTCGCAGCGCGGACGTCCAGGCGCGCGCGAATCTCGCGGCTGCCGACGCCAATGTCGAACGCCTGCGCCAGCTCGAGGGATTCAAGCGCGTCATGGCGCCCTTTTCGGGCGTCATCACCCGGCGCAACGTCGACGTCGGCGACCTGATCGATGCGGGCGGCGGTTCCGGTGGCCGTGCTCTGTTCCAGCTGTCGCAGACCGATCCGCTCCGCGTGTACGTGAACGTGCCCCAGTCGTATGCGCAACTCATCAAACCAGGACAGAAGGTGGTCGTGACCCAGGCAGAGCTCCCGGGCAGGACGTTCGAGGGCGAGGTCGCTCGCACGTCCGCGTCCATCGACACGACTACGCGCACCATGCAGATCGAAGTTGCCTTGCCCAATCACGAAGGCACGCTCCTCCCGGGTGCCTTCGTCCAGGTCTCGCTGCCGCTTCAGGCGAGCGTATCTTTGGTCATCCCCACCAACGCATTGCTCTTCAGGGCCGAGGGCCTGCGAGTCGCGGTCCTGGACTCGGCGGACCGCGTGCATCTTCGCCAAGTCGATCTTGGGCGCAACTACGGCCAGACCGTCGAGGTGCTCGGCGGCATCAGCGCTACCGACCGGCTGGTGGTGAACCCGGCGGACTCGCTCGCGGAAGGCGACCAGGTCGCGCTCCCTGTCACGCGCAAGGACCCGCAGTGAAAACACTGCGGTGTCTCATCTTCACGACTAAGTTCGCGGCCGCGGCGCTGCTGCTCGCCGGATGCGCCGCCGGTCCCGATTACATGCGCCCCGCGGTCGAGATGCCGGTGGCGTGGAAGATCGAAGCGCCGTTTCGTGAAGGCGCGCCCAATGATCTTGCCGTCAAGGGCACATGGTGGCTGCGCTTTGGCGACCCGCAGCTCGATGCGCTCGAGCAGCGGGCGCTCGCGGGCAGCCCGACGCTCGTGGCGGCGAATGCAAGACTGACTCAGGCACGCGCGGTCCTCACCGCGAGCACGTCCGGTCTGTTTCCGCAGGTTGCACTGAACCTGCGTGCAGCGCGCCAGAAAGTTTCGGCCAATCGCCCGCTGACCAACTATGCATCACCGAATTTCTCGACCGTGCAGAACGATTTTGTTCCGGCGTTTGCCGTCAGCTACGAAGTCGACCTCGCCGGTCGTGTGCGGCGCACGATCGAGGGCGCGCGCGCATCGGTGGAGCAATCCGCCGCGGATCTCGAGAACGTCCGGCTTCTCCTCACGGCGGAGCTGGCGACCGATTACTTCAGCCTGCGCGAGCTCGATGTCGAGCTGGACGTACTGTCGCGTTCGATCGAATTCCAAAGGCGTGCGCTCGAGCTCGCGACCGCACGTCACGACCTGGGCGCGGCGTCGGGACTCGATGTCGCGCAGCAACAGGCGCTCCTCGACAGCACGCTGACGCAGGTCGACGTGTTACGCAGGCAGCGCGATCAGTTCGAGCACGCGATCGCAACCTTGACCGGTACCCCCGCGCCAACCTTTGCGCTGGCGCAGGAAGTCCGCGACCTGATTCCACCTCAGGTTCCCATTGGCGTCCCATCGGATGTGCTGGAGCGCCGGCCCGACGTCGCATCCGCCGAGCGTGCCATGGCGGTCGCCAACGCCCAGATCGGGGTCGCCAATGCTGCTTTCTACCCCAGCATCATTCTGGCCCCGGCGTACGGAGCCGAGAGCAATTCGCTGAGCTCGCTGTTCAACGCGCCGAGCTTGCTATGGTCCGTGGGCGTCTCGATTGCGCAGCCAATATTCGACGCGGGGCGTCTGCGCGCCAACCTCGACTTTGCGAAGGCTGGCTACGATGTCACCGTCGCGAATTATCGTCGTGTCGTGCTTAGCGCGATGCAGGAGGCCGAAGATGGCATCACCGGCATGGCTGCGCTCGATCGCGCGACAACTCAGGCCCGCGTGGCGATTGCAAGCGCCAGGCAGGTGCTCGATATTGCGACCAGCCGCTATGAAGGGGGTGTCGCGACTTACCTGGAAGTGATCACTGCGCAGCAGGGCTTGCTGAGTAATGAGCGACTTGCGGCGCAGCTTCAGGGCCAGTTGCTGCTGACATCGGTGTTTCTCGTCAAGGCGCTGGGAGGCGATTGGCAGGGCGGCGCCCAGTCGATGATGCAATGAAATTATTCATGCGCCGGTAGTCTCAAGCGGCGCGCACCTCGTCGGTCCATACCCTGAAGCTCGCCAATGTATTGGGCCCGAACGTGCTGCTGATCGCGACGTCGGAAGCGTCGCGGCCTCGTGCAATGAGCACCCTGCCGATGCGCGGCATGTTGTTGCGGGCGTCGAAAGTGTACCAGCGGCCGTCGAGGAAGGCCTCGAACCAGGCCGCGAAATCCATCGGGCCGTACGGCGGCGGCATGCCGATATCGCCGAGGTAGCCGGTGCAGTAGCGCGCAGGGATGTTCATGCACCGGCAGAAGGCAACCGCGAGGTGTGCATAATCGCGGCACACGCCGGTCATGTCATGAAAAGCCTCCAGCGCCGTCCGCGTCATGCGTGCGTGTTCATAGCCGAAAGTGATGTGGCGATGGACATAGTCGCAGATCGCCTGGACGCGGCCCCATCCCGTTGGCCCATGCCCGAATAGATTCCAGGCCGTCTCGGACAGCCGATCGGTTTCGCAATACCGGCTTCCGAGCAGGAAGAGCAGCGTTTCCTCGGGAAGGTCCGGCACGGCAACCTGCTGCGCCTGAGGAACGATTGCGTCGGGAACTCCGGTGTCATTCACGAGCGCGTCGGCGGAGACGCGCGTGCGACCCGTCGGCGCAACAATGCGAGTGCACCAGTTGCCGAAGGTGTCACGATAGGCCGCAATCGGGACCGGCGGGTCGACCACCAAGTCGTTACGGCCGACGAGATCGGACACGCGTGTGAAATGGACGTTGAGGTTGAATATCATCGGGGTTGGCTGCGGACAGTCGTAGACCAGTTCGAAGCCGACGCGAATTTGCATTATGCGTCTCCGGTAACCGCCAAATGGGGTCGCGCATGGCTGGCGGAGCAGGTGGTGGAAACAATTCTCGCTGCGTCACTTGGTGAAGGACGTCCGCGACGGCACGTTCATGCAATACATGCTGCGCGTAGCGAATCGACCAGCACGCCGCGCAGCGCTGTCCAGCGCCGTCCCGCGGCGAGGACAATGCTCTGATTGATCTCGAGTTCAATCCCGACATAGGCGCCGCGCGCGAAGTTCAGACGCAAGTACGAGGTCAGCCCGTCCCCTTTGCCGGCGTACGGATAATTGCGCCGTACTCGGAGTTCCGGAGCGGTTGCCGCGAGCGATGCCTTCCAGCGAGCGCACAGCAGGGCCTCCGCGCGCCGAGCGGGGTCATAGAGCAAACCGACGTCGGCGCGCCGCACCTTGCCGTCCAACTCGGGTGTGAAGCTGTGCGACGAAATGTGGATCATGCGCCGGCCGCGAGACAGCGATTGCCTCACGAGACGCTCGACTTGCGCGCGATAGGGCAGGTAATGTTGGTCGACGATCTTCGCGCGGAGCAACGCCGGCGCACCGCGCGTCGCCGCCGAGAAGAGCTGCGGATGACCGATCGAGCGATTGAGGTCGACGAGCAGGCGGCTGATGGTCGAGGTCACAAGCCGTGCCCTGAAGGCCTTGGCCAACGCCCTCGCCATGACCAGCGCGCCGAGATCGTATCCGCGATGGGTATCGAGCAGCGCGCGATACCCATGAAAAAGCGATCGATAGGACGGGGGAATCCGATTGCCGCCGTGTTCACACGTGAAGAGGAAGGAATCGATCACGGCAACTCGTCCGGTCCCCAGCGCAATTCGGGCAACTGGCGAAACACCTGTCGCGTGCCCTCGCCCCATTCCTGGCTGAGTGCGGTGAAGTACGCGTCACCGTCGTCGAAACGGCGCCGCTTCTGCACTTCGAGGCTGTCTCGCTCGTAGCAAATCAGGTCGATCGGCATGCCCACCGACAAGTTGCTGCGCATGGTCGAATCGAATGACACCAGCACGCACTTCGTGGCGTCCGCAAGGGGTGTAGAGCGCGTGATCACGCGCTGGATGATCGGCTTGCCGTACTTGGTTTCACCTGTCTGAAAATAGGGTGTGTCGAGTCCAGCTTCGATGAAATTGCCCTCGGCATAGATCCGGAACAGCCGTAAGGGCTCGCCACTGATCTGCCCGCCGACGATGAAAGAGGCATTGAAGCCGATCTCGTTTTCCTGCAGGTACTCACCGTCGCGCTTTTCGATGTCGCGCATCGCATCCGAGACGAGCATCGCGACGTCGAACATCGTCCGCGCGCTCCAGAGGCTGGCGGCCGCGTCGCTGGCATCGCAGCGTTGGTTCAGCACGCCGATCACGGCCTGCGTTCCGGCGAGGTTTCCGGAGCTCAACAAAACGATGACGCGGTCGCCGCGACGCTCGAACACCGTCATCTTGCAGAACTTGGCGATGCTGTCCATGCCGGCATTGGTACGGGAGTCCGAGGCGAAAATCATCCCCTTGTCGAGCATTACGCCTACACAGTAGGTCATTCCTCGCGCCTCTTGCTCAACCGACACTCCATCTTGATGACGCCATTTGACTCCGCCTGGCGGCAGACGCGTAAGGGCGTGATTCGCACGCCGAATCCGAACCTGTCCTGAGGAACCGCTGAAAAAGCTCACGTGCGTGCGCAGCGAATTGCCCGTCCATCGCCAAACCGCGCAGCGACGCAGATGAGCCATTACACCGGCAGAAGCGTACACACTTTTAGCGCGTTTTGCAGATGACTTATTGTGCGGTACCGCGCATAAAGTTCATTTCGGCTTCTGCGCGTGCGCCACGCGGTTGGATTCGCCCGTCCCGGCGCGGCGGTGGCGAGGCTCGACGCCGACATCGAGTGTCGCGCCGCGAGTGCGGCGGCCGGTGACGACGTGGAGGATCAGGATCGGGGCAAGCGCGAGCCCCAACGCCCAATGCAACATCGATACCAGCGCATGCGTCTGGTCGCTGACGAGATAGTACAAAGCATACCCGGTCGCGGTCAGCAGCGTGAACTCGGCGATGACCACCGATCCGGCGACGCGATTACGCTTCAGGACCCAGCCGCGCCGGACGTGATAAACACTCATCGCACCCAGCGCGAACAGTGTTGCGAAGGCCGTCGCGCCGTGCACTTTGAGCGCCAAAGCCTCCCGCGCGAGACGCGAGAAGTCGTCGGAATTCCCGGCAAACGCGTTCGCTGCATAAGGGACCCAGAGCCACCAGGTGCCGCTGCCGATCAGCGCGGCAATTGTCGCATACAGCGCGCGCCGCGCCGACGCGCCGAGCCGGACGCGCTCGGCGAACAGGCGGTAGGCGCGTTCGTGGGCACGGGACATGGGGGCGATGAGAGCGCGCGCAGAGGATTCAAACCGGCGCCGACTGGTACATCATTGCGTGCGGCCGCGGTGGCGCAGGGCGTAGATACGGCAA
>JADGRP010000015.1 GCA_017880805.1 Burkholderiales bacterium
CGTCGCGGCGTCGACACGCCTTGGCTTAATGCCGCGCTCTTGGTACAGCGCAAGTTCCCGGCGGAGAAAGAGGTTCTCCGCATCGACGGATCGTCGAGCGCAAGCGAGGATGTCGCCAAGCTGCGGTGGCTGGATCAGTTCCTGGGCGTTAAAACGCTCGACAGCATCAGCCGCACTCTCGTCGACAAGATCACCGATGCAAAACTCGCGCAGGGTTTGAGTAATGCCACGGTAAACCGAACGCTGGAGTTGTTGCGCGCCATCCTGCGCAAAAGCGTCAACGATTGGGAATGGCTGGAGCGTGCGCCGCAGATACGCATGCTCAAGGAGCCGACGCGTCGCATTCGCTTTTTGACGCGCGACGAGGCGCAGCGGTTGCTCGCCGCGCTGCCTGAGCATTTGGCGGACATGGCGGCGTTTTCTCTGGCGACAGGGTTGCGGGCTTCCAACGTCACCGGTTTGCAGTGGTCGCAAGTGGATTTGGTACGACGGTTGGCGTGGGTTCACGCGGACCAGGCCAAAGCGCGCAAAGCCATACCCGTCCCGCTCAACGCGGAAGCGGTGTTGCTGGTACGCAAACAGGTTGGGAGGCACGCCACGCATGTGTTCAGTCGTCGAGGATCGCTCATCACGCAAGTCAGTGGCAAGGCGTGGTATGCAGCCCTCGAGCGCGCCGGCATCACGGATTTCCGCTGGCACGACTTGCGCCACACCTGGGCAAGCTGGCATGTGCAGCAAGGCACGCCGCTGTTTGCACTGCAGGAATTGGGCGGTTGGGAGAGTGCGGAGATGGTGCGGCGCTACGCGCATCTGGCCGCAGATCACTTGGCGCCCTTTGCGGACCGTCTGTGTGCTTTGCGCGCCGTGGATTCTAAAATTCAGGGCACAAATTAGGCACAGGCCCGAAAAACGAAGGGCTCGCATCGCTGCAAGCCCTTGATTATTTGGTTGCGGGGACAGGATTTGAACCTGTGACCTTCGGGTTATGAGCCCGACGAGCTGCCAGACTGCTCCACCCCGCGATTGAAGTTGAATTGTACCGCACCAACGTCTTCCGGTCAATTTGCCCTGGAGATCCGCTCACATCCTGGCCTGCGGATTGGCCCTACAACGCCTCAGTCTCCGCCGTCCCCGGCCGCCACACTAGCAGCTTGCTTTCAATCTTGGTTACCGCGAAATCAAGGATCAGGGCAAAGATTGTCAGCACCAGGATGCCTGCGAAAACAGTGTCGATATCGAACACGCCTTCGGCTTGGTGAATCAGATATCCGACTCCCCTCGCGGAGCCGAGATACTCGCCGACGACCGCGCCGACGAACGCCAGCCCAACGGATGTGTGCAGGCTGGAAAATACCCAGCTCGTCGCGGAGGGAAGGTAGACGTGACGCAACAATTGCTTGCCCGACGCGCCGAGCATGCGCGCGTTAGCAAGCACCACGGGGCTCACTTCTTTCACGCCTTGATACACGTTGAAGAATACGATGAAGAACACCAGCGTGACGCCGAATACGACTTTCGACGTGATTCCCAACCCAAACCACACCGCGAAAATCGGCGCGAGTATGACGCGCGGCATGGCATTCATCGCCTTGATGTAAGGATCGGCCAGTGTCGACGCCGTCGGTGCCAACGCCAGCCACAATCCCAGCACTAGCCCGAGCAGTGTGCCGATGACAAACGCGAGCAATGTTTCGATCAGCGTCACGCCGAGATGCAAGTAAATGCTGCCGCCGGTAAACCAGGTCCAGATGCGCTTGAAGACTTCGATCGGCTGCCCGAAAAAGAATTTGGCCCGTGTCGGATCGTCGAAATAGAACGGCGGAATGAGGCCCGGCTCGGTCATCAGGTACCAGAAGACGAACAAGCCGCCGAGCAGCAGTGCGTGATACAGCGCCAGCCTCGCGGGCAACGAGCGCAGGCTCGGACGCCTTGCGGCCGCCGCGGCTTGCGGTCGCGAGTTTTCCACCCTGCGCGCGCTAGTTTTTCTTGCTTTGCGCATAACCCTTCAGCACTTCGTCCTTCATCACACGCCAGATATCGGTGTGCAGCTCGACGAAGCGCGGCGTCATTCTGATTTCATTGACATCGCGTGGACGCGGCAGATCGATGATGAATTCGCCGATCGGCCTCGTCGCGGGGCCGGCGGAAAGTACGATCACGCGATCCGACAGGGCGATCGCTTCCTCCAGATCGTGGGTGATGAACATCACCGATTTCCGGTCCGCCGACCAGAGCTCGAGCAGCTCGTTTTCCATCAGTTGCCGCGTCTGCACGTCAAGCGCCGAAAAAGGCTCGTCCATGAGCATGATCTCGGGATCGAGAATCAGCATTTGCGCGAGCGCGACGCGTTTGCGCATGCCGCCCGAGAGCTCGTGCGGATAACGCTTCTCGAAGCCGCGCAGACCCACGCGATTGAGCCACTCGTCGGCGCGCCGGGTCGCCTCGCCGTCGGGCACACCCGCGAATTCGAGTCCTGCGAGAACGTTGTCGCGCGCGTTGCGCCACGGCATCAGCGATTCGGCCTGGAACATGTAGCCGGCGCGGCGATTGATGCCGGAAAGCCGCGCGCCCTGCACCCGCACGTCACCCGACGAGGGCTGCAGCAGCCCGGCGGCGACGTTTAGCAAGGTCGATTTACCGCACCCGGTCGGCCCGACGACCGAGACGAATTCTCCCGGGGCTACGGATAGCGTCGTGTCCTTGACCGCGGTATAACGCTCGCCCCTGCGCTCGCGCGACGCGAACGCGCATGTCACATGGTCGAGCGACAGCGCCGGCGTTTGCCCCGTTGCAGCATGGCTTATCACGGAGAGATGACTAGCGCTTGTACTTGGCCAACGCCTTTTGCGCGTAGCTGTTGTCGAACGTCTGGCCCAGCTTGATCTCGGCCGGCTTCACCGCGGGATTGAACGCCGCCAGGTACTTGAGCGTGTTTTGTGCGCCCGCCTCGTTGAACTGTCCGTCCGGCGAGAAGGCGTCCTTCACCTTGTTGTAACTCGCGAGATAAGCCTCCCGGTTGTTGAGCAGATATTCCGGCGGCACCGTGGCCAGCACCTGGTCGGGCGTTGCGCGCTGCAACCACAACAGCGCGCGCACCATGGCGTTGGTCAGCGCCTGAACGGTGTTGGGATTTTTCTGAATGAAGCTGATCGGCGCATACAGCGCCGCAGCCGGCATGTCGGCGCTGCCGAACACGGCCTCGGTGCCCTTGGCGGTGCGCGTGTCGGCAATTATGGTCACGGCGTTACTCATTTCGAGCATGGTCATCACCGGATCGACATTCGACACCGCATCGATCTGACCGGTCGTGATGGCGGCGATGGCGCCCGCCGACGTGCCGACGCCGATGAACGAGACATCGTCGCCCTTGAGGCCATCCTTCGCGAGCAAGTGCAGCACCATGCGGTTGGTGCTCGACCCTGGCGCGCTGACGCCGATCTTCATGCCCTTCAGATCCTTGGGCGACTTGTAGCTGGCCGCCTTGGATTTAGCGATCCCGACCGAAATCGCCGGATAGCGGCCCTGCAACACGAAGCCCTGCATGTTGAGACCCTTGGGCTGCTGGTCGATGGTGTTTTCCCACGCGCCCGACACGACGTCCGCGCTGCCGCCGACGACCGCTTGCAGCGCCTTCGAGCCGCCGTCGAAGTCGCTGATCTCGACGTCGAGCCCCTCCTCCTTGAAGTAATTGAGCCGCTCGGCGATGGTCAGCGGCAAATAATAGAAACCGGACTTACCACCGACGGCGATGCTGACCTTGGGCTTTTCGAGCTTGCCTTGCGCTTGCGCCGCGAATGGCAGCATGAAGGCGAGCGCGGCGCACGCAGCGCATGCGAGTTTGCGAAACGGTGTCATGTGTTCCTCCTATTTGCAGAGCGGATGATGCAAGCGCATGCCCCTATTACTGAGCATTGCGAAAATGCGTGGAAGCCAAATCCCCTAAGCGTCATTCCCGCCTTCGCGGGGATGACGCTAGTTTTGTGGAAGCGGTCACCCGTTTCGGTAATGCTCAGTAGCAGATGCTCGACGCACGCGCGGCGCTCTCGCGAGCGGCGATGCTCACATAGCGATGCTTACCTGTCAACGAACGTGTCAACGAACCTGTTACCGAAACTCCCACCGAACCTGTCACCGCACCAGCGCAATGTTCGCTTCGCTCGGCGCAGGATAGAGGTCGGTGGATGCAGATGCGCTCCATGGCGCTACGTCGTCGCGTTCATATCGCGCCTGCCGCGCGCAGACGCGCGATGTCGTCGCCGTCGTAGCCTGCGGCGCGCAATACAGCATCCGTATGCTCGCCCAGCGCCGGCCCGACCCAATCCATGCCACCCGGTGTCTCCGACAGCTTGGGCACGATCCCCGGCATCTTGAGCCGCGTCCCGTCGGCAAGCGTCACCTGCCGGATCATCTCGCGGGCCAGATATTGCGGATCGCTGACTATGTCGGCGGCCGTGTAGATCTTGCCATGTGGGACGTCCGCCGCCTTGAGTACGCGAAGAATATCGTCGAGGTCGTGCGCTGCCGCCCACTCGCCGATCGCGCCGTCGATTGCGGCAGTGCGCTTGACCCGCCCGACATTGCTGGCCAGCTCGGGATCCTGGCCAAGATCGTCGCGCCCGATCGCGTGCATCAGCCGCTTGTAGATGCTGTCACCATTGCCGGCGATGACCACGCTGTGCCCATCGCGCGTCGTGTAGGTATTGGACGGGACGATGTTGGTAAGCCCGGTGCCGATGCGGCCGCGTATGTCGCCATGCAGATCGTAATCGGGAATGAGACTTTCCATCATGTTGAACACCGCCTCGTACAGCGCGACGTCGACCACCTGCCCTTTGCCTCCGTGCGCATCGCGATGATGCAGCGCCATCAGCACGCCGATCACGCCATGCAACGCGGCGAGCGCGTCGCCGATGCTGATGTTCATGCGCACCGGAGGGCGCTCCGGAAATCCCGTGACATGCCGCATGCCGCCCATCGATTCGCCGACCGCGCCGAAACCCGGCTGATCGCGGTACGGCCCCGTCTGCCCGAATCCCGACAGGCGAAGCAGGATGAGTCCCGGGTTGGCGGCGGAAAGCACGTCGTAGCCGAGTCTCCATTTTTCCAGCGTGCCGGGACGAAAATTCTCGATGACCACGTCCGCGTCGCGCGCCAGCCGGCGCGCGATCTCCTGCCCTTCCGTCATGCGCAGATTGGCGGTGACCGATTTCTTGTTGCGCGCCTGGACGTACCACCACAGCGACGTGCCCTCGTGCAGCAGCCGCCATTGACGCAGAGGATCGCCGCCGGGATCGTTGCCAGACGCCGGGGGCTCGATCTTGATGACTTCGGCGCCAAACTCGGCAAGAACCTTGCCGGCGAACGGACCGGCAATCAATTGGCCGAGCTCGAGGACTTTCAGTCCCGCGAGCGGTCGGACATTCGTCTTGGCGGTTTCCATCGTACAGGTTGCGCGAGGGCGCGGACGGGTCTTCGCCGGGCAGGTCTATTTCCAACAGACCGCGCTCGGCACGAAGAGTCATTCTACCAACATGCGGCGCGGGAGCGTCACAGAGCTGTGCTTCCTGCTGACGATTACCTAAAGGGCGACAACTTCCACAAGACTAACGTCATCTCCGCGAAAGCGGGGATCCATGTTGCGACCGTCAAAAAGCCAATGGATTCCCGATTTCGCGGGAATGACGATATAAAGGATTCGAGCGTCACGCATTCTTGTAATGCTCATCAGATCGTCCCGCCCGCGCGGCGCGCGCGCAGCGCTGCCTCGAGTTTTGGAAGCTTGACGGCCATTTCGTCTCCAATGAAGATTTGCGGGTCCGAGGGCGGGCTCACTTTCTGCTCCTCCTCGTGCGCGACGATGCGCTCGCGCGCCAGAGCGAATGCCTTGACGAACGAATCCTCGAAGCGAAGGGCGTGCTGGAACAGCGCATCGGAAAAATAGGTCGCGTTGCTGTCCGTGCCGCACCCGAAAGACGTACGATCCGTGGCTGACGCAGTGAGGATCAGGGTGAAGTCGTCCTTCAGGGGATTGATGTAGCCGCCGGAATAGCACGCCGACACGACGATGATGCGCCACTTGATGGCGGCCTCGTCGAGCGATGCGCGCAGCGTCTCGGGCGTGAGCTGGTCGAGCTCCAGCGGCGGAAAATTGGCCGCAAGATGCTGATCGCGCCCACCGTGGCTCTCGAGATACACCATCACGACGTCGTCGTCGCGATCGATGGTGGCGCCGATCTCCTTCAATGTCGCCCGCAGATTGGTGACCGTGGCCATCGGTTGCTCCAGTACCGTTCTCGGGTTGTTGATCAGCACGATCGATCGACCCTCGGTGTCGTAGCGCTCGTCGAAGAGATCGCGCGCGCGCTCCATGTCCTTGCGAAACACGTCCTCTCCCGCATACGGTGCAAATCCGACGAAGTAGAGATCGGTGATTCCGCGCCGCTCGTCCTGGAGGTCGTCGAGTGCCTTGTCGAATAGCTTCTGCTGCGCGCTCAACGCCGTCTCCGAGGCCGGGCTCGGGAAACGCGCATCGCGCGCTTGCTCCTGCGGTGCCTCCCACCACCCCATCTCCGGCAAGAGCGCCGGGGCGAACCACAAGGGAGTCGCCAGCAGAATGGCCGCGCCCATCGAACGCAGCAGGTAATGCGGGTATTTGGGCGCCAGGCTGACCGCTGCGGAGCGCCATAGCCAGAAGAGGGTCCAGAGCAAGATCAACTGCTCCGCGCGCAGCGCGGGACCAAGCGACTCCGCGCCGCCATCGAACGCCGCCGCGCTGAACATTCGCGCAAGCTGCAGCGGCCACTCGCTCGAAAGCAGAATGACCGGCAGCGCGAGCGCGAACGAAGGCTGGCGAAGGACCATCGCCAGCAACGCCGCAAAAAGCATCAGTAGCGCGCCGTAGAATCCTTCGCCGACGAGGCCCGACAACACAAACGTCGCGCCGGGCTCGCGCCGTACGGTGTCGACCGCCAGGTCAAGCCACGCCGAAAGGACGAACAGGATCAGCAACTGCGGCACTCCGATGCGAAAGCGGAGCTTGCCGACCGGTTGTCCGAGGACGAGCAGTGCGCCGCTCCACAGATTCCGGCCGAGATCGCGCAACCACAGGCTCATGGGAGGCGCCGCCTTACGCACGCGCGTGCTCGGCAACGAAGGCCTTCACTGCCGCAGGGTCCGCAGGCAGGGTTACAAATCGCTGCGGCAATGCTTCGAGACCCTCGTACGCGGGAGGCCGCTTCGGCTTGTATCCCAAAGCCTCTTGGATCGTTTCCGCAAACTTGGCCGGCAGCGCGGTTTCGATACAGATGAGCGGCACGCCTTTTTCGCGATGCTCCAGCCCGACCTTGACGCCATCCGCCGTATGCGGATCGACCACCACGTCATGGCGTTCCGCAAGCATGCGGATGGTGTTGATGCGATCGGCATGCGTGCTGCGACCGGAGGCGAATCCGGCATCGCGCAATCGAAGTCCGAGCGGCGTGCCCCCAACGTCGAATCCGCCGCGGCGCTCGACCTCTTGCCATAGATTGGCGACCGTGGCCGGGTCGCGCTCCGCGAGATCGAATATGAAGCGCTCGAAGTTCGATGCCTTGGAAATGTCCATCGACGGGCTCGACGTCTGAAACGTTTCGGCGGCGCGGCGGACACGGTAGCGGCCGCTCTTGAAAAACTCGTCGAGCACGTCGTTTTCGTTGGTCGCAACGATCAGGCGACGAATCGGAAGCCCCATCTGGCGGGCGACGTGGCCGGCGAGCACGTTGCCGAAATTGCCCGATGGCACCGCGAAAGAAACTTTCTCATCGTCGCCACTCGTTGCCGCAAAGTAGCCCTTGAAGTAGTACACGACCTGCGCCGCGATGCGCGCCCAGTTGATGGAATTGACGGCACCAATATGAAACTGCCGCTTGAACGCCGCGTCGCCGGCGATCGACTTGACGATGTCCTGGCAGTCGTCGAATACGCCATCGATGGCGATGTTGAAGATGTTGTCGTCGGTAAGCGAGTACATCTGCGCGGTCTGGAACGGGCTCATCTTGCCTTTGGGCGAAAGCATGAACACCGAAAGGCCGCGCTTGCCCCGCATGGCGAGCTCGGCCGACGATCCGGTATCGCCCGAGGTCGCACCGAGGACGTTCAGCATCGTGTGCTCTTTCGCAAGCACGTACTCGAACAGATTGGCCAGGAGTTGCAGCGCGATGTCCTTGAACGCCAGGGTAGGACCGTTGGACACACGAAGAAGAAACAGATCCGGCTCCAGCGCGAGCAGCGGCGCGATCTCGTCGCTGCCGAACGTCGCGGCGGTGTACGTGCGGTCGATGATCGCCTGCAGGTCCGCCGCTGGAATATCGTCGGCGTAACGGGACAGGACCGCGAACGCGAGCTGACGATAGTCGAACGGACGCAACGCCGCCAGCTCGGCGGGAGCAAAACGCGGATAGCTCTCGGACACGGCCAGCCCGCCATCGGGCGCGAGGCCCTCGAGCAAAATCGCCGAGAAGGGCTGCGGCGGCAGCGGCCCGAAACCCGCGCTGCGGGTGCTGACGTAGCGCATTACTGCACTCGCGAACTTAGTTGTGCGCGATGCGCCGATCCGGACATCGTCATTCCCGCGAAAGCCACATATCGTCATTCCCGCGAAAGCGGGAATCCATTGGCTCTTTGACGGCCGCAAAATGGATCCCCGCTTTCGCGGGGATGACGTGAATGTCCGCTTGGAGGGCGTGAATGTCCGCGGGGATGACGTGAGTTGTTCGCAGGGATGACGTCCCCTGTTGAGTGTTTCGCATTCAATTCAGTTCCTCCATGCGAATGCGCACTACCTTCCCGTTGACCGTCGGCAGCGATTCGATCTTCGCGATTGCGTCGACCACCTGGCGCTCGATCGACAAGTGGGTCAGCAGAATGATATCGGTCCGGTCCTCGCCTTCGGGCGGCTCTTTCTGGATCATGGCATCGATCGAGATTTCGCGGTCCGCGAGGATGCGGGTGATGTCAGCCAGCACCCCCGGCCGGTCAAGCACCCGCATGCGCAGGTAGTAGCTCGTTCGCACCTCGCCCATCGGCAGAAAAGGAATGTTGGAAAGTTGATCGGGTTGAAACGCGAGATGCGGCACGCGATGTTCCGGGTCTGCGGTGTGCATGCGCGTGACGTCGACCAGATCCGCGATGACCGCGCTCGCGGTCGGCTCCGCGCCGGCGCCCGGCCCGTAATACAGGGTCGCGCCGACGGCGTCTCCCTTGACCAGCACCGCGTTCATCGCGCCTTCGACGTTGGCGATCAGTCGCTTCTTCGGCACCAGCGTCGGATGGACCCTTAGCTCGATGCCAGCGCTCTCCGCACTTCCCCCGACCGACGCCCGCCGCGTGATGCCGAGCAATTTGATGCGGTACCCCAGTTCCTCGGCATAGCGGATGTCCTCGCGCGTGAGCCGCGTGATTCCTTCGGTGTAAACCTTGTCCAACTGCATCGGCACGCCAAAGGCGATCGCCGACATGATGGTGAGCTTGTGCGCGGCGTCGATGCCTTCGACGTCGAAGGTGGGATCGACTTCGGCGTATCCGCGAGATTGCGCTTCGGCCAGCGCCGCCTTGAACGTCGCGCCGGTGGCGCGCATTTCGGACAGGATGAAGTTGCTGGTGCCATTGATGATGCCGGCAATCCATTCGATGCGGTTGGCGGTCAGCCCCTCGCGCAGCGCCTTGATGATGGGTATGCCGCCGGCGACCGCGGCTTCGAACGCGACCATCACGCCGGCTTTCTGCGCCGCCGCGAAAATCTCGTTGCCGTGCCCGGCAAGAAGCGCCTTGTTGGCCGTCACGACGTGCTTGCCCTTGGCTATCGCGCGCAGAACATACGATTTCGCGGGCTCGATACCGCCGATCAGCTCGACGACGATGTCCACGTCGGGATGATCGATGACCACTTCCGGATCGGTGGTGAGATGGATGTCTTTCGCACCGCGCGTGGCTTCCTTCGCGCGATCGAGGGTGCGGGTCGCGATCCAGGTGATCCGTATCGGCCTGCCGGCGCGGCGGGTGATCTCCTCCTCGTTGCGCCGCAGAACCGTCCAGGTGCCGCGGCCGACGGTGCCCATGCCCAGCAATCCGACCTGCAGTGGCTTCATGGATGCTTGCGCCATCGGTCGTCCGATCAGAGCAATCCGTCGTCGCGGAACATCTGCTTGATGCCGCGTATGGCTTGCCGGGTCCTGCTCTCGTTCTCGATCAACGCAAAACGAACGTGTTGATCGCCGAATTCACCGAAACCGATTCCCGGCGAGACCGACACTTTTGCCTGCGTTATGAGCTTCTTGGTGAACTCCAGCGATCCGAGCTCCTTGTACGCGTCGGGAATCTTCGCCCAAACATACATCGACGCCTTGGGAATATCCACCATCCAGCCCGCCTCGTGTAATCCCTTGACCAGAACGTCGCGGCGCTTCTGGTAGGTCATCGCAACCTCGGCAACGCAGTCCTGCGGTCCCTCGAGCGCGGCGATCGCCGCCACCTGTATCGGCGTGAACGTCCCGTAGTCGTGATAACCCTTGATGCGCGCCAGCGCGTTCACCAGGTCCTTGTTGCCGACCATGAAGCCAATGCGCCATCCGGCCATGTTGTAGCTCTTGGACATGGTGAAGAACTCGACGGCGACGTCACGCGCGCCGGGCACCTGCATGATCGACGGCGCTTTCCAGCCATCGAAGCAAATGTCGGCATAGGCGAGATCGTGCACCACGTAGATGCCATGTTCCTTGGCGAGCGCGATGATCTTCTCGAAGAAGGGAAGCTCGACGCATTGCGCGGTCGGGTTGGCCGGAAAGTTGATGATGAGCATTTTCGGCTTGGGAAAGCTCATCTTGATGGTGTGCTCGAGCTCGGCGAAGAAGTCCACGTTCGGCGTCAGCGGCACCTGACGGATGTCGGCGCCGGCGATCACCGGCCCGTAGATATGGATCGGATAGCTGGGATTTGGCACCAGAACAGTGTCGCCACGGCCAAGCGTTGCCAGCGTCAGATGCGCAATGCCCTCTTTCGAGCCGATGGTGACGATCGCTTCGGTGTCCGGATCGAACTCGACGTCGTATCGGCGCTTGTACCACTGGCAAATTGCGCGCCGCAGGCGCGGAATGCCGCGCGACACCGAATAGCCATGCGTATCCGGCCGCTGCACGGTCTCGACCAGCTTGGCGACGATGTGCGCGGGCGTGGGCCCGTCGGGGTTGCCCATGCCGAAGTCGATGATGTCTTCACCGCGGCGGCGCGCCGCCATCTTGAGCTCGGCGGTGATGTTGAAAACGTAGGGCGGGAGGCGCTCGATGCGCGGGAACTGCACTGAATCGGGGGAGGACGGGGACATGCGGCGGGTCTTCCTGCGTAAGCGCCCGGAACCGTCCGAGCGACGTAGAAGCGGCTGAAGTTATAATCCTAGCGGACTTATGCACTTACCGCAACGCACAAAACACGGCCACGGCCACTTATTGCGCATGAACCCCGAATGAAATTCCATCTCAACGCCGGCGCAGGCAACGTTTTCACGGGTTACGGCGACGATTACGTGCGCCTCGGTGTCGTTGAGTACCGCGAAAATGTGGTGGTGACTCCGGAACGGATACTTACCGGGTGGTGCCCCGCCGGATTCGACGCGCTCACCGACGAAGACTTTGCCGCGGTCGCGGCACTGCAGCCGGAAATCGTCTTGCTCGGCACCGGGGCGAGGCAACGCTTTCCGTCGCCGCGCCTAACGCGCGCGCTCGCCGAGAAGCGCATAGGTCTGGATGTGATGGACACGCCGGCGGCATGCCGGACGTTCAACATCCTTGCCGCCGAGGAAAGAAAGGTCGCGGTGGCGATACTTCTGGACCCGACCAGCGAGTAAGCACGCCTATAATGGAATCCGGGCCACACGGGTGCCAATGCGCAGCGCCCCGCGGAGGCTCCCCGCTGATAGCGCCTAAGCCACAAGGAGGGTGCGATGATTCCTTACCGCATACTTCGCAACAGCATTTTGGTTGCCGCGTGGATAACTCTGGCCTGCGCCGTTTGGACCAATGCGGCACGAGCTGACGAGACGTGCAACTCACCGTACACGGCCAAGCTGATCAAGGGTCAGGAAGACTATGTGTACGTCTGGACCCTGGGCGTCGAAGGACTCGGAGACGGTTCCGACAAGCTGGTGACCGTCGACGTGCATCCCGACTCCAAGAGTTACGGCAAGGTCGTCGCCTCCGTGTCCGTCGGTTCGCGCGGGGAAGCGCACCACATGGGCTTCACCGACGATCGGCGCTTCATCTGGGCAGGAGGGCTATCGGACAGCAAGATCTATGTGTTCGACATCGCCGCAGAACCCGGAAAGCCGAAGCTCGTGAAAACCATAGCCGACCTTTCCGACAAGACCGGCTTCATCGGTCCGCACACCTACTATGCGCTGCCCGGGCGCATGGTCGTGCAGGCGCTGTCCAACGCAAAGGACAAGGGCGGCGTGACCGGGATGGCGCTCTACAACAACAAGGGCGAATTCATCACGTCCTACGCGATGCCCGTTGACGGCGGTGGCGATGGCTATGGCTACGACCTTGCGGTCAATCCGAAAAAAAATGTGCTGCTCACGTCGAGCTTCACCGGCTACGCGAACTACATGCGGCCGTTCGGAGACCTGGTGAAGGACGCGGACGCGATGAAGCGCTTCGGAAACACCATGGTGATGTGGGATTTGAAGGCGATGAAGCCGAAAAAAGTCTTCAGCGTCCCGGGTGCGCCGCTGGAGATCCGGTGGTCGCTCAACCCGGGCGATAACTGGGCCGTGACCGCGGCCGCGCTGACGTCCAAGATCTGGCTGGTCAAACAGGACGGCAAGGGCGAATGGCAGGCGAAGGAAGTGGCCACCATCGGCGATCCGTCAAAAATTCCGCTTCCGGTCGACATCAGCATCCGGCAAGACGGCAAGGGGCTCTGGGTCAATACCTTCATGGACGGCAAGACGCGCTACTTCGATCTGAGTAATCCCGAAAAGCCGAAGCAAACGTACGAAAAGGTCACCGGCAAGCAGGTCAACATGGTCTCCCAAAGCTGGGATGGCAAGCGCGTGTACGTTACCTCGTCTCTGCTCGCGAATTGGGACAAGGGCGGTGCGGACAACGAACAGTTCCTGCGTGGCTTCATCTGGGATGGCAAAGAACTCAAGCCAAGCTTCGAGGTCGACTTCACAAAAGAGAAACTGGGGCGCGCCCATCACATGAAGCTCGGCTCGAAGTCGCTGCGGACCGCGGCCGTCGAACCCGCGGCAGGCGAGCGCATTGCACTTCACTAAAGGCACGCGAGTGACGAACGGATGCTGCGCAGTGCAACGTTGTCCCTAGTCAGGACGCTGCGCCGGAATACGCGGCCTTTGGCGCTGCTTGCGTGGCTTTCCTGCGCGCCGTTTGCTTTCGGCCACGAAGCCGAGCCGCTACCCGCGCTGGACTTCGAGCCGCCTCCTCCGGGCAGCTATAAGCTGCACCGCATCATGGCGGCGCCGGACGGAGAGGTGTTGGGAATCGACGACCGTACGCAGCGACTGTCCCAATTCACGCACGATCGCATCACCTTGCTCGGGTTTATCTATACCACCTGTATCGACCCGGAAGGATGCCCGCTCGCGTACCGCGTGTTCGATGCGCTCAAGCAGGCGATTGTGGCCGCCCCGGCGATGCACGGCAGGGTGCGCTTCGTGACGCTGTCGTTTGACCCGGTGCGCGACTCGCCGGTGGTCATGCGTCAATATGGCGGAAGCCGCGTAAGGGATGAGGGCGGCGGATTGCGCTGGTACTTTCTTACCACCCGCTCGGCGCATGAGTTGACGCCGCTGCTCGAGGGCTTCGGCCAGGATATCCGCTACACGATTGACCGTTCGACCGGAAAGCCGCGGCCGGAACTCTCGCACGTGCTCAAGGTCTTCCTGATCGACCGCGCTGGTTTCATCCGAGAGATCTACACCTCAACCTTCCTCCACCCGCAGACAGTGCTGAACGACATCGAGACGCTCCTCATCGAAGAAGTTGCCGAGTCCGGGACGAAAGCTGCGGTCCGGCACTAGCAGTGCCGCAACGCCGCCGTGCCTACTCACCCATCTGCATCAACATGCCGTGCCGGCGCGCGTATCCGATTGCCAGCAAATACAGATTGACGCCGGCGAACATGTACAGCACGTTGATCGCCAGCGCGCTCCAGAAAAGCTCGGCGCGAAATTGGTGCTCGAGCAATACCGCGCGCATGCCTTCGAAGACGTAGCTGGTCGGCACTGCATGCGCGATCGTCTGCAGCCAACCCGGCAGCACGGCGATCGGATAATAAACGCCGGATACCGGCGCCAGCAGAAAGATCGCCGCCCACGCGAGCTCTTCCGCGCCGAGGCCCCAGCGCAGAACCATGCCCGAGACGGCGAGTCCGATCGCCCAGCCGCAAATGATGAGGTTCAGGAAAAAAGCGATCAGCGGAAAGCCCAGCGAGAATATGGAAAAACTGAAAAGCAGCCACGCGAAGAAGCAGGCGGCGCCGACGCCGATCAAGGTGCGAATGACGCTCATCACCAATTGTCCGACGATCATTTCCCAGGCGCGCAAGGGACTCACGAAAAGATTGCCCAAGTTGCGCGAGTACATTTCCTCAAAAAACGTCAAGGACACGCCGAGCTGACCGCGAAAGAGAATGTCCCACAGCAGCACCGCGCCGATGAACAGCCCCGGCGCGTCGGCCAGAAAATTGCTGGTCGGGCGCAGGTAGACGGTGACAAACGCCCACATGATCATGGTAACTGTCGGGTAGTACGCCATCGACACCATGCGCGGCCACGACTTGAGCAACAGGTACGCATGGCGCTCGATCAGCGCCCGGATGCGATTGGCGGAGGCGGCGGCGGCTATTGGCGCGTTCACGAAGCGATTCCCTCGCCGTGGCCGTCAGCGCTCGCGCCGTGATCGGGGTTTACCCGCTCACGCGCAATGTCGAGGAAGACGTCGTCCATATTCCCGCGCCCGTAACGTTCGAGGAGCGATTGAGGCGAGCCCTGATCGACGACGAGACCCGCACGCAACATGATTACCTCGTTGCACATGCGCTCGACCTCGCCCATGTTGTGCGTTGCGAGCAGCATCGTGCAACCGGAGCGTTTCTGGTATTGCTCGAGCAGCGTGCGCATGCGGTCGCCGACGTCCGGGTCGAGCGACGCCGTGGGCTCGTCGAGCAGCAGCACTTCGGGGCGATTGAGCAAGGCCTTGGCGAGGCTGACTCGGGTCCGCTGGCCCGCGGACAGGTCGCCGTAGGGCCGAGCGGTCAGGTCGCTTAGATCGAGCTCCACGGCCAGCTCGTCGACGCGCACCTGCGGTCGCGCGACGCCGTATAGCCGCGCATAAACGCGAAGATTTTCGGCAACGGTGAGGCGTTTGGGCAAGTCGACATAGGGCGATGTAAAATTGATGCGCGGTAGCACACGGTATGGGTGGCGCAGCATGTTCTCGCCGAGAATGCGAATCGAGCCAGCGGTGGGCGTGAGGACACCGAGCAGCATTGAAAGCGTCGTCGTTTTGCCCGCGCCGTTACCTCCCAGCAACGCGGTGGTCGTGCCGCGATGGACATCGAAGCTGATGCCACGCACGGCTTCGACGTGCTTGAAGCCTTTGCGCAGGTCGCGAACTTCGATGACGGCGGACGTGGGAGTGGGGAACGATGACATGCGTGGCTGGCGCTTCGCGCGGTTTGATGACGGCCGAAAGCGCCCGCCGATTGTAGTGCAGTTTGGTCCATGCGCGGGAGCGGTCCTGAGCGCACGCGTCACCAAGGAGAGCGCAATGTACAGGGTGTACGGGACGTCGGCGTCGGGCAACTGCCACAAGGTGCGCATGGTACTCGAGGCGCTCAAGCTTCCGTATGAGTGGACCGAGATCGACCCCGGGCGCGGCCAGACGCGCACGTCCGATTTCCTGGCGATGAATCCCAACGGCAAAGTGCCGGTGCTGGAAATCGAGCCCGGCGTCCATCTGCCGGAATCGAACGCCATTCTTTGCTATCTGGCCGACGACACGCCGCTGCTCCCGGAGAACCGGCTGCAGCGTGCGCGCGTGATGCAATGGATGTTCTTCGAGCAATACAGCCACGAGCCCTACATTGCGGTTGCCCGTTATCTGCACCGGTTTCATCCGGATCCCGCGTCGCAGCGCGCATTGGCGGCAACCAAATTGGATGGCGGGTATCGCGCGCTGGCAGTGATGGAAGGCCATCTCGCGGGCGAAGCATTCTTTGCCGGCGGGCGATTTACCATTGCCGACATCGCGCTTTACGCCTACACCCACGTCGCCGGAGAAGGCGGGTTTGAGCTCGCGCGCTTTCCCGCGGTCGCTGCCTGGCTGGCGCGGGTCGAAGCGCAGCCTGGCTACGTCCGCATGCCGGAATGACACTGGGCAAGCTGCGTCAGCACCGAACCGTCAGCATTGCACCGTTTGCCGGCAGTACTGAGTCATTTCGCGCACCACCGTCGTGGCGCCTACCGCCGCGTGCGCGCGCCCCTGGCCATATTCGAGCGCCAGCTTGAAGTCGTACTTGCTGAAGAATGCATCGAACTGCTCCGCACCTACCGTTCCCAGTGCAGCGAGCTCGTCGCGTTCCGCGTCATAGTCAAGAAGAATCGCCGCCAGCGGCTGCGGCGCTGGGCCGCTCAATACGCGCGCGCCCGCGGAAGGATCGTAAATGCTATGGTCGGCGCAACAATGAATCACGTTGCCGTCCGAAGTCGGCGACCGTTCGGGCTGGTAACGAATAAAGCTCACCTCGCGCGTCGGATAGGCGAGCTTGTGGGCACAGATCGCCGAATAGGCAACGATCGAATGCTGGCGGCCGACGCCGCCGCTCCATGCGTAGGGCGCGCCGTCGGCGCGCAGTAACTTGTCTGCCCCGGCCAGCGGCTGGCCGAGATTGAGGAGGAAACACGGCGTACCTGCAAACGGATACTGGAAGACGTAATTGGTCCTGGTGGCCAAAGCGCCAACCTTGATCGGCTCGCCGAAATGATCGATCAGACGCGAGCGCGAATAGAGTCGCGGCATCGCGGACGTCCACTCTCCCTTCATCGCCCCGACGCCGGAAGCACCCGCGATGGCCGCGCATGCGCTCATGAACTGTCTGCGTTGCATCATGAATCCACGAACCTACGCTACCGCCAGCTCGCGCACGTGCGCGATCGCGCTTCGCCCCAGCGCCGGGAGCGCATAGCCGCCTTCGAGCGACGAGACGATGCGCCCTTGCGCGTGACGCGCCGCGACGGCAACGATTTCCGACGTCACCCAGGCGAAGTCCGCGTCGGAGAGTTTCAGGTTGGCTAACGGATCCTCGCGATGCGCATCGAACCCGGCCGAGACGAAAAGGATTTCCGGACGGTGCGCTTCGAGCGCCGGCAAACAGCGCTCGGTGATCGCGGTGCGGAAAGCATCGCTCCCGCTGCCCGGCGACAAGGGAACGTTGTGCATGTTCGCGCCAAGAGGCTCGACACCCGTATACGGATACAGCGGATACTGAAACGTGCCGACCATGATCACGGCGGGGCTGCCCGCGAAAATGTCTTCGGTGCCGTTGCCGTGATGAACGTCGAAGTCGATCACCGCCGCCCGCTTCAGCCCGTGTCTGGCGAGCGCGTGCGCGACACCGACCGCGATGTTGTTGAACAGACAAAAGCCCATCGCCCGTTCGCGCGTCGCGTGATGACCCGGGGGTCGAACCGCACAGAACGCGGCGCTGCATTCGCCGCTCATCACGAGGTCGGTGCCCAGCACCACCGCGCCGGCCGCATGGCGCGCGGCCTCGAGCGAATCGGGATTGAGTGCGGTGTCGGGATCGAGATAGTGAATGCCCGATTGCGGGCTTGCCGCCTCGACCTCGTCGATGTAATGACCGGCATGAACGCGCTCGAGCTGTTCCCGCGTCGCCGCAGGGGCGCTGTAATGCGCGACCAGTCCGTCGAGCCCATCGCTGATCAGGCGGTCGTGGATAGCATCCAGGCGTTGCGGACACTCAGGATGGTACGGGCCCATTTCGTGCAGGTGGCACGAGGGATGCGTGATGTACGCGATGGGCACGGTGATTTTGAATGACGATGCGAGTGTCAACCGCGCTCGAATCGAGCATTGCTATGCCGGGTCGGCGACAGAACAAGTGTATCCCGGCAGCCATAATGGTGACTAGGAGGCCAAGCTTGACTATAGTGGCATCTTTCTTGCTCCGTCCAGTACCATGACCGTTCGCCCCGCCGAGACCCTCGCGATTCCGCTGACCGACCGCCTTGCAACCGTGCTGGCCGAGCTCGGCCGCATCGTCGTCGGCAAGTCGACGCCGCTCAGGCTTGCGCTTGCCTGCATGCTTGCGCGCGGCCATCTCCTGATCGAGGACATTCCGGGCGTCGGCAAGTCGACCCTGGCGCAGGCGCTCGCCGGCACCTTGGGGCTGCACTATGCGCGCGTTCAATTCACCAGCGATCTCTTGCCGGCCGATGTGCTCGGCGTGTCGATCTTCGACCCGGAAACCCACGAGTTCCGATTTCATTCCGGTCCCATCTTTCATTCCATCGTGCTGGCCGACGAAATCAATCGCGCACCCCCCAAGACGCAGAGCGCGCTTCTTGAAGCCATGGAGGAGCGCCAGGTTTCGATCGATGGCGTGACCCGGCCGCTGCCAGAGCCCTTTTTCGTTATCGCGACCCAGAATCCAACCGAGCAGATCGGCGCGTATCCGCTGCCCGAGTCGCAGCTGGATCGATTCCTGATGTCGATCGAGCTCGGTTATCCCGACCCTGCGGCAGAGCGCGAGCTGTTGATTTCAGGTGACCGCCGCGCCCGCATCCCCGACCTCGAACCGTGTGCCGACGCTGCCACGCTCATGGCGTGGCAGCGGGAAGCAGCCGCGGTGCACGTGGCGCCGGCGCTCCTCGACTATGTCCAGGCCTTGCTGGCGGCATCACGCACTTCGAATGCGGCGTCGGGTGGCGTAGCGGCGCCCGGCGCGCATCGCGGACTATCGCCGCGAGCGGGACTATTGCTGGTTGCCGCATCTCGGGCCTGGGCGCTGCTGGATGGACGGCCGATGGTGTTGCCGGAAGATGTGCAGGCGGTATTCCCTGCCGTTGCGGGCCATCGCCTGGCCGGCGGCACCCGCGCCGGCGGACCGCAGGCGCAGGCCTTGTTGCGCGCCGTCGCGCTGCCCTGAAACCCGGATCGACTTCTGACCTGAGTGGGAGGATGCGTTGACCACGCCTGGTATCGCGGGCTTGCAAACGCAGGCAAGGTCTTGGACGCAGCGCGTGCGTCAGCGTGTCTGGCGCCTCGCGCCGGGCGACGTGGAACGGGTGGTTCTTCGTCACAGCCGCATCTATATACTGCCGACGCCGCGCGGCGTGGCGTTGATGGCCACATTGGTGATCATGCTGCTGACGGCGATGAACTATGCGCTGTCGCTCGGTTATGCGCTGACCTTCCTGGCAGGGGGCATGGTCGCGGCCGCGCTGCTCGCGACGTTTCGTAACCTCGCCGGGCTCGCGGCATCGCCGCTCGGCGCGGGCGAAGCTTTTGCCGGCGGCGAGCTGGAATTCACGCTGTCTCTCGCCAGCGGCTCGCGCCAGCGTATCGGCATCACGGTCGCAGGACGGCAGGGATTGCCCAGCAGCGTCGATCTTCCGCCGGGCGCGACACGACCCATCGCGATATCGATTCCGGCGCCGAAACGCGGCCGTCTGGGACTGGGACGCGTAAGCGTGTCCTCCAATTTCCCGCTCGGCATTTGGCGCGCCTGGGCCTACGTTCATTTTCCGTTGAGCGGGACCGTCTTCCCGGCGCCGGAAGCAGGCGCGCCGCCACTACCTCCCGGTCGTCACGGATCCTACGTCGGTCGGTCGTCCCGGCTGGCTGACACCGAGCTTGCCGGTCTTCGCGAATACGAGCGCGGTGATGCGCAAAACCGCATCGCGTGGAAGGCAGTGGCGCGGGGCGCGGGTTGGTACTCCAAACAGTTCGAAGGCACCGGCGGCGGTGGAACGCTGGAATTGCACTGGGCCGAAATGCCCGTAAGCCTCGACACCGAAAGGCGGCTGTCGAGGTTTACCGCCTGGGTTCTGGCGGCGGAGCGCACGGCGCGCCCGTTTTCTCTGCACATGCCAGGCACGGCATTGCCGGTGGCCCAAGGCGCGGCACATCGGCGCGCGGCGCTGACCGCACTGGCGCTGTTTCCATCGGCGAGCGTTCGATGACAATCAAGCAGGCATCGACTCCTCTTACGCCTGTCCAGGTTGCCTGGCTCGGCGCATTGCTGGTGTCCGCGCAATGGCCGCTTTGGGGTCACGTCCTTACCTGGAACGCTATTGCGGGCGCCGCACTGGTCGTTGCGCGTGTCGCGCTGCCGCCGCAATGGCGCGCCTTGACGCGTCATCGACGCTGGTTGCTGCCGCTTCTGGCGATCGCGGGCGCGCTGGGCATACGCACCGAGCTCGGTTACTTTCTGGCCCGCGATCCCTGCGTCGAATTTCTCTATTTGCTCGTCGGCATCAAGTTCATCGAGTCGCGCGATACGCGCGACGGAACGCTGCTGATCTGTCTCGCGCTCTTCCTCTCGCTGACGCAATTTTTCTATCTTCAGACGATTGCCGCCGCGCTGTCGATGGCGCCGGTCCTGCTCGCCCTCGGCGGCGCGCTGGCGTCGCTCAGAGCTGGAGCAAGCATAGCCGCTTCCGAATGGCGAGCGCAGCTCAGGGCAACGACACGCCTGATCCTGCAAGGCATCCCCATTGCCGCACTGCTGTTTGTCATTTTTCCGCGGATCGCGGGACCGCTCTGGGGCACGCCGACCGAAGCCGGCGGGCGCTCGGGATTGTCGGATACCATGAGTCCGGGCTCGATCAGCGACTTGTCGCTTTCCGATGCCGTCGCCTTTCGCGTCGATTTCAACGGCCCACCGCCGCCGCCGGCACTACGCTACTGGCGCGGGCCAGTGTTCTCCCGTTTCGACGGGCGCGAATGGCGCGCGGTATACAAGCTGCTCCCGGGCAGGTTCGTGCCTCGGCAAGGGCCCACGATCGAATACACGGTGACGCTGGAGCCTCACGGTAAAGTCTGGCTGTTCGCCCTCGAGCATCCCTTGTCACTGCCGCGCTCGCCAAGCAACGATGCGCGCGCGCCAACGACCAGTGACATTGCCTACCTCAGCTACGACCAGCAACTCACCGCGAAGGTGCCGGTCGCGCAGGCTATTCGTTATACCGAGCGCTCGTCGCTGCGCGATTCGTACTCCGGCACCGATGAAAATCCGCGCGAGAGCCTGCAACTGCCGCTCAACAATCCGCGCACGCTCGCTTTCGCCAAGGAAATGCGTCAGGGAGTCGATTCCGACCGCGCGTACGTCAACGCAGTGCTCAACTGGTTTCACAAAGAGCCATTCGTGTATACCTTGACGCCGCCGCTTCTCGATCGCGATCCGATCGACGGGTTCCTGTTCGACACCCGGCGCGGATTTTGCGAGCACTATGCCGGTGCATTCACCGTGCTCCTTCGCGCCGCCGGGATACCGGCGCGCGTTGTCACCGGCTATCAGGGCGGAGAAATGAATCCCGACGGCGACTATATGATCGTGCGCCAGTCCGACGCGCACGCGTGGGCCGAGGCGCTGCTCGACGGCCAATGGCAGCGCTTCGATCCCACCGCGGCGGTGGCACCGTCGCGAATTGAACACGGCCTGGGCTCCGCAATGGCTGCAGGCGAGCCCGTGCCGTATTTCGCCCGGATCGAAATGACCTGGCTCAAGGACCTTCGTCTGCAATGGGATGCCGTCAACTACCAGTGGCAGCGCGGCGTCGTCGGCTTCAATATCGAGCGCCAGCGCGATCTGCTGCGCGAATTCGGGTTCGAGGACGCACGGCCATGGCAGCTGGTGGCGGTGGTTGCCGGCGCCGTGTTCTTCTGGGGCATGCTCGTGCTCGGCGCGACGCGGTTGCGCCGGTCGCGCGTCGATGCCGAAGTCGCCTTGTGGAATGCCCTTTGTCGCAGGCTCGGCCGCGCGGGTCTCGAGCGCGCGCCGGAAGAGGGACCGCTCGCTTACACGCGCCGCGCCGGTCAACGCTGGCCGCAATGGGCCGCCGTGCTCGCGCGCATCGGCGAGCGCTATGCGCAACTACACTATGGACCACGCGAACCGAAACGCGAGCTGATACTGGCGGAGTTGAAAACCGGCGTCGACACTATTCCGGGACCGCGTGCCCTGAACGAAGGCTCGCGTTCCTCAAGCGTGACGACGGTGCAGCCCGAAACAATCGAATGATTTCCCCGATCGAACCCGTCGTTACAGCAGCGCGTCTCGGGACAGGCCCCGCCGGCGAAGGCGCGCGCGTAATTTGTCCAGCGCTTCCGACTGAATCTGGCGCACGCGCTCCCGCGTGACGCCGAGCTCACGCGAGAGTTTTTCCAGCGTCGCCACGTCCCTGCCGTTGAGTCCATAGCGCCGCTCGATGACGCATCGCTGGCGGTCGGACAGCTCGTCGAGCCACTGCCGAACCCAGCCCTCGATCTCCGAGTTGTGCAGGATCAGCTCCGGGCTCGGCGCGTCCTCATCGGTCAGCTGATCGCCGAGCGAACCTCCGGCTTCCGAGTCGAAGGGCGCATCCAGAGATGCAATGTGCTCGTTGTAACCCAGCACCTTGCGCACCTGCTCGACCGGCTTGTCGAGCAGGTGCGCAACATCGTCGACAGTCGGCTCACGCCCTTCGCCGAGAACGCCGTGCGTCTCCAGATGACGCAGCGCACGCAGGACGATATTGAGCTCCTTGACCACGTGCGCTGGCAGCCGAATCGTCCGCGATTGATTCATGATGGCGCGTTCGATCGATTGCCTTATCCACCACGTCGCATAGGTGGTGAAGCGAAACCCGCGCTCCGGGTCGAATTTTTCCAAGGCGTGGATCAGTCCGAGATTGCCTTCCTCGATCAGATCGGCGAGCGTCAAGCCACGATTGAGGTAGTGCTTGGCGATACTGACGACGAGCCGAAGATTGTGCTCGATCATCTTCTGCCGCGCCTCGAAATCGCCATCGCGATTCGCGCGCGCGTAGTCGAGCTCCTGCGCGGGAGTAAGCAGCGGGCTCTGCCCGATTTCGTTGAGGTAGATCTGGGTGATGTCGTTGAGGAAATCGGCGCCTACGCCGGTTTCGGGCACGTCGAGCGGCAACTCCCGCGTCCGCGTGTCCGGCTCGGTCGCAGCCGGCAGGCGCTCGTCATCGGTCCTCGACTGAGCCCTCATGCGAAGTCAGGGATCGTCGCTGCCCGCGAGCTCATGCGGGTGGAAGGAATTTCGTGGGGTCGATGGGCTTGCCCAGGCGGCGAATTTCGAAATGAAGCTTGACCTGGTCGGAGTCGGTGTCGCCCATCTCGCCGATCTTCTGTCCCTTGCTGACCTGCTGTCCTTCCTTGACCAGAATCTCGCGATTGTGCGCGTACGCGGAAAGGTAGGTGTTGTTGTGCTTGACGATGACCAGCTTGCCGTAGCCGCGCAGCCCCGCTCCGGCGTAAACGACTCGACCGGCAGCGCTGGCCAGCACCGGTTGACCGGCCTTGCCGCCGATGTCGATGCCCTTGAGATTCGCGCTTTCCGAAAATCCCGCGATAACCTTGCCTGACGTCGGCCATCCCCAGTCCACCTTGGCGTCGTCAATCTCGGGTACCCGTGCCGATTCCGGACGGGAAGGCGGCGGCGTTGCGTTGGCAATATTGGTTGAACCTGGTGTCGTGGCAGGCGCCACCGGCGCGGCGGTCGGCGATGAAGGAGTACTCGCCGGCGCTGGCGAAGAGGCGGCGGACACCGGCGCGTGCTCCAACTGTGCGAGCGCCTGATCCGAGTAAGGTAATTTCATCGCCCGCGGTTCGCTCTTGAACGTCGGCGTGTTGCCGTGGCCCTGAGTCGTCATCAGCGCGCGGGTATCGTTGCTAGGAGCAATCGACGGCGTCGTGACCAAGGGTGCGGTTACCACACCGCTTGGCACGACACCCGCTTGTCCCGGCGGAGAAAGCGCGAGCACCTGGCCGACACGTATCACGTTCGGGTTCTCGATATTGTTCCATGCCGCGAGCTCGCGGTAGTCGACGCCGTGATCGAGCGCAATCTGCGCCAGCGTCTCGCCGCGCTTGACGGTGTACAACTGCGGCGGCACCTCGGGGGCGCGCGCCGGGGCAGCAGGCAGCGGCACCGGAGGTTCAAGAATTACAGGCGCTCGTTCGACCACGGGGGCGGGGGGTCGAGTCATGCAGCCGGCAAGGATGAGCACGGCAGCGACGGCGGGAAACAAAGCGCGAATGCGTTTCGACGGCGTCATTTTGGAAACATCATGCGAGCCCAGGGAGCAGCGGGACGAATCTTACCGCGTCGTAGGATTGTTCGCGGATGCCATCGGGCGCCTTGTCGATGACCGTCAGTCGTTGCACGCCGCGCAGGTCTTCATCGCGGCTCGCGAGGGGCAGCACCATTCGACCGCCGACGCGGAGGTGTCGCAGCAAAGCCGCAGGCACCTTGGTCGCCGCCGCAGTGACGATGATGCCGTCGACTTCCAGATCCTCGCCGAGTTCGCCTGAACCGTCGCCATGCTTGATGCGCACGTTTTCGACCTTGAGCGCGCGCAGGTTGTTCCGCGCCTTGGCCACCAGCGACGCAATACGCTCGACCGTGTACACCTCGCTCGCGACGTGCGCCAGCACCGCAGTCTGATAACCGCATCCGGTGCCGATTTCGAGCACCCGCGGCAAGTCACGTCCCGCGCGCAGGAGCTCCGTCATGCGCGCGACGACATAGGGCTGCGAAATGGTCTGTCCCGCGCCGATGGGAAGCGGGCTGTCTTCGTAGGCGCGGATGGCCAGCGCCTCCTCGACGAAGATATGGCGCGGCACCGCTTCCATGGCCGAGATCACGACCTCGTCGCGGATGCCCTGTTCGCGCAGGCGCTCGACCATGCGCGCACGGGTTCGCGCGGAGGTCATGCCGATGCCGGCGAATTTTTCGACTCCGGCAGTCACGCGTTTGCGTCCGTTTTCACTCGCGCCGAAAGCCACCCCGCGATGCGCGGCATGTCACCGTGGTTGGTCAGATCGATCTGTAACGGCGTCACGGAAACGTACCCGCGCTCCACGGCGTCGAAGTCGGTGCCCTCGCCAGCATCGGCGGCCGCGCCCGCGGCACCGACCCAGTAGCAGGTCTCGCCGCGCGGTGTCTGTGTCTTGACCACCGGCTCTGCTTTGTGCCTCTTGCCCAGGCGCGTAACGCGCTCGCCTTTCAACTCGCCGTGGGGCACGTCGGGAACATTGACGTTTAGCAGCCAGGGACCCGAAGACTGCCGGCGGTGCCGGTTCAGCATATCGACGATCACTCTTGCCGCGGTTTCGAAATGCTTGCCAGTCTTGTTGGCCAGCGATACCGCGATCGACGGGATTCCCAGCAGATAGCCTTCCATCGCAGCAGCGACGGTGCCCGAGTAGATCGTGTCGTCGCCCATATTCGCGCCGTGATTGATACCGGAAATCACCATGTCGGGAAGTTCGTCGAGCAGGCCCGTGACCGCGAGGTGGACACAATCGGTCGGCGTTCCATTGACGAACAGAAAGCCGCTGGGCGCGCGCCGCACGGTCAGCGGACGGTCCAGCGTCAGCGAGTTAGACGCGCCGCTGCGATCGCGTTCCGGCGCGACGACGGTGATCTCTGCATGAGAGGCGAGATCGGCGGCCAGGCGTTCCAATCCCGGAGAAAAATAGCCGTCGTCGTTGCTGAGAAGGATACGCATCGCTTGGAAGTGGCTGTCCCGTGCGACGAGCAGAAATACGCCGCGCGAGCACCATTATAGACGTCGGCGCTTGCGTGAGCAGGCCACGCGTGGAACCATGGTCGACCGAGGACAGAGCACGAATCTCGGGGTCCGGCGACGAACGCCGCTGGCGCAATGCATCATCCGCTTAAATGTTTGCGCGGCCTTAGGTCAAGGTTACTGCCCGGCCGCCGGCTCATTGATCGTCTTACGGAGGTGCAATGTCGCGTGCCGCCGGCTGGCGCTGATTCGCGGGCGCTCGCACCCCACTCGCGATGCGAGCGGGACCTGGCTCGCTGCTCACAGCACCGTCATCGCTTTCATACGCCGGTCCATTTCGTCGGGCGCCACGTCCTCGGTATGGGTCGCAATCGTCCATATGTGCCCCGACGGATCGGTGAGCGTTCCACTGCGGTCGCCGTAGAACTGGTCCTTGAGCGGTTGTGTGACCGTGCCGCCAGCGCCGATCGCGCCGGCGAACTGCGCATCCACGTCCGGGACGTAGAACATCAGCGAAATCGGCGTTCCGCCAAGGGTCTGCGGCGACTTGTGGCCCATCTCGGGCGATTCGTCCGCGAGCATGACCATGCCCTCGCCGATCTTGATCTCGGCGTGGCCGATCTTGCCGCCCGGCGCGGGAAGCCGCATCACTTCGGTCGCGCCGAAGGCTTTCTTGTAAAAGTCGATCGCGCGCGCGGCGTCGCGCACGATCAGGTACGGCGTGACCCCTGCGTAAGCGGCGGGAATGGCTTGGACCATGGAACATCTCCTTCTAGGGTGCAAACAAGAGCAGCCGGGCACCTTGCGCTGCGCGATCGACGACGCGCCCGGATTTCAGCGCGCCGATGAACCGGAACTTCGTTTGCGTGCGCGCAGGGCCAGCGCACGTTTGCGTTCCGCGGTAAACGCCCACCAGGGTTTCGGAGGTCCTCCTTCGACGAAACGCACCGCGGCGATGAACGTATCGAGCAGACACGGATCGTGCCGCACGCCGGTCCGGCGATTGAGCTTTTCGTAAAGCGCGTACGGATCCTTGTGCTTCAATTGGGCAGGGGCACGAATTCCGAGCTCGCGCAAGTCGGCGGCGATCGATTTGCCGACATTCGGAAGATCTTCGAGCGCGATAATTTTTGCGCGGTCGGTGCGGCGTATCTTAGTTGCCATTAGTTTCCCTCGGTTGCCCTCAGTTACCATTGCTCGCTGCTGCGGACCAGCCCGACGGCAATCCCTTCGATCGCGAACGCGGTCGTCCTGGGATCGACGATGATCGTCGCGAACTTGGAGTTCTCGGCCAACAACACGATGTCGCGTCCACGACGTTTGAATCGCTTGACCGTCACCTCGTCGTTCAGGCGCGCCACGACAATCTGTCCCGAATGCGCATCGCTCGTCTTATGCACCGCGAGCAAGTCGCCGTCGAGAATGCCGACGTCGCACATGCTGGCGCCGCGCACGCGCAGCAGATAGTCCGCGCGCGGCGCGAAGAGTTCCGGGTCGACGCGGAAGTGCGCCTCGACATGCTCCGCCGCGAGTATCGGACTGCCTGCCGCGACATGACCGACGAGGGGCAGCGCGCCCTGCACCGGCTCGCCCGGAATTTCCATGAGCCTCAGTCCGCGCGAGGCGCCGGGCACCAGCTCGATCGCGCCTTTTTTCGCCAGCGCCTGCAAATGATCTTCCGCGGAGCTCGGCGTCGAAAAACCCAGGCCGGTCGCGATTTCGGCGCGCGTCGGCGGCATGCCGCGCACCTCGAGGAAGCCTCGAATCCAGTCGAGCACTTGCCGCTGGCGCGGAGTGAGTCGCCTCGGCAACGGGTTCGCATGATCCGCTGCGCGCTGAAGAAAAGCGCCTTTTTTGGCATAAGCGCCATGAGGGCGATGGGGGCGACGAAGCATTCGAGTACCCATTGAATATACGGTATGTGAATTATAGCCGGCAGACCTGGAGAGTCAAGCCGGTTGCACGCGCTCAACACGGGACATCGCAAACCCCGAACCAAGGTCGGGCTGGACGGCGCGGCGACCCGGGCGGCGTTTTGAATTCCTCCGGCAACGTCATATAGTGGCCGGGCAAGGTCGTCGATTTCCGCTACGCTCTCACCTTCGCCGCTCGCCGACAGAGCCCGCGGCGTTGTTTTCTCCACTGCACGTCATTCCAGGGAAGGGGACCCGCTGATGAACCTGAACACAGTCGCCATTGCATTGGTCGCGATCGCCGCAATGCTTCCACAGTCGGCCGCGATCGCTCAGACGCCTCCGGCGAGCGCGGCGGCGGAGACCGCAGCCATCATGCAGGCGGAGGCCCCGAAAAAGCCACTGACGCGCAAGGAGGCCCGAGCGCTCAAAGAAAAAGCCGACGCGCGTCTGTGTCTCGAATTCCCGACCCAACTGATGGTCGTCAAGTGCGCCGAAAAGTACCGGCTGAACAAGCGCGAGACTTGATTGCCGGTATCCGCGTCATCTTCGCTCCGACGGCCACCCTCGCGTCCGGCGTCGCTTGGCGCCGTCTCACCCGCTGTTGCGCAACCCCGCGGCGAGCCCGTTGATCGTCAAATGTATTCCGCGTTTGGTACGTTCGTCTGTCTGGCCTGAGCGATAACGGCGCAGCAGCTCGACCTGCAGGTGATTGAGCGGATCGAGATAGGGAAAGCGGTCGCGGATGCTGCGCGCGAGCGTCGGGTTGTCGTACAGCAGCGTCTTCTGCCCGGTTATCGCGTGTACCAGCTCGATGGTCCGCCGATGCTCCGCGGCGATCCTCGAAAAGACTTTGTCCCGCGTCGCCAGGTCCGGAACGAGATCGGCGTAGCGCGACGCGACCGCAAGGTCGGTCTTGGCCAGCACCATCGCCATGTTCGACATGACGCTCTTGAAGAACGGCCAGCGCGCGACCATTTCGGAAAGCAGTGACAATCCGTCGCGATGGCTCGCGAGCCAGACGTCGACCGCGGCACCGAAGCCGTACCAGCCCGGCAGCATCAGACGGCATTGTCCCCAGCTGAACACCCACGGTATGGCGCGCAAGTCCTCGATCTTCGCCGATGCGGTGCGCGACGCCGGCCGGCTGCCGATATTCAGCTCGGCGATCTCGGCGATCGGCGTCGCGGCGCGAAAATAGGCGATGAATTCCGGCGTGTCGTAGACCAGCGCGCGATAGGCGGTAAGCGCATGCGCGGCGAGCTCGGTCATGGCGGCGTAGTACGCTTGCGCACGATCGCCGAGTTGCTCGATGTCGAGCAGGCTCGCTTCCAGGGTCGCCGCGACCAGCGTCTCCAGATTGCGCCGGCCCAACTCAGGATCGGAATACTTGCTGGCGATGATTTCGCCCTGCTCGGTGATGCGCAGGCCGCCGGGAACGCTGCCCGCGGGCTGCGCCAGGATCGCCTCGTAGCTCGGGCCGCCGCCGCGTCCCACGGTTCCTCCGCGCCCGTGAAATAAGCGCAGCTTGACGCGCGAATCGCCAAACGCGTCGACCAGCGCAAGCTCGGCGCGATAAAGCGCCCAATTGGCGGCGAGGTAGCCGCCGTCCTTGTTGCTGTCCGAATAGCCGAGCATGATTTCCTGCCAGTCGCCGCGTCCTGCCAGCCATGCGCGGTAGCACGGCAAGGCGAATGCGGCGCGCATGATTTCGGACGAACGCTCCAAATCGTCGATGGTCTCGAACAAGGGGCTGATGTTGAGCGCCAGCGCGTCGCCGCGCAGAAGGCCGGCTTCCTTCAGCAGAATGCCGACCTCGAGCAGATCGCTGACCGACGCACATTTGGAGATGACGTAGTTCGGCAGCGCCGTCGCGCCGAACCGCGCGTGGATGTCCGCCGCGGCACGCAGGATCGCTAGCTCGGAGGCGGTCTGCGGCGAGTATTCCAGGTGTGGCGAAAACAAGAGGCGCGGCCCGCCAAGTTCTCTGACCAGCAACGCGACCCGGTCCGCTTCGGCAAGTTTGGCGTAGTCATCGGCGACACAGGCGCGGGCCAACAGCTCGCCGACCACGCTTTCGTGCACGTCCGAGTTCTGGCGCAGATCGAGCATGGCAAGGTGAAACCCGAACACTTCGACGGCACGAATCAGCGGATCGAGCCGGCCCGCGGCAATGAGCTGTGCGCCGTGCGTCGCCAGCGAGGTCCTTAGGATCGACAGATCGGCCACCAGTTCGGCCGGCGTCGCATAGGGTTCGAGCGTCGACTGCGGCGCGCGCGGCGCAACATACTGTCCGAGCACGCGCGCTGTCGCAGCGACGCGAGCGTAGACGCCGATCAACGCCTGCCGATAGGGCTCGTCCCTGCGGTGCGGATTGGCGTCGTGTCCCGCCTTCGCCAGCGCCAACAGCTCTGCGGTCGGCGTCACCAATCGCGTGGACGGCGACAGCTCGCCGCCGAGTCGGTGCACTTCGTCGAGATAGTGAGCAAATGCCACGCAGGCCTGCGCTCGGATCGCATACTGCAGCGTCTCTGCGACCACGGTGGGATTACCGTCGCGATCACCGCCGATCCACGAGCCGAGCCTCAGGAACGCTGGCAGATGCAGCTCATCGGTCGCGCCGAGGCGCTCTCGCAGGCTACGCTCCAGCACGGCGTAGAGCTTGGGCACCTCGGCCAGAAATGTGTAACGATAATACGCGAGCCCGTTGTCGATTTCGTCGAAGACGCGAAGCTTCGACAATCGCAGCATCGACGTCTGCCACAGTCCCAGGACTTCGCGATAGAGGCCGGCCTCCAGCGCTTCCGCTTCGTCGGGCGTCAGAACGACGCGGTCGCGCCACTGCAACAACCGCGCGATCTCGCGCTCGCTATCGAGAATGCTCCTGCGCTGCACTTCGGTCGGATGCGCGGTCAGCACGGGGCTCACCAGCGCATCGTCGAACCAGCGCGCAAGCGTCTCGCCGCCGACCCGCGCCTGCGCAACGCGATCGAGTGCGTGCAGGAGACTTCCGATCTGCGGTGCGGAGCCCGCCAGCGCATGGGCGCGGCGGCGCCGGTTCTGATGCACGTCCTCGGCGATATTGACCAGGTGCGAGAAATACGAAAACGCCCGGACGACATCGAGTGCCTGGGCGATCGGGAGCTCGTTGAGCAGAGTGTCCAGCTCGTGTTTGACGGCGGGGGCATCCTCCACGCCCGCACGCCGAAAACCAATAGCGGTCTGCCGGATCGCTTCGATGCACGCAAAGCCCTGCTCGCCCGTCTGCGCGCGCAATACGTCGCCCAGAACGCGGCCGAGGAGGCGCGTATCTTCCTTGAGCGGAAGGTCTTTATCGGTCGCGGGGTCCATGGCTGAATAGGTTGTTAACTGAGTTGGCGACTAAGTTAGCAATTGCGTGGCCGGCTACGTCGGCCTGCGCGGTCGCGCGGAAACGCGAAGCGCCGCGTTCGATTGTAGCGAGTTTCGCCGCGATGTCGCCGCGATCGATCGTGCTGCACCGTCGCGGTGCGCTACTCCTCGGCGAAGGCCTGCTTGAGTTCCTGAGCCAGCTTCCACACCGCGGACGCGTACAGCCGGCTCCGGTTGTACCGGGTCAGCACGTACCAGTTGTTGAACACCATCCAATAGCTGGGCTCGGCCTCTTCTTCGAGCATTAACACTCCCGTCGGGTCCGCGCCGGGTGCTTCGGGAATGCCGCTGACGCTGACGCCGTCGTGCCGCCACGATTGCAGCGACCGCTGCTCGGAGATGCCGCCATCGAGCACGCGTTCGACCTGGTCCAGCTTGTCGACGTCGATCTCCGCAGGCTGCATGACGGGGTCATCCGCCAGCCAGCCATGGCGGGCCAGATAGTTGGCGACGCTGCCGATGGCGTCGTCGACGTCGCCTGCCAGATCGATTTTTCCATCGTCATCGTAGTCGACCGCGTAATCGCGCAGACTGCCGGGCATGAATTGCGGCAGTCCCTGCGCGCCGGCGTACGACCCTTTGGGCGCGAGTGGAGAGGTATTCTGTTCACGCATTAGCAACAGGAACTGCTTCAGCTCGTTGCGAAAAAACTCGGCGCGCCGCGGATAGTCGAACGCGAGCGTCGTCAAAGCGTCGGCAACGCGGTAGGAGCCGGTATTGCGGCCGTAAAACGTTTCGACTCCGATGATCGCGACGACAATCTCGGAGGGCACGCCGAATTCGCTTTGCGCGCGCTCGAGCGTTCTCTCGTTCGCGCGCCAGAAGGCAACGCCGGCGTCGATCCGCGCGGAGCTTAAGAACCGTGGTGCGTATTCGTACCATTTCGGCGGCGCAAGCACCGGCCGCGACATCGCGTTGACGACCGATTGCTGATAGCGAACCTTGGAGAAAAAGCGCCGCAGCGCGCGTGCGTCGAAGTCGTAGTCGGCGACCATCTCATCGATGAATGCACTCACCTCCGGGCGATGCGCGTAGCTCGCCGGAACCGCCGCAGACGGCGCCGCAGTCGCCGCTGACCCGGCGAGCAATGCAGCAAGCGCGATTCCGCGCAATGCGGCAGACGCAATTCCGGGCAATGCGGCGAGAACGATTCCGCGCATTCCCGCTCGCGCGAGCATCGCCTGTTGCGCAATCGTTGTCATGGGCGGCGAATGTTATCATCCGGCCCGCACGCGCTGAGCTGTGCCTGCCTACGCGATCTTGCCTTTCATTCATGCTCTACCCATTTTTTCGCCCCCTGCTGTTCAAATTCGAGCCGGAGACGGCGCACGAGCTGGCATTTGCGGGCCTCGACATCGCGACGGCTCTCGGCGTCGCGCAAAGGGCCGCGCTGCATGTAGTCCCTTCTCCGGTCGAGGCGATGGGGCTCTCATTCCCGAATCGTATCGGGCTCGCCGCTGGCGTGGACAAGAACGCCGTTCACATCGACGGCCTGGCGACATTCGGTTTCGGCTTCATCGAATGCGGCACGGTGACTCCCCGACCGCAGCCAGGCAATCCCAAACCGCGGATTTTTCGCTTGCCCGAGGCAGAAGCCATGATCAACCGCCTCGGGTTCAATAACCACGGCGTCGATCAGTTTATCGCCAACGTGATGCGGTCGCGTTTTGGGAGACCGGGACCGAACGCAGGCATTCTGGGCCTTAATATCGGTAAGAATTTCGATACGCCGAACAACCTCGCCGCCAACGATTACCTGACCTGCCTGCGATCCGTGTATCCCTACGCGAGCTACGTCACGGTGAACATATCGTCGCCGAACACCAAGGGATTGCGCGAGCTGCAGGAAGGCGCCGCGCTTGAGAAGCTGCTGGGGACGCTCAAAGCGGAGCAGACCAAGCTCGCGCAAAGACATCGAAAATATGTGCCTCTGGTCGTGAAGATCGCTCCCGATCTCTCCAGGACCGAGATTCAACTGATTGCCGCCATCCTGATGCAATACAAAGTCGACGGTGTCATTGCGACCAATACCACCGTCGACCATGGCGCGGTTGCGGGCCAAACACATGCCGAAGAAGAGGGCGGCTTGTCCGGGCGCCCGCTCAAGGACAAGGCGACGGCGGTGATCCGGATCCTTGCCAAAGCGCTCGACGGGTCGATGCCGATCATCGGCGTCGGCGGCATCATGTCGGGCGCGGACGCGGCGGAAAAAATCGCCGCCGGCGCCACGCTGGTACAGATCTATACGGGACTCATTTACAAGGGGCCGAAGCTCGTCGCCGAGATTGCCGAAGCACTGGCGCAAACTTAGGCGCCGTGCGGCGCGAGCTCGCGTCAGGCGGCGTGCTGCGGAGCCAGTGCCGCTTCGCTGCCGAACTTCTCTTCCAGCTTCGCGATCATGCTGACGAACGCGCGATCGACCAACGGTGCGGCTTCGACCAATCGTGCGCGGTCGGTGCGGAATCGCTCGGCCAGCTCGTCGGCGGTGAGCGACACCGCCTTCTGACCCTGACGGTTGGTAAACAGATATGTCCCGCGCAGCGGGCTGACCCATGCCAGCTTGGCGAACGCGAGCTGGCCGTCTTCGCCTTCGAATTCGACCCACATGCCACGCTCGAGGCTGGCCGCGACTTCGGCGAAGCGATCCTGGACTGGCTCCGGCACGGGTTCGGGTTCCGGCGCCGGTGGCGCGGGCGTCATTGCCTCGGCCAGCGCACGCGCCTTGGCTGCTGTCTCGATGTCGCCGTTGGCGGTCGCCTGCTCCGCAGCCGCGGTCGCCGCTTCGGCCACCGCCACCGTCGGCAGCGGTACCGACGCGAGGCTCGGCTTGACCGCCGCGGCGTGCGCTTCCACCAGGTTCGACATGAACCGTTCGCGCTCCCCGGGCTCCCAAGTGACGTTGTGAAGACCGCCATGAAGCTGCTTCAGCAGATTGCGCAGCATCGCCACCAGTTTCCTGCGATCCTCGGTCACTCGTTTGGGCTGAACGCTCCACACCAGATCGTCGAGGGTCGCGAGCGCCGAAATCCATGCCTCGCTCTCCTCGCCCTCGCGACGATAAAGCTGGGTAAGCGTGTCGACCCACTTGTCCCGCAGAAACGAAGCCAGGAAGTTCGGTGCCGGAAACTCGCGCAGCCGGCGCTCGATTTCCGACCGGGCGACCATTTGCGCGATCTCCTGCTGGTCGCGCTGATTGATTTGGTCGGCCGTCGACTGGATAGTGGCCTCGGCGGCTCTCTCCTCGTCGACGAGAAAGGTTTCCAGGTCCTTTCGCAGCTCGTCGAACAATTCGACGTCGTCGGTAAAGTCGTCGAGGACACGATGAACGATCTGTTCGATCTTGCGATATAGCGGATCGTCCTGACCCATCGTTGGCGACCAGCCGATGCCGGCCCCCGCCAGCGCGTTGACCAGCAGCCGCGACGGATGCGATTTCTTGGAGAAGAAGGCGCCGTCGAGCATCGCCGCCTTCAATACCGGTATCTGCAAGCGGCCGATCAGCGCCTTGATGCTGTCCGGAAGGTCCCGCGTTTCGAAAATGAAATCGAACAGCATCGCCACCAGCTCGATGGTCATCGCCTCGAGCTGGTTGGCGCGTTCGCCGAGCGGCGACTCCTGCAAATCGCGCAGGACGTTGTGCATGTCCTGCTGGAGGCCGGTGACGTGCAGCGGCACGCCACCAAAATCGAACCCGGTCTCGCCATGCTGCAGGCGGCCCAGCGCTTCGCCAAGTTCCGGGGTGATCAGAATGCGCTGGCCGGTCATCTGGCCCATCTGCGCCGCGGCGCCACTGCCAAAGCTGAAAGGGCCGACCGGATAACCGCCGCTTACCGAAGGCGGTCCGGCGCCGTCCAATGACGGCACCTGGATACCGCCTGGCGGCAGACCGCCTGGCATTTGCGCCGCCGGCGCCCGCGACATGCTCGCACTGACCAAACGCTGCAGCATCGCCATCAGATCAATCTCGGGCGCCGGTCCCGCAACTTGCTCCCCCTTGCCGTCGCCATGCACGCCCGGCGATTGCGGACGGGTGATCGCGGAGCGATGCTTGGGCAGGATATTCAGGCCTTCGAGGTGACGATTGAGATCGGCGTAAATCGCGTTGATGTCGCCAAGCGATGTCTGATTCAGCTCCTTCAGGATGGTCAGCTTGATGCGATCGTCGCCGCCGATGCCATGAAGCGCTTTCGTGAACGCTTCGACGATGGTGGTCGGGGCGAGCGGATTGGCGGCGGTTTCGAGGTCGGGCCGGCCGAGGAGGTAGCCCACCCCTCGGTTGAGCTCCCGCAGCTCGCTTTCACACTGGTTCTCCACCACCCGGATGATGTTGCCGGAAAGAACCGATTCATCCATGGCGCTGGTGTCGACCAGCGTCAACTTCTTGACCTCGACCTGCGCAAATTGCTCCTTGGGCTCGACTTTGCCGCTCATGCGCTCGTCGACCAGCTTGCGCAGGTTGCGCTCGAAATCGACCATCAGATTGTTGCGTTCCTTGACCAGGACGCCGCGCGCATCCATGCAAAGCGTCTGCTCTTCACGGATATCGGAGCGCTCGGCGCGCGCCATGAGCAGATCCGCGACCCGATCGAGCATGGATGTAAACGACAACAACAGCCGATGAATGGCAAGGTCCCGGCAATCGCCGAGAATTCTGGCCATGTCTTTAGGCACCTGCCGATGGACCGACCGGTCGCCGGAAGTTGTTGTGGCGGTCACCCCTGCCCTTCGCGGGATGTCGGGGAGAAACATGGAGAGGATTGCGCTATCCCTGTCTTCCCCGACGCGTTTGCCGTTGGCCCAGTTCGAGCCTTGTGAACAGCAAGTTACTGTATCACGCGCGGTTTAGGGGCGCCAATGTGAAAAATCACCACTTATCCGCGCGAAAGGTCCGTCCAGGCCTTTTCCAGACGTTTGTATGACACTGGCTGAGGCGTCCTGAGTTCTTGCGCGAAAAGGGATACCTTGAGTTCTTCGATTTGCCAGCGAAAGGCTTCCAAGGCGGGCTCGGCCTTGCGTGCTGCAGCGTTCGCGGCACGGCGCTGCGTATACCGTTGGCAGAGCTCCGCGACCGCTTGCGCATGTTTGGCGTCGCGCGCCGGATTTTCGACATATTTCGCGAGCCGACGCTCGATCGCCCTCAGATAGCGCGGCAAGTGTGCGAGCTGGGGCCAAGGTGTCTGGGAAACAAACCCCGGATGGATGAGGGCATCTCGTTGCGCTCGAAGGTCCGCGCCGAGGCGCGCCTGCGCCGCGGGCAACGCGCCGATGCGTTGTGAAAGCTTGTGGTATTCAGCGGCGATCGCGGCAAGCAAGCGAAACGCGCTCTCGGCGACCGCCGGCAGGCGCACCCGCGCCCGCTTGACCTGCTCCGCATACGCACCTTCCGATCGGGGCAGCGGATCCTCTCCGATGAAAGCGCGATCGCAGATCGCAGCCATAGCATCGGCCAGCAAAATATCAGTCGGGATCGCCGGCTTGAGCATCAGCGCGGCCTGGGCAAAACCCGGCGGATGCTTCTCCAGCCGCTGCAAGGCGTCCTTGAATTGCCGCCTCAGCAAACGCAGAAGGGCGACCCGGGTCGACGCATCGGCCGCGCTGCGCGTGTCGAGGAGCTTCAGCGAAACGCTCTCGCCCTGGTCGACGAGCGCCGGATAGCCGGTGAGCTTTCTGCCCTCGCGCTCGATGGCCAGCGATTCCGGCAGATCGCCGAAATCCCAGGTCTTGATGTCGGCGCGCTCGAACTCGGGACCGGCGGCGGAAAATGTCAATTGCGCGGCTTCGCCGAGTTGTGCCTTAAGCGCGGGAAGATCGCGCCCACTGCCAAGCTCACGGCCATTGGCATCGACCACACAGACATTGGCTTGAAGATGCACCGGCACCTCCGAGCCCTCCCACACGTCGATCGGCACGGCTGCGCCGAGGCGTTCGGCGCAAAATTCACGCAGCGCTTCGGTCAGATCGAGGGGCGCACGCGCCTCGCCAGGATGCGATTTGCGCGTCGGTGCATCGCATGTATGCGCTTCGAGAAATGCGGTCACGACCTCTGCCAGCGGCGCCAGCCGCTGTCGCCACGCTTTGGGCAATGCCTTCAGGTACCAGGTGAGCTTTTCGCGAATCATTCCCGGCACCAGCCATGACAATCGTGCCGAATCGACCTGGTTGAGCAGCGCAAGCGGAACGGTCAGGGTCAGACCGTCGAGCGGATGCCCCGGCGCGAAGCGGTACTTGAGCGGAAGCCGGACGCCCGCCATCTCGAGTTGCTCGGGATATCGCGCCTCGGTCACGCCCGACGCGCCGTGACGCATCAGCTCCTCGCGCGTCATGAACAACAAGCGCGGATGGCCCCGCTCCGCATCGCGGCGCCAGCGCTCGAACGAGACCGCCGAGCAGACGCCGGAAGGAACTCGCGCAGCGTAGAACGCGTAGATCGACTCGTCGTCGACCAGCACGTCCTGGCGGCGTGCCTTGTGCTCGAGCTCGGCGATGTCCTCCACCAGTTGCCGGTTGTAGGTGAAAAACGGCGCCTTGGTGACCAAGTCGCCAGCGACCAGGGCCTCGCGGAGGAAGACCTCGCGCGCGATGGCAGGGTCGACTGCGCTGAAGGAAACGCGCCGCCGCGCGACCAGCGTGAGCCCGTACAGCGCGACCCGTTCGGCGCCGACGACTTCTCCCCGCGCGGCATCCCAATGCGGGTCGAAATAGGTTTTGTCGACCCTGTCTCCGGCAACTTCCTCGATCCACTCCGGATCGATGCTTGCCGCGCAGCGCGCGTACAGGCGTGTCGTCTCGGTCAATTCCGCGGCAAGGACCCATTTCGGCGGTTTCTTCGCGATGCCGGAGCCCGGGTGCAAGAAGAACTTGATCCCTCGCGCACCGAGGTACTGTCCATCGCCCGAAGGCGCCGTGTCGGATTTGGCGCCGATGTTCGACAGCAAGCCCTCCAGCAGCGCTCGATGGATCATCGCGTAGCGCGCGGCGTCGACGGCGGCAGGGAGATTCTCGCTCCACGTCCATCCGAGTTCCGCGACTTGCTCGGAAAGCTGCCGGTGCAGATCGCGCCATTCGCGCAGCCGCAGATAGGAAACGAAATGCGCCCGGCAGCGCTCGACCAGTCGGCGATGCGGCAGCTTGTCGGCGAGTGCGTCGGTAAAGAATTGCCAGAGCGCGATCAGGCTCAAAAAATCGGAGCGCTCGTCGCGAAAGCGCAAGTGCGCCTGATCGGCCGCCTGCCGCTTGTCCATGGGCCGATCGCGCGGATCGGGAACCGCCATGGCGCTCGCGATGACGAGCATTTCCGCAAGGCATCCGGCGTCCCTCGCGGCAAGAATGATGCGGCCGATCCGCGGATCGACCGGCAGCTTTGCAAGCTCGCGTCCCAGCAGCGTGAGCGCGCGCTGGATGTCGACGGCGCCGAGCTCCTGCAAGAGCTGATAGCCGTCGGCGATGGCACGCGGACTCGGCGGCTCCGGGAACGGAAACGACGCGACCTCGCCCAGATCGAGCGACGCCATGCGCAATATCACCGCGGCGAGCGACGAACGCAGAATCTCGGGCTCGGTGTAACGAGGACGCGCGGTGAAATCCGCGGCGTCGTAGAGACGCACGCACACCCCGGCGGCGACGCGGCCGCAGCGTCCCGCGCGCTGATTGGCGGCGGCCTGCGAGACCTTTTCGATCTGCAGCAGCGTCACCTTGTTGCGCAGCGAGTAACGCTTCATCCGGGCCACGCCCGAATCGATGACGTAGCGGATCCCGGGTACGGTGAGGGAAGTTTCGGCTACGTTGGTCGCAAGAACGACGCGGCGCCCTCGGCTCGGCGCGAACACCTGTTGCTGCTGTTCGACCGACAGCCGCGCAAAGAGCGGCAGGACCTCAACCGACGAAGCGTACGGCCGCCGCGCCAGGCTGCGCGACAAGAGTTCGGCGGTCTCCCGGATTTCGCGCTCGCCGGGCAGGAACACCAGAATGTCGCCCGGACCTTCGCGCCATAGATCCTCGGCCGTGGCGACGATCGCTTCTTCGAGTGCTTCCTCATCGTCGGCCTCGTTTTCGCCGGCCGGTTCCTCGCCCGTGCCCAAAGGGCGGTAGCGCATTTCGACCGGGAACATGCGTCCCTCGACGTCGATCACCGGCGCGCTCGTCGTGCCGTCGCCGAAATGGCGCGCGAAGCGGTCGGCATCGAGCGTCGCCGAAGTGATGATCAGTTTGAGATCGGGCCGCCGCGGCAGCAACTGCTTGAGATAACCCAGCAGAAAATCGATATTGAGGCTCCGCTCGTGCGCTTCGTCGATGATGATCGTGTCGTATGCGGCGAGCATGCGATCGGACTGGGTCTCGGCCAGCAGAATGCCGTCGGTCATCAACTTGATATACGCGTCCGCCTTCGTCTGGTCGCTGAAGCGAACCTTGTAGCCGACGATCGCTCCCAACGGCGTAGCCAGCTCCTGCGCGATCCGGTTTGCGACGCTGCGTGCGGCGATCCGTCGCGGCTGCGTATGCCCGATCAGACCGCGGAGGCCGCGTCCGTGCTCGAGGCAGATCTTGGGCAATTGCGTGGTCTTGCCGGATCCGGTCTCGCCGCAGACGATGATCGTCTGATGCGCACGCATCGCAGCGGCGATGTCGTCTCGCCGCGCCGACACCGGGAGGTCCGGCGGGTAGATGATTTGCGGGATGCGTCCGGCGCGGCGCAACGCGCAATCGCGCGAGGCGGCGACTGCGCGCGCGACGCGCTCGAACTCGGCCGGCAGCGCACCGGGCCCTCGCAAACGCTCGATGCTGCGCGTCAGCGAGGCATGGTCGACCTCCATGCCAGCGCGCAGTTCGGCGAGCAGACGGTCAATTCGGTCAACAGTGGATTGGGATTGCATGTTCGACGATCGTTCGGGGCGGCATTCTATCGCGACGCGGCGAGCCCGGGTTATGATGACCGTTCTCCCACTGGTACGGAGCCGCCGCCATGCTGCGCTTGTTCATGCTGACCCTTGCTTTGACGACGCTTGCTGCGGGAGCGCTCGACGCCAAGACGCTGCGCTGGGCCGGACGCGGCGACATGCAGACCACCGATCCGCACTCGCAGAACGAGAACCTGACCAACAACATCAACATCCTGATCTACGAGCCGCTGCTCCTGCGCAACAAAACGCTCGGGCTGGAACCGGCGCTGGCCACGTCCTGGGAACAGCTCGGCCCGACGACCTGGCGCTTCAAGCTTCGTCCGGGCGTCAAGTTTCACGACGGCACGCCGTTTACCGCCGACGACGTCGTGTTTTCGTTCGAACGCGCACGTGCGGACACCTCGCAGCTCCGCGTGTACGCCAATGCATCCGGCATTCCCAAGAAAGTCGACGATCTGACGGTCGATTTCACGACCAATGGCCCGAACCCGATCGAGCTCGAGCACATCAACACCGTCAACATCATGAGCCGCGCGTGGTGCGAAAAAAATCGCGCGACCAAGCCGCAGAACTATACGCAAAAAGAAGACATGATCACCGCGCACCAGGCCAACGGCACCGGCCCGTATATCCTCAAGTCGCGCGAGCCGGACATCAAGACGGTGCTGACCAAGAATCCGAACTGGTGGGGCATCAAGGCAGGCTGGTTCGAGGGCAATGCCGACGAGGTGATCTACCTGCCCATCGTCTCCGATGCGACCCGGGTCGCGGCGCTGATCTCCGGAGAAGTCGACCTCATCAACGATCCGCCGCCGCAGGACGTGCCGCGATTGAAACAGGATCCGAGCATCAAGGTGCTCGAGGGGTCCGAGAACCGCATCGTATTCATCGGCATGGATCAGAAACGCGACGAGCTCCTGTATTCGAGCGTCAAGGGCAAGAACCCATTCAAGGACAAGCGCGTGCGGCAGGCGCTGTATCAGGCGATCGACATCGACGCCATCAAAACCAATACGATGCGCGGACTTTCGCAGCCGTCGGGCGCGCTGTTGCCGTCGCCGGCGCAGACGACCCCGGAGCTCGAGAAGCGGCTTGCCTTCGATCGTGTCAAAGCCAAGCAGCTCATGACCGAAGCGGGCTATGGAGACGGGTTCGAAGTGACGCTCGACTGCCCCAACAATCGCTACGTCAACGACGAGAAAATCTGTCAGGCGCTGGCCGCGATGTGGGCCCAGATCGGCGTCAAGGTCAGTGTCAACGCGATGCCGCGCGCGAACTATTTTCCCAAGCTGGAGCAAACCGATACCAGCATGTACATGCTCGGCTGGGGCGGCGGCACGACCGACGGCATCTTCATCCTCCAGCCCGTGCTGTCGACCTACAACGGCAAGGGAGACGGCGACTACAACTACGGCCGCTACACGAATCCGAAGCTCGACGAGCTGGTCGCGAAAATCAAGGTCGACATGAATCCGGACGCCAGGCTTAAGGAGATTCGCGACGCGCTGGCGGCGCACAACGCCGAGATCAACCATCTTCCCCTGCACCGGCAGGTCATTCCCTGGGCGGCGCGCAGCAATGTCATCGCGGTACACCGCGCCGACAATCAGGTCATGCCGTATTGGATAAAGGTGCAGTAGGGGAAAGGTACAGTCGGGGAAAACTGCCGCGGCGCCGGATTCATTCGGCTGCGGCCAGCGCCGCGGTTTTCGCGCCGGGACGCAGCAGATACCGCGTTGCGGCCCAGCCAAGCGCAAACGCGGTGGCGGTGGCAATAAGCGCCAGCGTCGCCGCCTGCGCGGTGTGTTTTTGCGCCGCATCGCCGACGAAACCGACGACGAGCTGAACCGCGATCAATGCCGGCGCGATGCGAAGATCGAAGCGAAGGACAGTCGCGTAAATCAGCGTCGCCAGCGCCCCGCCCACGACGCCCGCGGTGATGATGTCGGTCCATTGATCGGCGTTGGCCGCGGCCACAGCCGCTTGAGCGAGCACCAGCACGACGACACCGAGCGCGCGCCGCCGGGTCCAGCCCGCGGTCAGGCGGTCGATCCAGTAAAGCATGATCACCGTGACCGTCATCACCATCAGACCCGAGCTCACGGTTCCGGAGATGCGTCCGAGCCAGGGCACCCACAGCTCCTCGACCTTGTACGACGGCCAGGTCGGAGCCATGTCGGGCGAAAGACGGCCCAGGAGGCCGTCGACACCCAGCACGAACAAGGCGGCTCCTGCCCCGCGAATCCAAAGCGTCTTTTGCGTCAGTCCGGGCTCGACGTGCGCGCGCGCCGCGAATGATGCAACTCCGGCAAGGAGACCGCAGAGCAGCGCGGACAGCACCGTCGTCAGCAGCGTACCCGCCAGATACACGCTCACCTGCGTCGTCACCGGTTCGGTGGTCGACAGCCGCATGCCAAGCAGCGGCCACTGGTTGGCGGTATTGACCGCCGCCGCCAATAGCATGAGCGTGGCCGCGATCCAGAACGCGCGCCGGTCGAAACGCCCGCGGCTCCAGGCGACGATGGACGCGATCAACGCGGCAATGACGACGACGATGATCGCCATCGCGACCATGTTCTTGGCAACCGCGAGTCGTCCCGAGCGATCCGTTTCAGCACGTTGCCACGTTTCGGGAACGAAGACATAGCGGCCCGAGCTCACGACTTCGTCGCCGGCGATATCGACACCGACCCGCGCCTCTCCGCCTTCGCCTGCGTCGACGCGCGGATCGGAAAAGGTGATTTTCCAGTCGTTGCGCGCCGGCTGCGGATCATCCTTCACCGAGACTTCGCGCAGTGCCTCCGGATCGAGCCCGAAGCGTTGATTGATTTCTTTCCGGGCGATGATCCGTGCCTCATCGCGCGACAACTTCGCTCCCGACTGTCGCTCCGGCAACTGATGTCGCACCTGCCTCACCGCGCCGTCTGCCGAGACCGTGACGCGCCATTCCTCGGATCGATCGACAACGTCTCCGCCTTCGAAGCGCGCGTAGCGCACCTCCCACAACGGCGGCGCAAGCCAGCTCCCGATCAAATGCGCGTACGCGTCGTGCCCGCCTTCGCGCCACACGAACTTGTGCCAGAGCCACGTGCCGTCTTCCGACGCGAGCCGCGTGGCGGCCGCCTGTTTCCATTCGGGTCCAAGCGTGATCCCGCGATTCTTGAGTGCGGCATCGGCGGCCGCTTCGGCCTTGGCGCGGTCGATTTGCAGCGGCGGCGCGTCGCTGTGGAAGTCACCACCGAACGCTATCGCCAACAATCCTGCAACGCCAAGGAGGGGCAGTGCGCGTTGAACCAGAGTGGTCCACCGCCCTGCCTCGGCGCGGACACGTGCCGCGACGGCGCCGGCCACGGCCGCACCGCTGCGCCATGCTCCGTTGCGCAATAGCGCCGGGAGATCGAGCCACCGGCCAGCGCGCGCTCGGTGCAAAACGACAATCGCCAGGGGCACCAGTCCCGCGGCGAGAACAAGCGCCTGATTCAATCCACTGCCGGAGCCATCGATGAGGAACACCGGTATAGACATCAGGACAAGATCGAAAACGGCATGAAGGATCACTGTGGTCAGCAAACCGAAGCGCAAGAAGATGAGTCCCCAGATGAATGCCGGAATCACCAACTCGACCAGTCGCGAGTACGCCGGAAAGCCAGGGTAGTTCGCGTGTGCGGCGCCGAAGATGACGGCCTGCAGCACGAGCGCCAGGCCGATCAGCAGGCCGCGATGACCAAAACGCTTGCCAAGCAGCGCGGCGATCGACAAGGGCACCGCGCGAAAAAGACACTCCTCCATGAATCCCGCCTGCAGCGCCATGCCTATGGGCGAGAGCGCGGGCAACGCGCTGCCGAGGATGTTGGGATCGGTAAGCGACTCCGAAGGTTGCCACCATCCGAAGTAGCGGTTGGTCACGAAATAGAATGCCGCGATCAGCGCCAGCTCGATCGGAACAAAGAGGTACCCGCCCAGGGTGCGGCCAAGGATAGCTGGCGTCGGCGCGGCTGCGCGTGACCAGACGCGCCAAAGCTGTGGATGGTCCGGGAATGCCCGGCGCGACAGCCCTTCCGCGGCCATGAACACCAGCGCCAGTCCAAGCGAGCCCACCAGAAACACCAGCAGCGCACGGCCGCCCTGTGTTCCCCAGAAGACCCAGACCGGCTGCGCTGTATCGTACGAGAACCACGCCTGGGGTGCGCTGGCGAGCATCGCCAACGCATTGATGCCGGCGACGATGGCGCCGGCGGCGAGCGCGCGCTTCCATAGCAACGCGCGCCGGCGCAGCAGCCACAAGGTGCCAAGGATGCAACCACCGATTCCGTACAGCGCGGCAGTGGCTAGCGATGCCACTTTGGCGATCGTCTCGTTGGCGGAGCGCATTTCCTGGAAACGAAGCGTGAACGCTTCCGGAACGAATACGTAGTGCACGACTTCGCTCAGACGGTCGCCGGCAACGCCAAGCCGCAGCCGGAACCGGCCGTCGCCGAGCGTTTCGTGCTCGCGTTCGTAGACGAATGCGTGATCGACGCGGCCACCGGACCGGCGCACGTCTGACTGCTCGATCAGCTTGTAGGGCGCGAAATCGATCGCCCAGTCTTCGCGGGCGCGGGCCTCGGCGATCGCGCGCGCCGCGCTCGCGTCGAGCGCCGCGCCGCGCTCCGCTTCGGGCACCTTCAATTGAAATCCATACGAAGAGCCGTCGGGCCGGAAGCGCACGCGCGCCTCGGCGGTCTCGTTCGGCTTGAACAAGCGCACTTCCCACCAATACGGCGCGTAGACGTCTCCCGCCAGCAGCTCGGCAAACTTGGGCTTGCCGCCCGCATCGAGCTCGACAAAGTTCTGCGTCGCACCGTCGTGGGTGAACAGCGCCGCGCGCCGTGCATCCGCAGGCGCAAGATCGAGCTTGCCGGCAAGCGCGCCGGCGCGATCGAGCGCGTCATCGCGCGTCATCTTGACGTCGAGCTTGATCAGAGGCAGCGCCTGCGGAAAATAGCGCCACGCAAATACCGCCGAGCACGCGGAGATCACGGCGAACGCGATCCAGAATGCGGGCTTGCGTGTGATTGCTGTCATCGAGGCCGGATCGCGATTTGAGGTCGATCAGGCGCCGGCGGTTCGGCGTTGCGCGGGATAATCCGGCGGCCGCAGGCACCGTACCGTCGGCCGGAAATTGCTCGCCTCGCAGTGGCGCGGCGAATCGCCTGGGAGACGTGCCTCAGCTATCTCAGTTGGCTCAGTTGCCTCAGTTAACTGAGGTGCCCTCAGTTGCGTCAGGTACCTCAGTCAACCGCCTTGACCAGATCCTCGACGACCTTTTTGGCGTCGCCGAACACCATCATCGTCTTGTCCATGTAGAACAGCGGATTGTCGAGACCGGCATACCCGGACGCCATCGAGCGCTTGTTGACGATGACCGATTTCGCCTTGTAGGCCTCGATGATCGGCATGCCGTAGATCGGACTGCCCTTCTGTTCGGCGAGCGGATTGACGACGTCGTTGGCGCCGAGGATCAGCGCAACATCGGCTTGTGCGAACTCGCTGTTGATGTCTTCCATTTCGAACACCTGGTCGTAGGGGACCTCGGCCTCGGCCAGGAGCACGTTCATATGTCCAGGCATCCGGCCGGCGACCGGATGGATCGCATACTTGACGGTCACCCCTTTGGCAGTCAGCTTCGCCGCGAGTTCCTTCACCGCATGTTGCGCGCGCGCCACCGCGAGGCCGTAGCCGGGCACGATGATTACGGTGTCCGCGTTGGACAGTAGAAAGGCCGCATCGTCAGCGCTGCCGGTCTTGACCGGCTTCTTCTCCCCGCCGGCGGCGGCCTCGCTAATCTCGCCGCCAAAGCCGCCCAGAATCACACTGAAGAACGAGCGGTTCATCGCCTTGCACATGATGTACGAAAGAATCGCGCCAGAAGAGCCGACCAGCGACCCGGCAATGATCAGCATCGGGTTGTCGAGCGAGAAGCCGATGCCCGCCGCGGCCCACCCCGAGTAGCTGTTCAACATTGAGATGACAACCGGCATGTCGGCGCCGCCGATGGGAATGATGAGCAGGAAACCGAGCAGGAACGCGAGCGTGGTCATGATGATGAACGGCATCCACTGCGCGGAAGGCGGCGACACGCAGAACCAGATGCCGAAACCGATCATCGCGATGCCGATCGCGAGATTCACGAAATGCTGGCCAGCGAATGTGACCGGCGCGCTGCGGATTCGACCTGAGAGCTTGCCGAACGCGATCACCGAGCCGGAGAACGTGATCGCGCCGATGAAGGTGCCGATGAATAGCTCAAGCTTGTGTCCGAACGTGATCGGCACGTCCAATCCCATCGCAGCAGGATTGTTGACCGCGGCGATCGCGATGAACACCGCGGCGAGGCCCACCAGCGAGTGCATCGCCGCCACCAGTTCGGGCATCTGTGTCATCTGCACCCGGCGCGCAACGATCGCGCCTATCGTCCCGCCTACCGCCATGCCGCCAAGAATGGGCAGCACGTTCTTGCTGTGTGAATAGACCAGCGCCAGCGTGACCAGCAGGGCGATCGTCATGCCGACCATGCCGTAGAGGTTGCCCCGGCGCGCGGTGTGCGGGCCTGACAGGCCCTTGAGCGCGAGGATGAAACTCACCGCGGCGACGAGATACCAGAGTGCGAGTTGATTGGCGCTCATGGTCTCCCCTTACTCCTTGGCCGCGCCGGCCCTGGGTTCCTTCTTTTTGAACATATCGAGCATTCGTTGCGTCACCAGGAAGCCGCCGAACACGTTGATCGACACCAGGGTCACGGCGACCACGCCGAGCCAGCCGCCCCAGTCGAGATCGGCAGCGCCGGCGGCGAGCATCGCGCCGACCAGGATGATGCTGGAGATTGCGTTGGTCAGCGACATCAGCGGCGTATGCAATGCCGGCGTTACGCCCCAGACCACGTGATAGCCGACGAAGATCGCTAGCACGAACACAATGAGGTTGATGACGATCGGATCAACACCTGAAGTCATGATTCTCTCCCGCTTGCTGCAATCGAGACAAAGCCATCGAAACCCGAACGACGGGAATTACGCTTTCGTGGTCACCTGGCCGCCCTCGCATACCAGCGTCGCGATGATGATCTCGTCGTCTTTCGGAACGTTGAAGTCGCCGGTCTTGGCGTTCAGCGAGAGCGCAAGAAAGTTGAGCACGTTGCGCGCATACAGCGCGCTCGCGTCCGCTGCCACCAGCGCCGCCATGTTGCCGATGCCGATGATCTTGACTCCGTTCTTCGAGACGATGCGATCGAGCTCGGAGCCTTCCACGTTGCCACCCTGCTCCACCGCGAGATCGACGATCACCGCGCCGGGCTTCATGGCCGCAACCGTATTGGCGCGGATCAGCTTGGGTGCAGGACGTCCGGGGATCAGCGCGGTGGTGATCAGAATATCGACGGTTTTGCAGCGTTCGGCGATCACGCTCGCCTGGCGCGCCATCCATTCCGGCGGCATCGGGCGCGCGTAGCCGCCGACACCCTCGGCAATTTTTTTCTCTTCGTCGTTGACGTACGGCACGTCGAGCCATTTGGCGCCCAGAGACTCGACCTGGTCCTTGACCGACGGGCGCACGTCGGACGCTTCGATGACCGCGCCAAGCCGCTTCGCCGTCGCGATCGCCTGCAGGCCGGCGACGCCGACGCCCAGAATCAGCACCCGCGCCGCCTTGACGGTCCCGGCGGCCGTCATCAGCATGGGGATGAATCTGCCGTACTCGTTGGCAGCGACGATCACCGCCTTGTATCCGGCGATGTTGGCTTGTGAAGACAGCACGTCCATGGATTGAGCGCGGGAAATTCGGGGCAAACGCTCGAGCGCGAATCCGGTTACCCCCGCGCTGGCATAGGATTGCACTCCCGCCGCGTCGTACGGATTAAGCAGGCCGATGAGCAGCGCACCGCGCTTCAAGCGCGGCAATTCCTCGGCCGTGGGACCCCGGACCTTCAACACGATATCGGCGCCGAACGCCTCACCGCCATCGACGATGCGCGCGCCAGCGCTTTGAAAGTCCGCGTCGGGAATGCTCGATAGCGTGCCCGCACCCTTCTCGACGGCAATCTGATGCTTGCCGCTCGCGGCCAGCTTCTTGACGGTCTCCGGCGTGGCCGCGACGCGCGTCTCGCCCGGGCGGGTTTCGCGTGGAATGCCGATGATCATTGCGATGGCTCCCTACGTCAGTCTCGTTCTTTGGCGGCTATCTTGCCACAAAAACTGGTCTTGCTACGCGCGCCTATGCCGCCGTTATCCTATTGCCTCCGCGATCGCCTTGCCCAAGGCCACTGTCGTCGCTTTGCCGCCGAGATCAGGCGTGCGCGGCGCGCTTGCGTCGGCAAGCACCCTTTCGATCGCACCCACGACCGCAGCGGCGGCCGTGGCGTGTCCGAGGTGTTCAAGCATCAGCGCAGCCGACCAGATCTGACCGATGGGATTGGCGATACCCTTGCCAGCAATGTCCGGCGCCGATCCATGCACCGGCTCGAACGTCGAAGGATAAATGCGCTCGGGATTGATGTTCGCCGCCGGCGCGATGCCGATCGTGCCGCATACCGCAGGGCCCAGGTCGGAAAGGATATCGCCGAACAGGTTGGAGCCGACCACCACGTCGAACCAATCCGGGTGCTGTACAAATTGCGCGGTCAGGATATCGATGTGGAACTGATCGGTCCGAATTCCCGGGTATTGCGCCGACATCGCGCGAAAGCGCTCGTCCCAATACGGCATGGTGATGGAGATGCCGTTCGATTTGGTGGCCGAGGTCACGTGTTTCCTGGGACGCGTAGCCCCAAGTTCGAACGCGTACTTGAGAATCCGGTCGACGCCGGTGCGGGTAAAAATCGTCTGCTGAAACACGGTTTCCCGATCGGTGCCGTCGAAAACGCGTCCACCGACGGACGAGTATTCGCCCTCCGTATTTTCGCGCACGACCACGAAGTCGATATCGCCTGGCTTGCGGTTGACGAGCGGCGACGGAATGCCCGGCATCAGACGGCACGGACGCAGGTTGACATACTGGTCGAACCGCCGCCTCCACTGAATCAGCGAGCCCCAAAGCGAGACGTGATCGGGCACCAGCGCCGGCCAGCCGACGGCGCCGAAAAAAATGGCTTCGTGGCGATGAATCTGCTCGAACCAGTCTTCCGGCATCATGCGGCCGTGCTTGGCGTAGTAGTCGCAGCTCCATGGGAGCTGGTCCCACTGGAAAGCGATGCCGAACTTTTTTCCAGCGGCCTCGAGCGCGCGAATGCCCTCGGGGACGACTTCCTTGCCGATGCCGTCGCCGGGGATGACGGCGATGCGATGCGCTTTTGCCATGGAAAATACCGGAATAAGTTACCGAAACGATCGATTGCGGCTGCCGCATAGTGTAACTTAACGGGCCGCAAAGTCCGCACACCTGTCGCTGCACGATGCCCTCTGAAATCGCCTGGCAATGGAGTCTATTCGCCGATCTCACGCCGCACGCTCTGTACGCCGCGCTTCGCGCGCGCAGCGAAGTGTTCGTCGTCGAACAGAACTGCGTGTTTCTCGACATGGACGACGCGGACCCGGAGGCGTGGCATTTGCTCGGCTGGGCGGAACGCGGCGGCACCCAGGTGCTGGCCGCCTATTTGCGACTGCTGCCACCGGGATGCAGGTTTACCGAGGCGTCGATCGGCCGCGTCCTCACCACCGCGGTTTTTCGGCGCACTGGCGCCGGGCGCGCGCTGATGCGCGAAGGCGTGCGCCAATCCACCGCGGTCCATCCAGAGCACGGCATCCGGATCGGGGCGCAGCGCTATCTCGAGAACTTCTACGCCGACTTCGGCTTTCGACCGGCGTCGGACCCGTACCTCGAGGACGGTATCGAGCACATAGAAATGCTGCGCGCCGCCGCAAGCTGATCTACGATGTGCCCGGATGGAGCATCATGGCGGCAGTTCGCGCCTTTGCGCTATGATGCCGCCCTTCCACCTGGGACATAGCTCGATGAAACAAACCTTTCTCGATTTCGAGCAGCCCATCGGCGATCTGCAGGCCAAGATCGACGAGCTGCGCTATGTCCACGAAGACTCCGCGGTCGACATCTCCGACGAGATCAACCGGCTTACCAAGAAGAGCCAGCAACTGACCAAGGAGATCTACAGCAAGCTCTCCTCCTGGCAGATCGCGCAAGTGGCGCGTCATCCGCAGCGGCCGTATACGCTAGATTACATCGCCGGGATCTTCACCGATTTCCACGAGTTGCACGGCGACCGCAGTTACGGAGACGATCAGGCGATCGTCGGCGGCATGGCCAGATTCAACGGTGCGCCTTGCATGGTGCTCGGCCATCAAAAGGGACGCGATACCAAGGAAAAAATCCACCGCAACTTCGGCATGCCGCGGCCGGAAGGCTATCGAAAGTCGCTGCGCCTCATGAAGCTCGCCGAAAAATTCGGTCTTCCCTTGTTCACGATGGTCGACACGCCGGGCGCGTTTCCCGGCATCGGCGCCGAGGAGCGCGGACAGTCCGAGGCCATCGGACGCAATCTCTACGAAATGGCCGGATTGAAAACGCCCATCATCGTCTCCGTGATCGGCGAAGGCGGTTCAGGCGGAGCGCTTGCCATCGCGATCGGCGACCTGACGCTGATGCTCCAGTACGCGACATACTCGGTGATTTCGCCGGAGGGATGTGCGTCGATTCTGTGGAAGTCGGCGTCGCACGCCGAGGAAGCCGCCGAAACGCTGGGCATCACCGCGCCGCGACTGAAGACCCTCGGGCTGATCGACAAAGTCGTCAACGAGCCCCTCGGGGGAGCGCACCGCGATCACGCCGCGATGATGGTGACGCTGAAAAAGGCGCTGACCGAGGCGCTGCGCCAGTCGCAGGAGCAGCAGCTCGACGTCCTGCTGGAAGCAAGGGAGGACAAGATTCTCGGCTACGGCAAATTCAAGGAACTCAGCGCCGGCTGACGACCGGGGCAGTCGCCCTCACCTCCGCCCAATGGCCCAGATGTCCTCACCTCCGCCCCTCTCACGCAGGGAGAGGGGAGATTCCATCGGCTCCGCCGGCGAATCGGCCGAAGGGAAGGCTCACGAGCCGCTGCCCGATTCTCGCGACGACGCCGTCGTCGAAGTAACCAACGCGGTCGCAGATGCGTTGGACGCCCACGCTGCTTCGGACGCGCGGGTTGCGGTTGCGATCTCGGGAGGCATCGATTCGATGGTGCTCCTCGACGCGATGGCGCGCGTTGCGGCCGGCCGTTCACTACAGCTCTCGGCCGTCCACGTTCACCACGGACTGTCCCCGAACGCCGACATGTGGACACGCTTCTGCGCCGAGCAGTGCGCGTCGCGCGCGGTCCCGCTGACGGTTCATCGGCTGCGGCTGGAGCGCAAGTCCGGTCAAAGCCTCGAAGCGGTGGCGCGGGCCGGACGATACGAGCATTTCATGTCATGCGACGTGAACGTGATCGCGCTTGCGCATCACGCCGACGATCAGGCCGAAACCGTGTTGCTGCAGCTTTTGCGTGGCTCCGGCCCGCGAGGATTGTCGGCGATGCCTTCATTCCGGCGCGGCACGCCCGCCCTGCTGCGGCCCCTGCTGTCGCTCCCGCGCGAAACGCTGGCCGCTTACGCGAAAGCCCGCGGCCTCGACTGGATCGAGGATGAAAGCAATAGCGACACGAAGCACCGGCGCAATCTGCTTCGGCGCGAAATCGCGCCACGGCTCGCCGATGGCTTCAAAGGCTTTCCGGCGACGCTCGTGCGCGCCGCGTCCCATCAAGCCGAAGCGAGTGCTTTGCTCGACGAGCTTGCCGCGCTTGACGCCGAAGGCGCCGTCGACCATGTCGGGCTGGATCGCGCCCAATTGGCAGGTTTGTCGAACGCGCGCGCCGCGAATCTCCTGCGCTGGTTTCTGCGCCGCGAAGGCTTGCGCCCGCCATCGGACGCACGCCTCGCGGACGTGCTGCGGCAACTGCGCGGCGCCTCCGCGGACGCGCGCACTCGCATTGCGCACGACGGTGCCGAGATCGGTTGCTATCGCGGGCGGGTGGTCGTGCACGCTCCCACCACGGCGCCGTTCGCCGTCGTTTGGCACGGCGCGCCCGAAGTTCATCTGCCGGGCGGCATCCTCACCTTCGACCCGGCTTACGGCGAAGGCATCGCTTCAGCCACGCTGGCACTCGCGCCGGTGACGGTTCGCTCGCGCGAGGGCGGCGAGCGGATCCGGCTCGCAGCGAACCGCCCGCGGCATGCGGTCAAGAAGCTGTTGCAACGGGCAAGCGTTACGGTGTGGCAGCGCCAAGCCTTGCCGCTGGTCTGGTGCGGCGACGAGCTCGCGGCGATCCCCGGGATCGGCGTGGACATCGCGTTTCAGGCCGCCGTCGGCGAAAACGCATGGCGCCTGACCTGGCGTCCCGCGACCTGACGACAAATCCGCTACGTCTTTCCCCGCGCTGCTGCATGCGACGCGCCGACCGTCCGCGAACGGCGGCCCATTCTCGCGCAAACTCACCTACAAAGCGCTGATTGACAAGCGGCCACAACGCGCGGCTAAATTGGCCGCATAACTCGAATACGAATTCAATGTATTGTTTGTTCTCATCGGAGGCATCAATGAAGCTCGGATTTTCACTGGCACTCGCCGCCGCGGCGATGCTCGCTCTCGGCAGCGCATCGGCGCAGCAGCCGATCGTCATCAAATTCAGTCACGTGGTCGCCCTTGATACGCCCAAGGGCAAAGGCGCTGAATATTTCAAGAAGCTCGCCGAAGAACGCACCAAGGGCCGCGTGAAGGTCGAGGTGTACCCCAACAGCCAGTTGTACAAGGACGGTGAGGAAATGGAAGCGCTGCAACTCGGGTCGGTGCAGATGCTCGCCCCATCCGTCGCCAAGTTCGGCCCGCTCGGCGTGCGCGAGTTCGAAGTGTTCGATCTGCCTTACATTTTTGCAACATACGCCGACCTGCACAAGGTCACCGACGGACCCGTCGGAAAATTATTGTTCCAGAAGCTCGAGAGCAAGGGCATTGTTGGATTGGCCTTTTGGGACAACGGTTTCAAGGATTTCAGCGCGAACAAGGCGCTCAAGCTTCCCGGTGACGCCAAGGGTCTGAAGATGCGGATCCAGTCGTCGAATGTGCTCGAAGCCGAGATCCGCGCCCTCAATGGATTGCCGCAGAAGATGGCGTTTTCGGAGGTGTATCAGGGACTGCAGACCGGCGTCGTCGACGGGACCGAGAATCCGCCGTCGAACTTCTACACCCAGAAGATGCACGAGGTGCAGAAATACCTGACGATGACCGATCATGGAGTCATCGAATACGCTGTGATCGTCAACAAGAAATTCTGGGATGGCCTCCCCGCCGACATCCGCGCCACGCTCGAAGGCGCGATGAAAGATGCGACCAAGTTCGCCGACGACATCGCCAAGAAAGAGAATGACGACGCGCTCGAGGCGGTGAAGAAGTCCGGCAAGACGCAGGTCATTGTCCTTTCCGCCGATGAAAAAGCAGCCTGGAAAAAAGCATTGGTCGTCGTTCACCAAGAACAGGAAAGCCGCATCGGCAAGGACATCATTCAGGCGGTGTACAAGGAAACCGGCTTCAAACCGTAGCTTGCACGGGCGGGTATGATCGCAACGCCACTGCCGGCGCCAGGTCCGGCAGTGGCGTTTTCATGTTCGAAAGCGCTTCGATAGGCGCGCTCTCAGGAGGAGCGGGATGCTCAAGTTTCTTGATCACCTCGAGGAATGGCTGATCGCCTCCCTGATAGCGGCGGCGACGATCCTCGTTTTCATCGCCGTGGTGCACCGGTATGCGGCAGGGTTGCCGATCCCGGTGGTGCAGGACTGGCTGCTGGCGATCAACCTTTCCTGGGCGCAAGAGCTTTGCATCTACATGTTCATCTGGATGGCCAAGTTCGGCGCGGCCTATGGCGTGCGAACGGGGATCCACGTCGGTGTCGATGTGCTGATCAATCGCCTTCCCGACAGCATGCGCCGCAAGTACGTGCTGTTCGGCCTGCTCTCAGGGGCGCTTTTCACCATTATTGTGGGCACGCTGGGCGCAAATTATGTCTGGGTCATCGGCCACACCGATCAGACTTCGCCCGACCTGGAGCTGCCGCTGTGGATTGTCTATCTGTGTATCCCCTTTGGTTCGTATTTGATGTGTTTTCGGTTCTTGCAGGTGGCCTGGTCATTTTACAAGACCGGTGAGCTGCCGCACCACGATCACGGCTACGTCGAAGGGATCGACGACGTCACGCCGATCGACATCATTCCCTACGGACTGAAGGACAACCTGCATCCGGCCGATGCCAAGCCCGGAGGCAAATCATGAAAGGCTCCATGCGCCTTGCCGCGGCCCTTCCCGCGGCGATGGTGGTCCTGCCGATGCTGGGCTTCGCGCTCGGGTTGCACGTACCGACGCCGTTGATCATTTTCCTGCTGCTGTTCGGGCTGATGCTGACCGGGATGCCGATTTCGATCTCGCTCGGTCTCACCGTGCTCACTTTCCTGTTCACGATGACCACGGTGCCGATTACCTCGGTCGCGCTGAAGCTGTTCACCGGCATCGAGCGTTTCGAGGTCATGGCGATCCCGTTCTTCATCCTCGCCGGGAATTTCCTGACTCATGGCGGCGTCGCGCGGCGAATGATTGCGTTCGCTTCGTCGATGGTCGGCCATTGGCACGGCGGGCTGGCGCTTGCGGGCGTGATGGCGTGCGCCCTGTTTGCCGCCGTGTCGGGTTCCTCGCCGGCGACGGTGGTCGCCATCGGCTCCATCCTGCTCCCGGCGATGGTCAAGCAAGGCTTCCCGAAGCGGTTCGGCGCCGGAGTGATCACGACCTCGGGTGCGCTGGGCATTCTCATTCCGCCGTCGATCGTGATGGTGATGTATTCGGTTGCGACCAACACCTCCGTGGGCCAGCTTTTCATGGCCGGTGTCATTCCGGGATTGACGCTGGCGACGATGCTCGGCCTCACAACCTGGTGGCGCGCGCGCAAGAACAATTATCCGCGGCTGCCGAAAGCATCGTGGGGCGAGCGCTTCCGCACCTTCCGCGAGAGCATCTGGGGACTGCTGCTCATCGTGGTCGTCATCGGCGGCATCTATACCGGCATCTTTACGCCGACCGAGGCCGCCGCGATGAGCGCCGTATACGCGTTTTTCGTCGCGGTCTTCGTCTACAAGGACCTGACGTTCAAGAAAGTACCGAAGGTGCTGCTCGACTCGGCAAACATGAGCGCGATGCTGCTCTACATCATCACCAACGCCGTGATGTTCTCGTTCCTGATGACCTCCGAGCAGATTCCGCAGGTCATGGCGCAGTGGATGCTCGACAAAGGTCTTGGCACGATTGCCTTCCTGCTGTTCGTCAACGTGCTGCTCCTGCTCGCGGGCAATGTGATGGAGCCATCGTCGATCGTGCTGATCATGGCGCCGCTCCTGTTCCCGGTGGCAATGAAACTGGGCATCGATCCAGTGCACTTCGGCATCATCATGACCGTCAATATGGAAGTCGGCATGTGCCACCCGCCCGTCGGACTGAATCTGTACGTCGCGAGCGGCATTACGAAAATGGGTATCACCGAGTTGACCGTCGCTGTCTGGCCGTGGTTGCTGACGATGCTCGTGTTCCTGGTCATCGTGACCTACTGGCCCACGCTTTCGATCTGGTTGCCGCGGACGTTGGGCATGATGCGTTAAAGAAAATCGCCGGCGGCCCGAAGTGCACGGCGAGACCCAACGGGATCAAGCGTCTTCTTGTTGAGGCGGGCTTCGGCCCGCCTTTGCTTTTGGAGGCCCGCCGCGCGAGGCGTTTTCGACGCTCGCACCCCGCAAATGGCCACTCCGATCGTGATATAATCTTGAATTTCCTCGCATTTATTCAGTCGGAGCCCAAGAATGGCGGTAGAACGTACCCTTTCCATCATCAAGCCTGACGCCGTTACCAAAAACGTCATCGGAGCGATCTATACTCGTTTCGAGAGTGCGGGGCTTAGAATCGTCGCCGCCAGGATGACGCGGCTGTCCCGCGATGACGCGGAAGGCTTTTATGCGGTTCACCGCGAACGACCCTTTTTCAGCGGCCTGGTCGACTTCATGATCTCGGGCCCGGTGATGATTCAGGTGCTTGAGGGCGAAAATGCCATCGCCCTGAATCGGGAGCTGATGGGCGCGACGGACCCTAAAAAGGCCGCACCCGGAACGATACGCGCCGATTTCGCAGAATCGATCGACCACAATGCGGTCCACGGCTCGGACGCGCTGGCGACCGCGAAGCACGAAATTACTTACTTCTTCCCGGCGCTGAAAACGATCGGCGAGTAACGGAAAAGCTATGTTTCTTGGCTCGATTGCCCCGCTGCCAGCGTACCCATGATCAACCTGCTCGACTTCGATCAATCGGCGATGTCTGCGTTTTTCGTGGAGCGCGGCGACAAGCCGTTTCGCGCCAGGCAGACGCTGCGGTGGATTCATCACGCGCTTGCCGACCGCGTCGAATCGATGACCGATCTGGCCAAGGCTACGCGCGACGCGCTGATGATCGATGCCGAAATCCGGGCGCCTTCGGTAGTGCGCGACTCGATCGCCGGCGATGGCACACGCAAGTGGCTGCTCGACGTTGGCAACGGCAATGCCATCGAGGCGGTGTATATCCCCGAAGGCGACCGCGACGATTGGCGCGGCGCTTCTGAGGCGGATCCCGCCGGTGAGCGAAATAGCAGCATTTCGCAAGCGGTCGCTGGCATCCCCTCCGCGGGCCGATCCCGCTTCGCGGGTCCCTCGGCCAACGCTGCGGGGCGCTACCGGGGGACGCTGTGCGTCTCCTCGCAAGCCGGCTGCGCGCTCGACTGCTCCTTTTGCTCGACCGGCAAGCAGGGCTTCAACCGCAATCTCTCCGTTGCCGAAATCGTCGGCCAGCTCTGGATGGCGAACCGCGCGCTGCTTGCCAGCGACATTGCCGCTCCATGGGCAAGTCATGGCCGGCACCCGATCACCAACGTGGTCATGATGGGCATGGGCGAACCGTTGGCCAACTACGACAACGTGGTCACGGCAATGCGGATCATGCTCGACGACAACGCGTACGGCCTTTCACGGCGCCGCGTGACGCTCTCGACCTCCGGGCTCGTACCGGCGCTCGATCGCCTGCGCGACGATTGTCCGGTCGCTCTCGCGGTCAGCCTGCACGCGCCGAACGACGCATTGCGCGACCAGCTCGTGCCGATCAATCGCAAGTATCCTATTCGCCTGCTGCTCGCCGCGTGCCTGCGTTACATCGAGCGTGCGCCGCGCGACTTTGTCACGTTCGAGTACGTGATGCTCGATCAGGTCAACGACGCACCCGAGCAGGCCCGGGAGCTTGCGTCGCTTGTTCGCGACGTACCGTGCAAATTCAATCTGATCCCATTCAATCCGTTCCCGAACACCGAGTACCGGACCAGCTCCCGCAACCGAATCGTCGCCTTTCAGCGAATACTTCAGGACGCGGGCCTGGTCGCCACGATCCGTAAAACCCGCGGCGAAGATATCGACGCCGCGTGCGGTCAGCTCGCCGGCCAGGTCCAGGACCGGACCAAGCGGCGCATGCACCGCATTCAACCTGTTGCGAGGACCTGACCCATGCCCAGGAGCAATCGATGCCACGCTCGCGCTTTAGTCACCCTCGGTGCCTTGGCGTTGCTCGTCGGCTGCAACAGCACCCCGAAAGCGCCCGAGCCGCAACCGCGCCTTACGCCGCCGCCGCAGCAGCAGGCAAGCCCAGCGGAGCGGGCACGGATGCACACGGATCTGGCCGGGGGTTATTACGAACGCGGGCAGATGGCGATCGCGATCGAGGAGCTCAATCTGGCGGTGGCTACCGACGCCGGCTATGCGCCAGCCTATAACGTCTACGGGCTGGTGTACGCCATGCTGGGCGACGACCGCAAGGCGGAGCAGAGCTTTCAGCGCGCGCTCGAGCTCGCGCCCAACGATTCCGACGTGCACCACAACTGGGGCTGGTATTTGTGCCAGCACAAGCGCGAGCGCGAAGCATTGGTGCAGTTCGAAATCGCGGTAAGCAATTCTTTGTACAGAACACCGGAAATCGCGCTGGTCAATGCCGGGCGTTGTGCGCAGACGATCGGCGACATCCGGGCCGCCGAATCGTACTTCCGCCGCGCGCTTGCCGCGCAGCCCGGCAATGCGTTGGCGAGCTATGGCGTCGCGTTGATCGCGTACAAGGAGGCTCGATACGAGGAAGCGCGCAACTGGATGAGGGCGGTGATGCAGACGACCACGCCGCCGCCCGAGGCCATCTATCTCGGGCTCTGTATCGAACGCAAGCTGGGTGACCGGCAAGCGGAGCTGTCGTACATATCGCAACTGCGCAATCGCTTTCCGGATTCCGACGAAACCAAAGCCATCACAACCGAGGCTTGCGAGTGACGGCAACGCAGGAGCAAACGCCAAACGACGTCGATGGGCTCGCGCCTGTCGCCGCGTCGGCCGGCCCCGGCGCGCGCCTCAGGGCCGCGCGCGAGGCAGCCGGGCTTTCACTCGACCAGGTGGCGCAGCAACTGAAACTGGCACCGCGGCAGGTTAAGGCGCTGGAGGACGAGAGCTTCGGCGAGCTGCCGGGTCGTACGTTCAGCCGCGGCTTCGTGCGCAATTACGCGCGCCTGCTGCATCTCGACGCGGCTGACCTGCTTGCGCATCTGCC
>JADGRP010000161.1 GCA_017880805.1 Burkholderiales bacterium
CACCGCCAGCACCGAACGCAGGTGCAGCTTGCCTCGCAACAAGCCGAGCACGATGACGAAGCATGCGAGGGACATGAACAGCGAAACGACCAGTGTCCGGCTCTCGCTCATGATGCCGAGTACGGCGAACGCCACCAGCCAGATCGCGACCGCGGCGCGATAGAGCACGTTGCGCGAGGTCAGCAGGACCAGGAACAATGGCACCGTAACAAATGCAACGAAGGTGCTCAGATCCACGGTGTCGCCGGCCTTCCATGCAAGCCATCCGAGGACGCCGGGGATGGGCGCATGGGCCTTAGGGTCGATCGGGGCAATCGCGGCCGCGATTGTCGTTGCCAGCGACATCAGCGTGCCGGCGCCCGCGCCGATGGTCAGGGCAAGTCGACCGCGGCGCGAGCGAACGAGCATGAAGCTGGCCAGGAAAAGCACGAAGGGGTAAAGAAGATCGGTGCGAAAGCTGCGGAAGGAAACCTCGGGCAGTGCCGACCACAGTATTGATAGGGCCGCGAAGCCGAGCCACGCGAGCCACGGCAGGAGTGTCGGATTGTCCTTCCACAGCGCGGTCCGGAAGTGGAGTACGGCGGTGCCCGCGATAAAAACCACGAGCGTGTTGCGCAGGCCGGTGACATGAGCGAGCGGAAGAATCGCGAGCAGCGTCCCCACGAACACGCATAGTGCGTGGAAAGCGTTCCCGCGTGGATCGATCCGCTCGTCAAGCACCGTCGCGGTCAGCGATTGCATCGGTCAGGCCTCGTGCGCGTCACGCCGGCGCGCGATGCAGCCGCAGCTCGACAGCGTGATGCGCGCGGTCGTCGACGAGCGGAATCACCGGATCGTGTAGCGCCACGCCGTCGACGGTCAAAACTGAATCGCCTTCCGGGACGGCAAGTTGCACGACGGTAATATGATAGATCGTATCCCGATATCGATAATCCACGCCATACGTCGTCCAATCAGCGGGGATGCACGGTGCCAAACGCAGTTTGTCCTCTTCCAGAGTCAGCCCCAGAAGCGTTTCCACAATCAGCCGGTACAGCCACCCGGCAGAGCCCGTGTACCACGACCAACCGCCGCGACCAATGTGTGGCGAGAGCGCATAGACATCGGCCGCGACGACGTACGGCTCGATTTTGTAGACCGTCGTCGCCTCCGCCGTTTGCGCATGGTTCACGGGGTTGATCATCGCCAACAATTCCCATGCGTGCTCGCGGTCGCCCAACACCGCGAATGCCATCGTTGCCCAGATCGCGGCGTGGGTATATTGGCCGCCGTTTTCGCGCACACCCGGGACATAGCCTTTGATGTAGCCTGGATTCATCGCCGAGTGATCGAATGGTGGCTCGAGAAGCTGAACCAGACCCGCGTCCCGCCGAACGAGATGCTGGTCCACGGCCGCCATGGCCAGTCGCGGGCGCTCGCCTGTGCCGGCGCGGGACAAAACCGACCAACTCTGCGGGATGGAATCGATTCGGCATTCGGAATTCATGGCCGAGCCGAGGGGCGTTCCATCGTCAAAGTACGCGCGGCGATACCAGAGCCCGTCCCAGCCGTGCTGGTCGATGTTTTGCCGTAGATCGGCCGCTGCGGATACGCAGTGCTCGACAAACATGGTGTCGCCGCGTCGCGTCGCAATGCCGGCAAATTGCACGAGCACGTCATAGAGGAAGAACGCGAGCCAGATGCTTTCGCCCTTGCCGCGGAATCCAACCAGATTCATCCCGTCGTTCCAGTCGCCGGTACCCATTAGCGGCAGTCCGTGTTCGCCGAATCGCAAACCGTGCACGACGGCGCGCTTGCAATGCTCATAGAGGCTCGCCGTCTGGTCTGATCGGACAGGCAAGTCGTAATACGAATCCTCCTCGATTCCGACCGGCCGACCCTCGAGGAAGCGCGCCGACTGGTCCAGGATGCCCACATCGCCCGTGGCCGCGACGTAACGACACGTCGCAAGCGGTAGCCAGAGGAAGTCATCCGAGCAGCGCGTCCGCACGCCGCGGCCCGACGGCGGATGCCACCAATGCTGGACATCACCCTCGAGAAACTGGCGCGCCGCGCAGCGCAGGAGATGTTCGCGCAGAAGAGCAGGCTCGGCGTGAACGAGCGCCATCGCATCCTGCAGTTGGTCGCGAAAACCAAACGCGCCACCCGACTGATAATAGCCGCTGCGACCCCAGAGGCGACACGCCAGAATCTGATACAGCAGCCAGCCGTTGGTCAGCACGTTGAGCGATGGATCGGGCGTCTTCACCTGCACGGCGCCGAGTGTCCGATCCCAGTACTGCCGCACGTTGTCCAGCGCATCGCGAGCCGCCACCGAACCACGGAAGCGCTGCACCAGCTTGCGTGCATCGTCCCGGTTCCGCCCGATGCCAAGGCGAAAAACGACTTCGGAGACCTGCCCGTCTTCCAGCTCAAACGGCACCCGGATGGCGCCACAAGGATCGAGCGCCGGTCCGACCCTCCCTGAGAGCTCCGCCCATGCCATCGAAGCCGGATTGTTGAGCCCGCCATTGCGACCGATGAATTCGGTTCGATCGCCGGTCAAGCTGCGGGCGACGGCGTCGGTGTCGAAGAAGGCAATCCGGCCGGCGAACTCGCTGTTGTATGGATTTCTCGCCATCAGCGCTCCGCTCGAATGGTCAACTTCCGTCACGACGTGCATCCCCGTTTTTTCCCTCAGATCGCCGAGCACCCACTCGACATAGCCGGTCGCGGAAAGCTTGCGCGGCCGCCCGGATCCATTGCGTACTTTCAACACCGCGAACTTCACAGAGGCATCCAGCGCGACGTAGACCCACAGCTCCGAATGGATGCCTTCCTCGCTATGCTCGAAAACGCTGTATCCGAACCCGTGCCGGGTGCAATAGGACGCCGCACCGCATCTGGGCAGCGGAGTCGGCGACCAGAAGAAGCCGCTTTCTTCGTCGCGAAGATAAAAGACTTCGCCGCCGCAATCGCTTACCGGATCGCCATGCCAGGGCGTGATGCGAAATTCATGCGCATTCTCGCCCCAGGTATAGGCCTGGCCGCTTTCCGTAATCACCGTCCCGAATTGCGGATTTGCGATCACGTTCGACCACGGCACGGGAGTCGATTGCGCCTTTCCCGTGGTGATGATGTACTCGCGGCCATCCGTGGCAAATCCGCCGAGCCCGTTGTCGAAGAGCAGCGGTCGCGCCGGCGCCTCGACCGCACGCGCGGAGTCAGAGCGCCGGGTCGGCGCGGACCCGGTGCGTGAAAGCGGTGGCTCCGGAGGCGCGCGCCGGGTAATCTGGTCCGCGAAACTGCCTTTGCTGTCGGAGATGATCACCCGCGCAACGCTTTGCATCAGGATGCGGTCTTCAGCGGCGATCTGCTCGGCACGACGGACGAATATGCCTCCCGGACGATCGAGCACGTGGGCGTCGACCCCGCTGGTGACCAATCCCATGATGTGATCTTGGAGCAGTTGCCGGTAGCCCGAATGGTCCTCGTTCCAGATCATCAGGTCCACGGCCAGACCCTTCAATCGCCAGTACGCATGTGCCTGCACTATTTGCCGAACCAGATCGACGTTGCTCGCATCGCTTATCTGCAGCAGAACAATGGGCAAGTCGCCGGAAATGGCATAACCCCACAGGCCCGACTGCCCGCGCTGATTGTTGCGCAGAACGCCGGCCTCGGCGCGCAATGAGGCATTGGCGAAAAGCACCGAGCCCGCAAGACGACCGAACAGCTGCGCGTCGGCTTCGCTCGCGTTGAGTTGCCTCAGCACCACGAGGCTGTGGGTCCACGCCAGATCGAACACGCGATCGGCCAGATGCGGATCCTGGTACTTCTCGACGAGGCCCAGCACGTCCTCGCGAGAGGCGCCGACGCCGGTGACAATGTCGATGGTCGCGGATTCTCCCGGGTCGATGGTCACGCGCTGCCGAATGGCCACGATGGGATCCAGGACCGAGCCCGCACTGCCAGAGAGTGGCGACGGATCGAGCATGGCCTGAGGGGCAAAAGGGCTGTTCCCACGGCCGACGAATTGCATGCGGTCGGTCTCGTAGGAGCAAGCTTCGGCGACCGCGCCATGCATCGCCATCAGATGAAACATCCACGGGGCCGGGTCGCTCTGCGCGCGCGGGCGACGGGTGCAAAGGATCGCGTGCCGCTTGTCCAGTATCTCGGTCTGCACGAAGAGATTGGCGAATGCCGGCGCCTGGGCATCGCTCGCCGCCGTCGCGAGGACGACTTCCGCATAGGTGGTGATTTCGATGCTTCGCCGCGTCCGTGCACGATTGGTGATGCGTACGCGGCGCAGCTCGATGTCGTCTTCGGGCGATACCGTTATCTCGGTATGCGTATCGAAATCGTAGTCGCGACGGCGAAACTCGACGCGGCCTTCGGAAAAAATGACTTCGTAGCGCTTGGATGGTTTCAATGTGGGCTGGTGAGCAGTCGACCAGAACTCGCCGCTCGTCACATCGCGCAGGTAACAGAAGCTGCCCCAATGGTCGCAAGTGCTGTCTTCGCGCCAACGGGTCACCGAGAGGTCCTTCCAGCGACTGCTGCCACCGCCTGCGTTCGTGACCATGACGTGGTAACGGCCGTTCGACAGAAGCTGCACTTCCGGAATCGGCGTGTCGGGGGTGGCGAGAATGCGCATCGGCATCTCGGGAAAGTCGTCCGCCGCGCGGATTTGTGGAAGCTCGGCCGCGTGCGGGCGCAGCGCAGTTGCTCTTGGAATCCGCTCCTGGAGCAGCAACATCGTCGCCTGGAACAAGGGGTCGGACTCGAAGCGCCGCTGCATCGGGCGACCCAACAGCAAATACGCCAGGGATAGCAGGCTCATCCCCTGGTGATGCGCCATGAACGAGCGAATCAAGGCATGCGATTCGCCGCGCCGCAGTCGTGAAGGCGTGTAGTCGATCGCTTCGTAGAAGCCGTACTTACCGGCCAGTCCTTCGGCAGCGAGTTGCTGCAGATTCAAACACGCCGCCTCGGGCGCGACCATCAACGCGAGCGCCGACGCGTAAGGCGCGACGACCAGGTCCTCACCGAGCCCGCGCTTGAATCCCAGTCCCGGGACGCCGAACGCGCGGTACTGGTAGTTGAGGTGCACATCGACGATGTTGTATCCGCACTCCGAAATGCCCCACGGCACGCCACGCTGGCCGCCGTAGGCGATTTGCCGATCGACTGCCGCCTTGCACGTCTGGTGGAGCAGCGTGTTCTCGAAAGTCGGCATGACCAGTAAGGGCATGAGGTACTCGAACATCGAACCGCCCCACGACAGAAGTACCGGTGCTCCGCCCGAAGTCGTGAGCGTTCGCCCGAGCGCAAACCAGCTCTCCTGCGACAACTTCCCCTGCGCAATCGCGACGAAGTTGGCAAGCCTCGCCTCCGACGCAAGCAGATCGTAGAAGCTCGCATCCAGCCGGCGATCGCCGACGTTGTACCCGATTGCCAGCTGGCGACGAGTCTGATCGAAGAGGAAGTCGTATTCCATTTGCGCCAGCTCTGATACTTGTGCCTCCAGATGTTCAAGCGCCGCCAAGCGAGTGCGCGCGTGCTCACCAGCCTCGGCAACGAGCGCCCGCAGGGCGAGACTCCGTTCACGCTCGGCCGGCGCCGATGGCTGGTCGAGACGAAGGGAGGCGATCGCCGGCAGTTGCGCGTCGAGGCTGGCGACTTGGCGCAACGACGGAATGACCGCAACGCGCGTCAGATCGCGCATGCCCGGCGAACCAGCGGGCAACGTCGCCCAAGGGATGAGCAGGCGCAACTCGGCGAGCGCTGCCTCGCACTGCGCGACCAGCGCGCGCACCCACTCCACAGCTTCGCTTGAAACGGTTGCAGCGCCTTCCGCGATATCACCGGCTGCGCGGGCGAAAGCGGCCATCTCCTCCAGATGCGCATGCGCGCCGGCAAGCGTGAGCGGAAGCGCGGTGGACGCGGATTTGAGCACGTTCGCGAATTGTGTCAAAGCGGGGGTGGCGACGCCGCCCGCGGTCTGCATCGCAATCCGCAGGGTGTCGCCCAAGCCCAGGAACAATGACTGACTGATAATCGGCGCGTCGGAGATCTCGACCAAAGCCGCGCGCAAGGTCAGCAAATGGCCGGCGAGGTTCCCGCTGTCCACGGTCGAGATGTAGCGCGGCGTCAGCGGCGCCAGCGACCGCGTGTCGTACCAGTTGTAGAAGTGGCCACGATGGCGTTCGAGCGCCTGCATCGAGGTGAGCGCATTGGCGGTACGCTCGACAAGCTCGCCAGCCGTGATGTAGCCGAAATCGCGCGCGGTCACGTTGGCGAGAAGCGCAAGCCCCATATTGGTCGGGGACGTGCGATGGGCAACGGTCGCAACGGGGTGTTCCTGAAAGTTGTCGGGCGGCAGCCAATGATCGTCGGGACCGACAAAGGCATCGAAGAACGCCCAAGTCCGGCGTGCGGACTGTCGCAAAAAGTGCACTTGGTCGGTCGTCAGCCTGGCGCTGCGGCGGGTCAACGGCCGGCTTATCCACCAGGCGATGACAGGAGAGACGGTCCACAACAACAGTATGGGAAGCGCTATGGGCAGCGTGGCCGGCATGGCCACAGCGGTGGCGATCGCCGCGGCGACCGCTACCATGGGCGCGATCCACATCAGCCGAAAAGACGTGTTGAGGGTCGCTCGACCGCTGATTGTTGCTGCCTGTTCGGATTCCCGTTCGACCTCGCGTGACGGACTCCATTCGAGAAGCCCGCGATGAGTAACCAGCATCCGAAACAGCGCGCGCAGGATCGCGTCGAGGCTGACGTAGGCCTCATAAGGAAGACACGTCAGCGTGAACAGCACCTGACCGAAGCGCCGGCCGGCACCGCGCATCGCCGCAACGAGGTGCTGCCGCAGCAGCACCTCGGGCAGTTTCCGCAGCAGATCAAAAATCGTGGCGACGACGGAAGGAACGACGAGTATGCCAAGTACCGTCAACGTCCAGAACCAGCTCGGAGGCAGCGCGATCCAACCGAGCAGCAGCATCGATGTCAACGCGGAAGAGACAAGACTGCGCCGGAGGTTGTCGAAAATTTTCCACCGCGACAGTCCCGACAGTGGATTCCGATGCAGACGCGCATCGGCACCCGGGACATGCGGCAATACCCATCTGGCCAGCTGCCAGTCGCCGCGTATCCAGCGATGCCGTCGACTGACGTCCGCGCTGTAGCGCAAAGGAAACTCCTCGTATAACTGCACGTCGCTGAACAAGCCTGCCCGGGCGTAACATCCTTCCAAAAGGTCGTGACTGAGAATCCTGTTCTCCGGAAGGCGACCCGCGAGCGCACGCTCGAAGGCATCGACGTCGTAGATGCCCTTGCCAATGAACGATCCTTCACCGAACACGTCCTGGTACACATCGGAGACGATTCGCGTATACGGGTCGATACCCGGCTCGCCGCCGAACAGTCGCGCGTAACGCGACCGGTTAGTGCCGGGGAGGCTCGCCGCGACGCGCGGTTGAAGGATGCCGTAACCGCTGGTCACGAGTGCGGCCCCATGGTCTCCGGCCGCAGCGTCGAATCGCGGACGATTCAGCGGGTGCGTCATCGCGCCGACGAATTGACGTGCGGAGTCTCGCGGCAATTGCGTGTCGGTGTCGAGCGAGATGACGTATTTCACCCCCGATAACAATGCCGTATCGCCGACCACGAGTGAGAACGCGTTGCCGGTTCCACGCAGGAGCGCGTTCAGGTCCGCAAGTTTTCCGCGCTTGCGCTCAAAACCCATCCAGAGTCGTTCTTGCGAATTCCACCTTCGCGGACGATGAAACAGGAAGAACGGACCGTGTTGGGCGCCGTCACCGGTTCCATCGGCAGCATCATCCACGGCGCGAGTCGGTGCGTCGCCGTACTTTTCGTTGAGCTCCTCGATGCTCCTTCGCGCGAGCTGCAATAACGACGCGTCCTCTGGCAGCACTTCCCGGTCTGCGTCCGCGAAGTCCGTCAATAGCCCGAAATGAAGGTTTCGGTCGCGATTGGCCAGGAAACGAACTTCCAGCGCCTCGACCAGATCCGCAACGTCTGCGTTGCCTGTGAGCATGGTCGGGACTACCACCAACGTGCGCGACGCGGACGGAATGCCGGCGGAAAAATCCATGCGCGGCAACGGATGCGGCGTCACGATCATTTGCGCAACCCAGTTGACCAGTTCGACCGCCGCCTGACTCGACGCGATCATCGAAAGGATGCCCACCGCAGCAAGCAGCCATTCGCGCGCGCCGTCTCCATACGCCCTGAGGAGCAAAGCGCCGGCCAGACTCGCGGTGACCAGCGTGATCGCGCCCATATAGTAATGAAGCGGATACTCGCGACCCGCCCGCCATACATTTTCCAATGGCGTCGGGCGAGCCTGAACGATTCGCTCGAGATTCGGGAACCCCTTGTCGATCAGATGAAAACCCAGGTGCGCTGCGGGATCGTCGCCGCCGGACCTTGCCGCGCTTTCGCGTGCAAGCTTGAGTGCGGCGTCGGCTACCGCGGCTTCCGGGAGGGAGCTGGTCTTGGCCAAACGTTCGACAACGTGCCGATAGCGATCTCGCGTGGCGAAATCCATCCGACCATAGACGCCGTTCGGATCCTGCCGCAATGTCCGCTCGACGACGCTGTTGCTCTCGGCGAATTCGCGCCAGTCGAGGGCACCGAGCATGCGCAAACTGCCGATGCTGTTGGAGATGGAGACCTGATCGGCCGCCTGTTGCTGATTTCCCGATTGCACCAGCTGCTCGATATTCCGATTCGATTCGGCGAGACGCTGCTCGATCCACGTCAGCGGCAGCGCCAGGGCCGGGCCCTGCCCCTGCAAGCGTCGCGCCAATTCCGAAACGAACGGGGTCGTCATCGGCGGATCCGATCTCGCCATGTCTGCGACGACGAGGATCAGACTCTTGGGATCCTTTTCGGCAACTTCCGTCATCTCGTCGGCCCACGCGTCGGCAAGATTCCGGTCCATTCTTCCGGCGGCGACGCGCGCGCCGACGCGGCGCAGATTTTCGATCAACGCCAGCCGCAGCATGATCGGAATTGCCCACAGTTCTCCCAGCTGCAGGGTGCTGACGGTCTGATAGGCCGCCACAAAACGGCTGAGACCTTCCGTGTCAACCCGAGCGTCGCCGTGTGAGATTGTTTGCAGCGCGATGTCGTACACGCGCGGCAGGCCGGCTGAGGACCCACGGGCCAACCGGGGGAGTTCGCGGCTGTAGCCCTTGGGCAGGTGGCGCTTGGCAGTTCGGATCTGCTCTTCGATCAGATACAGGTTGTCGAGCAACCATTCGCCGGCCGGCGTCAGTCGGTGGTTCGCCGTGACCGCGACTGTCAGCAGCTTGCAGACGCCGAGCAGCGTGCTTTCGTTGTCGGCCAGGCGCGTCAGAAGCTGGTCGGGGCCGCGCCGCCTGGTCAACTGATGGGAAGACGCAAGGACCGTCCCATACTGTTCCATCTGATCGGCGCTGAACAGCTCCGATCGCAGCGGCAACTCCTCGGCAGGCGGCGATCGGCGCCACGCGTGTTTGAGAATCCACGTCGCTGTGTCGATCACGTATTCCGAAATCGTCGCGTCTCTGTAGTTCATTTCACGTGCCGCCTTGCTTACGGCGACCGGTCAGCGAGGTCGATTGAGTTGCGAGTTCTCGATCCGCGAGCCGGAGCGATGTCATTCGACGCTCGATCGCACTGGAAGCGGGGAATTTGCTTATCGCCGATGTGAGTGCTGTGACAACTACCGAATGCCGCGGAACACCGATCGGGCGACCTTGCTTCGGGCGGAACTCAAATCTGGTGGCCAAGGGCGGAATTGAACCACCGACACAAGGATTTTCAGTCCTCTGCTCTACCAACTGAGCTACTTGGCCAAGCTGCGCATTTTACCAGATTGGCCTAGCCCGGCATAAGCCCGCGTCGCTTCTAACCGTCAAGAAAGGCCAGCATTTCATTCAATGTCGCATCCGGCGCTTCCTCTGCCAGGAAATGTCCGCACGAAAGCGCACGACCGGAGACGTCGTCGGCAACGCGCTTCCAATCCTCGAGCGGCTTGAACTGCCGATGGATGACACCTTTTTCGCCCCAAAGCACAAGCATGCGGCAACGGACGCGGGCGTCACCGTCAGCAGCGTCGTGTTCGAGGTCGATGGTCGCAGCCGCACGATAGTCCTCGCAGGTCGCATGAACGGTTGCCGGATCGGCGAAACAGCGCTCGTATTCAGCGAGCGCGCGAGGATCGAAATGCTGCAATCCGGACGACCAGCCGCCGAGCTTGCGACGCAAGTAATACGAGGTGTCGGCGCCAATCAGATGTTCGGGAAGATCGAATGGCTGAATCAGGAAGAACCAGTGGTAATACGCCGTTGCAAATGCCTGATCGGTGTGCGCGAACATCTGCCGGGTAGGAGAAATGTCGAGGACGATCAGCTTCTGCACGCTATCCGCATGATCCATCGCCATGCGGTGAGCAACCCGGCCGCCCCGGTCGTGACCTGCGACGGCGAACTGCGCAAAGCCCAGCGCCTGCATGACCTCGACCTGGTCCTTGGCCATCGCGCGTTTCGAATAGTTGAGGTGCGACGTCCCACCCTCGGGCTTTTCGGAGTCGCCATATCCCCGCAGATCGGGGCAAACGACGGTGAACCGCTGCGCCAGCCGCGGCGCGATTCTGTGCCACATTGCGTGGGTCTGGGGATAGCCATGCAACAGAAGCAGCGGCGGCCCGCTGCCTCCCGTGACCAGATTGATCTCGGCGCCGGAAGTTCTGATCCGGTGCGAAACAAAGCTCTCGAAAAGTGTCGTCATCATCAGCCGAGGCGTTCGTCGAGGTTGGCATTTCGAGGCAGCGATACGTGAGGATGTGCTCGCGCTACGACAAGATCGAGTGCGGCGCCGAGGCCAGGAGCGCTCGGCACGACAAATGCGCCATCCACGAGTGGCGCGGCGCAGCCTCCGATCAGCGCATCGAAGAGCGGGCTTTCCGCCCATTGATGCTCCAACCACAAGACGTCTGGCGCCGCCGCGCAGACGTGGATGCTGGCCAAGTGCGCAACCGGTCCCGTTGGATTGTGGGGCGAAAAAGTGACGCCACTGGCAATGCAAATTTTCGCGATCTCCAGCATGCCATGGTACCCGCCTGCGTACTTGACGTCCGGCATGAGCACATCGTAGAGCGAGGACGCGCACATGGCTGCGGCCTGCTCCGCCCCAGTGATCATTTCACCGCCGGCGAGCCGGATGCCTTGCGAGCGCGTGCGCTCGCGCAAGCGCGCGATCGCACCGAACTGCGACGGATGCTCTGAGATGGGACACTCGATCCAATACGGCGACGCGGGCGCGATATCGCCGATCAGCGCCGTCGCGCGAGCCTCGTCCAATCGCCAATGGCAATCGACCAGTAGAGGAGAGCCGGGGCCGATCGCGTCGCGTACCGCGAAGACCCGGTCGAGACCCTCATGGATGCGATCATCGATCGGCGTCGTGTCCGCGTCTTCGGCGATCACGCCGTCGAAGGGCGCGAGTTTGACGCACTTGTAGCCGGCAGCAAGGGCAGCGCGTGCCTCGTCGGCGAACCCTTCAGGCGAGCGCGATCTCACGCCGCGATTGATGTTGGCGTACGCAGGCACCGTGTGGCGCCGCGCCGGCCCGATGAACTGGTGAATGGCCTGTGCGGCAAGTTGAGCCGAAATGTCTGTGATCGCCTGTTCCAGCGCGCTCCTGACTGCATGCGCGACGAGCCCGCCGGGAGAATGCGGAAGGTAGCGAATCGCCTCGGCTGCCGTGGAAACGTCACGGCCGACAATATCTTGCGCAAGGACCTCGACGTACGCGGTCAGCAGTGGCTCCCAGCGATTGAGCGAACACTCTCCCCAGCCCGTCACGCCAGCGTCGGTCCTTACCGCGATAAATGTCCAATTCGTCTTGGGGGAGACATTGACGACGACCGCTTCGATCGCTGCGATAGAGGACATCGGGCGCGGGCTCTAGAAACGCGGCGGCCGCGTCAGTCGACCTTGATGCCGACCGACTTGGCCAGCGGTGTCCATTTCGCGATGTCCCGGGCGATGACCGCAGCGAATTCCTCCGGCGTGCTGCCCACCGCTTCGGCGCCAAGCGAGCTGAGACGCTCGCGCATGGCCGGCGAGCGAGCGATCATGGCTATCTCCGCCGATAAGCGATTCACGATGTCCTTCGGTGTTGCGGCGGGCGCGAGAATGCCGAACCATGCCACCGTCTCGTATCCCGGCAGACCGGATTCGGCCACTGTCGGCACCTCGGGCAACAAGGGCGAGCGGTTGCGGGTCGTCACCGCGAGCGCGCGCAGCTTGCCCGCTTTGACGAAAGGCACGGCAGGCGGCATGTTCACGATCATCGCCGACACCTGGCCGGTGATGACGTCGGTCAGCGCGGGCGAAGACCCCTTGTAGGGCACGTGCAGCAAATCGACGCCCGTCATGGATTTGAATAACTCCATCGACATGTGCGCGCTGCTGCCGTTACCGCCGGATGCGTAATTCAATGCGCCCGGGCGGGCTTTCGCGTAAGCAATGAATTGCCGAACATCGGTCACCGGCAGGTTCGGATTGACGACCATGATGTTGGGCGCGATCGCGATCTGACACACCGGCGCGAAGTCGCGCTGGATGTCGTAAGGCAGCTTCGAATACACGGCGGCGTTGATTCCGTGCGAACCCGCATTGCCGATGATCAGCGTATAGCCGTCCGGCACGGCCTTGGCGACAATGTCGGAGCCGACGACCCCTCCCGCGCCAGGATGATTTTCCACGAATACCTGTTGGCCGAGTGCAGACGAAAGCCGCTCGGCGACGAGCCGTGCGATCACGTCGGGCGCGTCGCCGGGCGTGCTTGGTGCGACAATGCGTATTGCCCTGCTTGGATAGCTATCCGCCGCGCCGGCGTTTGCAACAGCAAGCGCTGCCGCCGCAAAAATCAACGCTTGAATCAGGAAGCTGCGAAGCATCTGCTTGTCCTGGTTTGTTTCTGAGCGCTTGCCGGTGACAGCCGGAAGTCGTTGCGCTGCCCCGAACGGCGATTCGTCACGCCGCTCAACCGGCAATCATGGCCATTGCCGATTCGGCGACTATGCCGACCGACGCCGCCGCGGCCAGCAGATCTTTCAACGTCTGGTCGTCGATCGCGATGCCTTGGACGCTGCGCTGTGCCCGGGTGACGCGCTCGACTTCACCCGGAAGCAATACCGGCTGGCCCGTTACGGCCGGAGGAGACGCCTTCACCCACTCGACGAATCGTGTGACTTCCCGCGCGACCGCGCCGTCGGAATCATAGACCGCTGGAGCAATGTAGATCGACAGCATGTTGTTACGCAGCACCGTGTCTTCAGGATCCGAGCTTCTTCCCGTCGAGATCGCGCCCGCGAGCAAGTCGACGATGATCGACAGGCCGGAGCCTTTGTGCGCGCCCACCGTCAGCAGCGCGCCGCCATCGTAGAAGTCTTTCGGGTCGGTGGTTGGCTTGCCATGTCGGTCGATGATCCACCCCGGAGGAACGTTTTCGCCCTTGTTGCTCGCGACAAACAACTTTCCTTCGGCAACCATCGACGTGGTCACGTCCAGTATGACCGGATCGCCGCCCGCGACAGGCACGCCGACGGTGATCGGATTGGTCGACAGGCGGCGGTCGCTACCGCCGAAGGGTGCCACACGCTGCGCACCCGACGTATTCAGGAAATGCAACGACACCTGGCCTTCGGCAGCCGCCAATTCCGCCCAGTCGCCGACGCGGCCAAGATGCCCGCAATTGCGCAGTCCGACCATCGCGATGCCGGTCTTGGCCGCCTTGGCCGTCCCGGTCTTGCCGGCGAACTCGCCCACCACCTGCCCGAACCCGCGATTGCCGTCGATGATCGCGATGGTGTCGCTTTCGAAAACGATCGACGGCGACTGATTGGCTCGCAACCAGCCATTGCGCATCCACTCGAGATACTTGCCGACGCGGATGATCCCGTGAGAATCGTGCCCCACCAGGTTCGAGTCGACGAGCCGGCGCGCGACCATCGTCGCCTCGTGCGCGTCGCAACCGCCGGCCAACATGATCGCTGCAACGAGATCGACGAGCTTCGAGGCCGCGACGGTCCTCACGATCAATGAATTTCCGGCTCTGCCGTAGGAGCGGTGCCCTCGAGAAAATCGAAATCACAGCCTTGATCGGCCTGGGTGATGTGCTGCTGGTACAGCGCGCCGTAGCCGCGCTCGAAGCGCGGTTGCGGCACTTTCCATTCGGCGCGGCGGCGGGCAAGCTCGGCGTCGCTGATCTTCAACTCCAGGCGACGTTCGGCCACATCAATCTCGATGATGTCGCCGTCGCGCACGAAAGCCAGCGGCCCGCCGGCAAATGATTCCGGTGCCACGTGCAGCACGCAGGCGCCGTAGCTCGTACCGCTCATGCGCGCGTCGGAGATGCGCAGCATGTCCCGAACGCCCTGGGCGAGAATCTTTTTCGGGATCGGCAATTGGCCCCATTCGGGCATGCCGGGCGCACCGAGCGGCCCGGCGTTCTTCAGCACCAGCACCGAGTCCGCGGTGACGTCGAGCGCGGGGTCGTCGATGCGCGCCGCCATGTCGTTGTAATCGGCGAATACCACCGCCGGCCCGGAATGCTTGAGCAAGCGCGGCTCCGCGGCCGCGGGCTTGATCACCGCGCCGTTCGGCGCGAGGTTGCCGCGCAGCACCGCAAGGCTGCCGCTCGCCACCAGCGCCTTGTCGCGCGGCAGTATCACGTCGCGATTGAACACTTCGGCGCCGGAGATATTTTCACCCAGCGTTCGTCCGTTGACGGTGCGCGCGTCCAATGCCAGCTTGTCGCCTATCGTCGCCAGCAACGCTCTCAGGCCTCCGGCGTAGAAGAAATCCTCCATGAGGTACTTGCCTGCCGGTCTGATGTTCGCGACCAGCGGTGTCGTACGCGAAAGCTCGTCGAATCGATCGAGCGTCAACGGTATGCCGGCGCGTCGTGCCAGCGCGACGAGGTGCACCAGCGCATTGGTCGAGCCGCCGATGGCAAGCACGGCGGTGATCGCGTTGTCGAACGAAGCGGCGGTAAGGAAGTCGCGAGGCTTGAGATCTTCCCACACCATGTCGACGATCCGGCGGCCGGTATCGGTCGCCATCCGCGCGTGCCGCGAGTCCGGTGCCGGAATCGACGCGGCGCCAGGGAGCGTAAAACCCAAAGCCTCGGACGCCGACGTCATGGTCGATGCGGTGCCCATGGTCATGCAGTGACCGGGCGAGCGCGCGATTCCGTTCTCGATTTCCTCCCATTGATCTTCGTTGATGTTGCCGGCGCGCTTCTCCGACCAGTACCTCCACACATCGGACCCGCTACCCAGTGTCTGATCGCGCCAATTGCCGCGCAGCATCGGCCCGCCAGGCATGTAGATCGCGGGCAGATTCATGCTGATCGCGCCCATCAGCAATCCCGGTGTCGTCTTGTCGCAGCCGCCCATCAATACTGCGCCGTCGGCCGGATACGAGCGCAGCAGCTCCTCGGTTTCCAGGGCCAGCAAATTTCGGTAGAGCATCGTCGTCGGCTTCTGAAACGGCTCTGAAAGCGTCATCGCCGGCATCTCGACCGGAAACCCGCCTGCCTGCCATATCCCCCGCTTCACTTCCTCGGCCCGCTGGCGAAAGTGCGAATGGCACGGGTTGATGTCGCTCCACGTATTGATGATCGCGATCACCGGCTTGCCGGCGTAATCGGCGCGCGAATAGCCCATCTGCGCCGTGCGTGAGCGGTGTCCAAACGATCGCAAATCGTTGACGCCGTACCAGCGGTGCGATCGGAGTTGCTCGGGCTGTTTGCGGCGCGCGGTCATGGATGGCTCCTCATTGAAATCTCCTCATTGCAATGCGCGATCGTGCGCCAGCAGCGCCTTCGCCGCGGCCTCGATTGCCGGTCTCTGATCCGCGGCAATATTCGAAAGCTGCGGCAACATCGGGCCCATGTCGGCAATGCCCGCAAGAGTCACCGCCTCGTGCAGCACGCGGATCGGCGAATGGGCATCGCGAAGATTCTCGAGCGGAAGATAGGCCGCGCGAATCGCACTCGCCGTCGCGAAATCACCGGACTTCAGCGCCGCCAACATCCGGGTCGATCCGCGCGGCCCTATGCAGACCGACCCGGAGGTAAATCCCGCGAGCCCGAAAATGCGCAAGTGTTCGATCGCAGGGCGCTCGCCGATGCCGCTGACGATCAGCTTGGCGTCGACTTTGTCCAGCAACTCGCGCAGGAAGGCGTCGGCGGCCGGAGCTTCCCGGACCACCGCGTACTTGATCCCCGCGACGAGTCCGGCATCGGCCAGCCGCTTGATATGAGTCGGAGTAAGAAAGCTCTCGACCTTGACGTAGACGATGACCGGTCGGCCGTAGCTTTCCGCAAACAGCCTGATTGCCTTCTCGCTGCCATCCGGCGTCGCCGGGAAGGTCAGGGGAAGCACCATCGCGGTTGGAAACGCCCGCGTCCGCAATATGCGCGCCTGATCCATGAGCTTGCCGAAATCCGGGCCCGCAGACGGGATGAGCCAGGTGCTCGCGGCGACGGTATGTTCGAGAAAGTCCAGCACCGCGCCGTACTCGTACATGCCCATATTGTAGAAGTTCGCGTTGCCGCCATACATCATCGTCGACACGCCGCCGTCTTCCAAGTGACGGATCAGGGACACATTCGCTTCTGGATTGAGCGTCAGGTCGCCGTTCCTTGCGAGCGGAGGCACCGCGATTACCGAACGTGCGAGGTCGGCCGCATTCACGGCGCTGGTCTTCACCGAGTATCCCCCTGGTTATTGCTATTTGAATGTGACCGGCATTATAGCGACACTCGCGCGCCCTGCGAGCCGTCGCATTGTTCGCGCACCATCGGACGTTTGCCGCGGCGGCCAATCGCGTTATAGTGGCTTGACGCGACGCATGTCGTTGAGCGCATTCGTTGGGTACATACGGTGTTGCGGATTGGAGGTCGCGATGGTCTCTCAGCGCATCTTGATATGGGCCTTCCTTCGTCCGCTGCGCGGATGGCTGTTCGCCGTGTTGCTCGGCTCAGCCGCGGCGAGCGCAGCGGATACACCGCGAGTCGAAACTCTATCGATCGACGAAGGTTCCTTTTTCGACGCGATAGTCACCGTCCAGACCCGAGCGCTGCCTGACGCACGCAGCGCGGCAACGCTGGGCGCCACGCGCGAAGGCACGGGAGTCGTGATCGGCAAGGGCGGATTGATTCTCACCATCGGCTACTTGATCGTCGAGGCTGATGACGTCAAGATCGTCGACGACGAAGGCCACGTGCATCCAGCGCGCGTCGTTGCCTATGATCACAGCACCGGTCTCGGGCTGGTACAACCAATCGCGCCGTTCGACATCGCGCCATTGAAGCTGGGCGACTCGGGCAAGCTTGCCGAAAGCGACCCGGTGTTGATCGTCAATCATGGCGGGCGCGACGAGGCGACGCGCGCCGTCGTCGTGTCGCGCCGGCCCTTCACCGGCAGCTGGGAATACCTGCTCGATCGGGCGATTTTTACTTCGCCTCCGACCTTGAACTGGAGCGGCGCCGCGCTGATCGGCACCGATGGATCCCTGCTCGGCGTCGGGTCGCTGATTGTGCGCGATGCATCGGAGGGCAATCCGCACCTGCCGGGCAATATGTTCGTTCCGATTGACGCGCTGAAACCGATCCTTTCCGATCTGATCAAGACCGGGCGGCGCGCGGGGCCCGCACGTCCGTGGATCGGAGTGTCGGCAGATGAGGTCCAAGGCCGGCTGGTCGTCGACCGCGTGTCGCCGGAAGGGCCCGCCGACCGGGCGGGCGTGCAGAGCGGGGATATCATTCTCGCTGTTGGCGGCGAAGGGGTGCGTTCGCAAGCGGAGTTCTATCGCAAGATCTGGGGACGAGGTGCGGCCGGCAGCGAGATCCCGTTGCGCGTATTGCAGGGTATCGACGTCCGCGAGATCAAGGTCCGCTCGATCGACCGCATGGATTATTTTCGCCAGAAGCCGACTCATTGAAAAATGAGTGATTAGTGCGTAACGAAGGCGTCGCCCCGGCGGCGACATTGATCGCGACAACGCCGGAAACCGCAGCTCCTTGGCCCAAGTTTCGGCCCTCCGGTAGAATGCGCCGTTCCAGTTTCAAGCGACGGCGTCGCGCCAGCGGCACGTGGCCACTCGTTCTTGATCGGTTCCATGGTCCTCTACGCCGCCACTATCTTCGTCAGCGCGTTTCTGCTGTTCCTGGTTCAACCGATCATGGCCAAGCAGATCCTGCCGTGGTTCGGCGGGTCGGCCAATGTGTGGACCACGTGCCTGGTGTTCTTTCAAACGACGCTTCTGCTCGGCTACGCCTACGCCGACCTGGTCGTGCGTCGAACCTCGGCGCGAATGCAGATTCGGGTCCACGTCGCGTTGCTGGCCCTGAGCTGTATTGTCTTGCCGATCGTTCCCGGCGCTCAATGGAAGCCGCTCGGAACCGAGAGTCCGTCGCTGCTGATCC
>JADGRP010000162.1 GCA_017880805.1 Burkholderiales bacterium
ACGAGGCGGTTGTTGCGACGGGCGATTGGTGGAGCTAAGCGGGATCGAACCGCTGACCTCTTGCATGCCATGCAAGCGCTCTCCCAGCTGAGCTATAGCCCCACAGCAAGGCCGGAATTATAGGACCGGGCGCGTCCTTTTGCAAACCTGCGGAGCGTTTGCGACGGGCATGTCGCCTTCCTGCAGTGGCCGACGTTGCGATCGCATCGCGCGTTTTCCGCTATCATCGGCGGCCGTCTCGCGCCATCGCCACGCCGATGCCGACTTCCCCTTCGCAGAATCCTGAACGACTCGCCGGCCAGGTGATACTGATCACCGGCGCGAGCGGCGGACTCGGCTCCGTGCTCGCCATGGGCTGCGCTGCACAGGGCGCTACGGTCGTACTGCATGGCCGCGTGGTGCGCAAGCTGGAAGCGCTCTACGACCGGATCCTCGCCGCCGGGCATCCTGAGCCGACGATACTGCCGCTCGATTTCGCGATCGCCAAAGCAGAGGACTTTGCCAACGTCGCCAGCGCGCTGCAAGCACAGCACGGCCGCATCGATGCCATCGTGCACACCGCGGTGCTGCTCGGTTCGCTTGGGCCGATCGAACACCAGGCGTTCGACAGTTGGCTCGCAACCGTGCGCGTGGACCTGCTGGCACCGTTCGGTCTGACGCGGGCCTTGCTGCCCATGCTGCGCGCCGCTCCGGATGCGAGCGTGACCTTCACGCTCGACACCCGCGGCCAGGAGCCGAAAGCATTCTGGGGAGCGTACGCGGTCGCGAAGGCCGGATTGTCGGCGCTGCTCGCGATACTCGCGGACGAATGGGAAAACGTCGCGACGCTTCGCGTCAACGGTGTGGTGCCCGGGCCGATGCGATCGCCGCTTCGGGCGCAGACGCATCCGGGCGATGACATTACGCGACTGCCCTCGCCCGACGTTTTCCTGCCGCTCTATCTTTATCTCATCAGCGGCCAGCCAAAGAGCCAAAGCGGCGGCGTCATCGACGGTCAACGTTGGTTGCAACTTGCGCAGGCTACGAATCCGCCGTCGTAGTGGCAGCGCGCCCCAAACGCAGCAGCAGACGTAACCGACGGAAGTCGTCGGCGGGCAGCATATCGGGCAGGATGGCAATCGTTCGCAGGCGACGTTTGCCTTCGGGGCGCATGACCAAGGTAGTAACCAGAGCGCCGACATATGAATCCGGCTGCACGAGGCCTTCGATGCGGCGGCCGGCGCGTTCTGTCAGGCACACCACGCGATCTGCGTCCAGCTCGATGCCGATGACCGCGTGCGACGCGCTGCGAGTCGCCCAGTGTCGCAGCGTCACGATCGCATAGGCGCCGATACCGATCACGAACCCGCCACGAAGTACCGCCGCACCCGGCAGCCACGCAACTAGCGCGGCGGTTGCCAGGCACGTAATGCAAATCAGCCCCGCCGCTAACCGCGACGGCCCTAACGACACACGCAGCGCGCGCACCACCTTCATGGGGCCGATTGCGCGCGCGCGACCCGCGGTCGTCAATCAGACGGATGGACGAGGCTGCCGGCGCCGTTTGCCCTCAGGCGCGCTTGTTCTTCGCCAGCGAAAGCCAGGTATCGACGACCGTGTCCGGATTCAGGGAAATGCTTTCGATCTCTTGCTCGACCAGCCACTGGGCGAGATCGGGATAATCCGACGGACCCTGGCCGCAGATGCCGGCATACTTGCCCGCCTTTCTGCATGCGGTGATGGCCATCGCCAGCATCGCCTTCACTGCATCGTCGCGCTCGTCGAATGTGGCCGCAAGGGCGCCCCCGGCATCGCGGTCGACCGCCAGCGTCAATTGGGTCATGTCGTTGGAGCCGATCGAGAAGCCGTCGAAATGCTCCAGGAAGCGGTCGGCGAGAATGGCGTTCGACGGAATCTCGCACATCATGATCAGCCTCAATCCGTTGTCGCCGCGCTTGAGGCCATTCCTGGCGAGTATCGCAATCACCTGAAGGGCTTCGGTAAGCGTGCGCACGAACGGGATCATGACTTCGACGTTGGTAAGACCCATCGTGTCGCGCACGCGCTTCAAGGCCAGACATTCGAGCACGAAACAATCGTAAAACTCGGGCGCGACGTAGCGCGATGCGCCGCGGAAGCCGATCATCGGATTTTCCTCGTGCGGCTCGTACTCCGCTCCGCCGAGGAGGTTCGAATATTCGTTCGACTTGAAGTCCGACATGCGCACGATCACCTTTTTCGGCCAGAACGCGGCTGCTATCGTGGCCACACCCTCGGCGATCTTGGACACATAGAATTCGGTCGGGCTGTCGTAGCCGCCGATTCGCTCGCTGATCTGCGCCTTGAGGGCCGCGGGCTGCGTATCGAAATTGATCAGCGCCTTCGGATGCACGCCCACGTTTCGATTGATGATGAACTCGAGCCGCGCCAGTCCGACGCCGTCGTTGGGAAGCTTGCAGAACTCGAATGCCAGTTCCGGGTTGCCGACATTCATCATGATTTTCGTCGGCGCGGCAGGCATCTCGTTCAATGCGACATCGATGATCTCGATAGCCGGCAAGCCATCGTAGATGTGTCCGGTGTCACCTTCGGCACACGAAACCGTGACCCCTTGCCCTTCCTCGAGAACGGTCGTGGCGTCGCCGCAGCCGACCACCGCCGGAACGCCCAGCTCGCGGGCAATGATTGCGGCGTGGCAGGTGCGGCCGCCGCGATTGGTCACGATCGCGGCCGCCCGTTTCATCACCGGCTCCCAGTCGGGGTCGGTCATGTCCGTGACCAGAATGTCGCCGGCGTTGACCCGGTCCATCTCGGCAGCGGACGCGATCAGCCGCACGGGTCCCTGCGCGATTTTCTGGCCGATGGCGCGGCCGCTCGCCAGCACCTTCGTCGGGGTTTCGATCCGGTAGCGACGCAGCCGCTGCGCGTCGTGCTCTTGCGACTTCACCGTCTCGGGCCGCGCCTGCAGGATGTAGAGCTTGCCGTCGACGCCGTCTCGTCCCCATTCGATGTCCATCGCGCGGCCATAGTGCCGCTCGATGATCAGCGCGTAACGCGCCAGTTCCACGGCTTCCGCGTCGGTGATTGAAAAGCGCCTCTGGTCCTCGATAGGCACATCGATCGTGGCAACCGAACGCCCCGCCGCAGCGTCGCTGAAGACCATCTTCTTTTCCTTGCTGCCGCGCTCCTTGCGCAGGATCGCGGGCCGGCCGGCGATGACGTTCGGCTTGTACAAATAGAATTCGTCCGGGTTCACGGCGCCCTGAACGACGGTCTCGCCCAACCCGTAGGCGGAAGTGATGAACACCACCTGATCGAATCCGGATTCGGTGTCGAGGGTGAACATCACGCCGGCGGCACCAAGATCGCTGCGCACCATGCGTTGGATGCCGACCGAAAGTGCGACGTCGGCGTGAGCGAACCCTTTGTGGACGCGATAGGCGATGGCCCGGTCGTTGTAAAGGGACGCGAATACCTCTCTTATAGCTTTAAGAACATTATCCAAACCATTAATATTTAATAATGTTTCTTGCTGCCCGGCAAAGGATGCGTCGGGCAGGTCTTCCGCAGTGGCGGATGAGCGCACGGCAACCGGTGCGTTCGACGACTGGACGAGGAGTTGCCGATACGCGGCTTCGATTTCGCCTACGAGGGGCGGAGGTAGCGGCGCCTGGATGATCCAGCCGCGGATTTCGGCGCCGGCGCGCGTGAGCGCCGGGACATTATCGACATCGAGCTTTGCGAGCGCGGCGTCGATTCGGGGACGAAGCTGCGATCCGTCGATGAACTCGTGGAAGGCCAATGCGGTGGTCGCGAATCCGCCGGGAACGCGGACGCCTTCCGCCGCGAGATGACCGATCATTTCTCCAAGCGAAGCGTTCTTGCCGCCGACTTGCGCCAGATCGGACATGCCGAGCCGATCGAGCCACACCACGCGTTGCTGTTCAGCCATCCGGCCTGTCTCCTTGGCAAACCATGGGCGCAAGCCGGATCGAGCGCCGCGCCAAAGCCAAATTCTAGCGTGGCGCATTGAACAAGAAATAAATTCTGTCGGGTAGCCGGCACAACGGTGGTCGCGCCGACTGAAGATCGGCGGCGGCTTGCCGCCGCCGACGTGCAGGAACCGCTAGTTGGTGCCGGTTACGTCCTCAGTGCCTGCTTCGGCGTGAACGCGCATGACGCTGTCGTCGGCGAGCACCGCCGGCTCGCCATCGGGCCGCTTGTGCTTGCTGCGTACGGCGCGACGCAAGCTCCGATACAGGTCCGGGTGCGATTCCTTGAGATAGCTGATGATTTCGAAGTCGACGCGCTTGACCTGCGACAGGTCAATCTGCTCGACGTGGACGAGCCGGAGTAACTCGCGGACAGGCTTGGGCATCTCGCGCCCGCTTTCGTAGCGCGAACCGCCGCTTTGCGTGACGCCGATCTGGGTCCAGAATTGTTCCTGGTTCAATCCCAAACGGCGCCGGATCTCGCGCGGATTAAGGACTCGGTCGAATAGTTTCACGAATCTTCCGTTTGCAATCTAGACAACATAGTAATGCAATTTCGGTCTGAAAAGCCGTCCAAAGCCATACCATTGGCATAATTGTTGACTAAAGCCGCCCCCGACGCAAGCGCGCTGGGCGGCTCCGGGGCGCCGCCCATGCCAAACCCAGCGTTTTAGCCGCTAACCAGCACCCTTGGATACGAGGTAGTCGTCGTAAGAGCCGTCATATTCGGTGAATTGGCCCTTTCCAAGCTCGATTACGTGGGTCGCAAGGGACGAAACGAACTGGCGGTCGTGGCTGACGAATATCAAGGTGCCCTCGTAGCGCTCGAGCGCCAGATTCAGGGATTCGATCGATTCCATGTCCATATGGTTGGTCGGCTCGTCCATCATCAGCACATTGGGACGGGTCAACATCAGCTTGCCGAACAGCATGCGGCCCCTCTCCCCTCCGGAAAGGACACGCAGCGGCTTGGCGACGTCATCGCCGGAGAATAGAAGCTTGCCCAGGACGCTCCTCACCGCCTGATCGTCATCGCCTTCGCGGGCCCACTGTTTCATCCAGTCGAACACCTCGACCTCGCTTTCGAACTCGGCCGATTGGTCCTGCGGGTAATAGCCAATGGTGGCCTTTTCCGCCCATTTCACCGTTCCCTGATCCGGCGCCAGCTCGCCGAGGAGCGTTCGGAGCAGCGTCGTCTTGCCGGACCCGTTGGCGCCGATGATCGCCAAGCGCTTCCCCGCCTCGAGCAACAAGGACAGATCCGAGAACAATGGCTGATCGAAGCGCTTGCCGATCTTGTCGATCTCCACTGCGGTGCGGTGCAGCTTGCCCTTCGGATCGATCTCGAATCGTATGTACGGGTTCTGCCGGCTCGACGGCTTGACGTCCTCGATCTTGATCTTCTCGATTGCCTTGGCGCGCGAGGTCGCCTGCCGCGCCTTGGATTTGTTGGCGCGAAACCGGCGCACGAATTCCTCGAGCTCGGCAATGCGGTCCTTGGCCTTGCTGTTCTGCGACAACAGACGTTCGCGCGCCTGCGTCGACGCGATCATGTAATCGTCGTAGCTGCCGGGGTACACGCTGAGGGTCCGGTAGTCGAGATCCGCCATGTGCGTGCAGATGCTGTTCAGGAAGTGCCGGTCATGCGAGATCACCACCATCGTCGAAGAGCGCGCATTGAGCACGCCTTCGAGCCAGCGAATGGTGTTGATGTCGAGATGGTTGGTCGGCTCGTCCAGCAGCAGGATATCCGGATCGGCAAACAGCGCTTGGGCCAGAAGTACCCGCAGCTTGTAGCCCGGCGCGACATTGGCCATCGGCCCGTCATGGAGCCGCTGCTCGATCTCAACGCCCAGCAGCAGCTCGCTCGCGCGCGCCTCGGCGGTATAGCCGTCGAACTCGGCAACCTTGGCTTCCAGCTCCGCCGCGTGCAGATAGTCGGTGTCGTTGGCGTCGGGATTGGCGTAGATCGCGTCGCGCTCCTTCAGTACGTTCCAGAGCCGCTCGTGACCCATCATGACCACGTCGAGCACTCGCAGATCTTCGTAGGCGAATTGATCCTGCCGCAGCTTGCCGAGCCGCTCGCCGGGATCGAGCGACACATTTCCGGCGCCGGGTTCGAGGTCTCCGCCGAGTATCTTCATGAACGTCGACTTGCCGCAGCCGTTGGCGCCGATCAGCCCGTAGCGATTGCCGTCGCCGAACTTGATGGAGACGTTTTCGAACAGCGGCTTGGCGCCGAACTGGATGGTGATGTTGGACGCGGTCAGCAAGGAATTTCCGTTCGGTGAGCGAGTCGCCTGGCCGGGCGGCAGGGACGCGGGGGAAACCGGCCATTTTGACGCTGGCGCCGAAACTTAGCAAGATTGCCGAGCGCGTCGCTCGAGCGACGCTCGAAAACGCTGCCGCGAGTGGAAGCGCAGTGCCAACGGGCCGCGCTCGTCTTGCACCAGCGAGCGCGGCGGCATACGATCTTTACTTTGATCGGGACAAATGCCGTGCGACTAAGACTGGTTTTGCCGACAATAGCTGCAACGCTTGCCCTATCGGCGGGCGTGGCCGATGCGGCTACGTGCTACATGCTGTTCGACCGCTACGACAACGTCGTGTATCGCAATACGATCTCGCCGATCGATTTGAGCGAACAAGGTGCAGCGGCAAGGGCCGCGATTCGGCAGCGCGGCGAATACCTGATGGTGATGGAGTCGGACCGCTGCTCGCCCGTTACGTTTGTATTCGGGGTGGCGGGTTCCAAGACGCTTTCGATCGACGATGTTGTCGGCGGATTTCCTGCCGAGAACCCACCCACCGGCCAGGCCAGCTCGAAAACGCGACGAGGCACAACGGCCGCGCCCGCCGCGACGACCTCCGATCGGCCCGCACCCGCCAGTCCCAAGTAGCGTCCGTCAAATGCAAATGGATTCCCGCTTTCGCGGGAATGACGGACTTAAGAATTTGGGCGTCACGCGCTTTCGTAACACTCAAGTTACTGATGACTACCGAAATAAGTGACCGCTCCTCAGGACTCGTGTCATCCCCGCGATGAGTGAC
>JADGRP010000016.1 GCA_017880805.1 Burkholderiales bacterium
GACATCGAGCAAATCGCCAACATTGCCCACGACGTCTACACCAGCCTCGGCTCGGGATCTTCTGAGGACGTGTATGACCGTGCTATGCAGGTTGGCCTCCGACTCGCAGGCATTCGATACGAAAACCAGAAGGTGGTCGAGCTCAAGTATCGCGACCACTATGTTGGCGAGGGCTATCCGGATCTGCTCGTTCTGCGAGGAGCAGCAATTGAGAAACTACATGAAAAATGCTCAGAATCGACGACGGTTGATACGCTGCACGCGCTGAAGTCCAACGACGGCATTACCGACGCCTGGTTCGCGATCCGCGGTGCGAATTTGAATCTCGACGACAACGGGAACGTGGAGAGCGGATGCCGCGATGGCGCTGGAAATCTATGTGACTCGTTGCCGCGAAGAGGGACATCCGGTTCCGAACGTGATTGGGATGCGATTGCCCGTATTGCCCCGCGCTAGCAAAAGCAGCTAGGTCGGGCCACCAGAGTCATTACCCGGTGGGCAGTTCGACGCCGAGATTCAGGCTGCGCAGGAACGGCATCCAGCGCGGATCCTTGCGGAACGGGTCGAGCGAGGGATTGATCAGTGACGTGGCCAGGATGCCGAAGCGCAGATCGCGGGCGCGCTCGAGTTCGACAAAGCCTTTGTCCAGATCGCCGAACGCTCCGTAGATGCAGGCGGCCATATAGGCCTCCGATGCCGGCGCGCCCGAGCCCCGATTGGCGAGCACGCGCTCGGCTTCCTCCCGATCTCCCGCCAGGGCCGCTACGTTCCCGGCGATCAGGTGCCATAACATATCGGGCGTCTTGCCCAGGAATTGACTCACCACTGCCCTGGCTTCGTCGAAGCGCCCGGCTCGGGCCAGTGCCATCCCGCGGACCACCTGGGCGATGGAGAACTGGGGATTGATCTCGAGCGTCCGCCGCAACTGGACTTCGGCTTCGTCCCAGCGGCGGGCGTAGTTGAGGACCAGGCCGTAGCAATACTGGATGGGCGTCATCAGCGGGTCGCGCTCGCAACCTTCGCGCGCGACGGTCAGGGCCTCGTCGATATGCCCGCACGAGGCGATAGTTTGCGCGTAACAGTAGCACGCGATGGAGGAGTTGGGATCCAGTTCGATCGCCCGGCGGGCGGCGCGGAGGCCCTCGGCCAGGTTGAAGTCGGCGAAGGTGTGCACGTAGCACAGTGCCGCGTAAGCTTCGGCGAGCGATTCGTCGAGTTCGAGGGCGCGCCGGGCGTACGCCTTCGCCTGACGCAACGCGTGCTCCGTATCCACCCTGCCAATGATGGTGGAAAAAGCATGGGCGATGCCGAGCGCCGCGTAGGGAGCGGCATAGAGCGGGTCTAGGTCGATGGCGTGCCGGCACAGCTCGATCCCGAGTTGGAGGCCTTCCTGCGTCCATTTGTTCAAATTGTGCGTGCCCCGCAGGAAAAGCTGGTGCGCTTCCTTGTTGACGCTTGGCGTGGTGGATTTCGCGCGCTTCGCCGTCTTGCTCCCGGCCGACGATGGCCCTTCGAGTTTGTCGATGACGAGCTTCGCAATCTCTTCTTGCACATCGATGGCATCGTTGGTGGTGCGGGTAAATTGGGAGCCCCAGATCTGGGCGTCCTTGGCGACGTCGATCAGCTCGGCGCGGATGGACAGATTATCGCCACGGCGGGTGATGCGGCCGGTGAGGACGGCGCGGACGTCGAGCTCGTGGCCGGCGGATTGCGGATCGTCGGCGCGGTCGCGGAAGCGAAACGACTTGCTGCGCGGCACTAAGCGAACCTTCGGCAACCGGGCGAAGGCGTCGATCAAGCCTTCGGCGATGGCGTCGCCCAGGTAGTCCAGTTCGGCATCGCCGGTCGCATTCGCAAACGGCAGGACGGCCATCGAATCGATCACCTTGGTGGTCTTGCGCGGCTTGGGTGCAGCGACGGCGGATGCGGCGCGCGGACTGCTGGCATCACGTTCTAGCCGGCGCAGGTCGGCCAATACGTCGGAGGCGCTCTGGTAGCGCAGCCGGACGTCTTTCTCCAGCAGCTTGGTGACGACGTTTTCCAGTCCCGGTGGAATCGTGGCGTTCCAGCGCGATGCCGGCGTGGGCTGGCGGTTGAGGATGGAGTCGAAGATCAGCGCCGACGTCGCGCCCGAAAATGCCGGACGGCCGGTGGCCATCTCGTACAACACGAGGCCGAAGGAGAACAGGTCGCTGCGCGCATCGACGGCCTGGCCGCGCGCCTGCTCTGGCGACATGTAAGGGATGGTTCCAAGCGCTTGTCCGGGACTTGTAAGATGAAGGTCGCCGCTGCCCATCGTCGCCGCCATGGCAGTGGCTGCGTTGTCCTGTTTGGCGAGTCCGAAATCGAGCACCTTGGCTTCGCCGCGTTCGGTCAGGAAGATGTTAGCCGGCTTAATGTCGCGATGAACGATGCTCTTGCGATGGGCGGCGTCGAGCGCATCGGCGACTTCAGTGGCAATCCGAACGAGTTGGTCGTTGGAAATCGGGCCGACCGCGAGGCGCTCGCGCAAGGTTTGGCCCTCGAGCAGTTCCATGGTGATGAAGTGCAGCCCGTCGGCGTCATCGACCTCGTGAATGGTGCAGATGTTGGGATGGTTCAGTGCCGAGGCGGAGCGCGCCTCACGCAAAAAGCGCTCGACCATTTGCGGATCGCCGGCCATCGCTGCGGGCAGGCACTTGAGCGCGACGTGACGTCCAAGACGCGTGTCCTCGGCCCGGTACACCTCGCCCATGCCACCGGCGCCGATGGTGTCGAGTATTTTGTAGTGGGAAATCGTCGTGCCAACCATCGCTCACCTGGGTGGTCGAAATATACCACCGCAGCGGCTCGCAACATCAGTGTTTGGACAAATTCCAGCGGCTAAAGCCGCTGCCGGGGCCCGGGTACTCGCCGCAAGGAGCAGACCTGCGGGCAGTGCATTCTTAAGGTGAGGATCCAGGTTGCCGACCAGGTCGTCCAGCTATCACGTTTTGCGTTCGGCGTTTTCTCGATTTTCCCATGCCGGCCGACGTTTACTTAGTGCGCTCAACGATATAAATAATCGTCCAGACCTGTTGGCCGTTGGTGGTGTGGCTCCGGGGTAAAAACCATTGGTATGCTGATGCGGTCGTGCCGCCGCAAGATTGCGGAAACGCGATGCAGACACCGCGTGCCATCCATCAGCACGGCGGTGCCGGCGACGGGACGTATAGCAGTGGCATCGATTGCGCTTGGTGGACGCAGTTCAAAGAACCCGCCGTCGTCAGTGTCGGCATCCGTCAAAACTCATCAACTTCCAAACGCCCGGTCGAAAGCAGGGGGAAACGCACCTCGAAGTCCGGGAAGTCAGTCTTTCTTTAAGAAGTTGTTAGCCTCGCTTCTTCGCCTCACCCAGGCCCGATCGTTTTCATCGGCAACTGCCGCCACAAGCGGTCTTTCTGGCGGGACTCGGGCGCGATTCCAGCGGTTCGGATTAGCGTCAGTGGATTCCGTGTCCAGTGTCCCGTGAAAGCACTCCGGCGATTGCCGTCTCAGAAGGCCGTTGACGAGCACTTAACCGGAACCATTCAATGTTCTTTTCGGCGTCCTGAACCCACCGAATTGTACTGCTCGTGAGCGATTTCAACAGTCCAGAACTACATCGTCCGGCTTGCCAGTCATGCGTCCAGTTTTCATCCTGGGTCTCCTGTGCATGGAATATGCCCTGTGCCCATAAAGAGTACTGGACACGCGCCCGACCTGAGCTAAGAATCCGTCCATGCCGC
>JADGRP010000163.1 GCA_017880805.1 Burkholderiales bacterium
CGGCCGCTTGCCACTCGGTTCGTCCGCCGACGAGATTCCAGTGCCCGCGTACGCCGAGTTCGACGGTCTTCGAGACCACTTGATGCACCGGCGGATCGGCGACGAGGAACCCTTCGAGGAGGCAGGGTTTCTGCGGATCGCTGCAGCCCAGCTCGAGCGGCGTCGGGGCCCGGTTCGCTTCCGAATAACCTGTAAAAATCGTCGTCGCGTCGGTGAGCTTGTAGGCGAGCCCTGCATTGGGGTTGAGCCTGCGGAACGTGTGACTTCCATTGAGCTCCGAGCTCGTCCCGAGCTCATCTTCGAGCGTGACCCGAGCGGCATTGAAGCGCGCGCCTAGCGTCGCAGCGAGCCTAGGCGTGACATCGATCGTATCGGTTGCATACACGCCGTAGTAGGCTGCGGTCGACCTGATGCGCACGGGAGCGAGTCCGATATTCCCGAGCGTGCGGATGATTTGCCCCGTTCCCGGTACCGAGTCGTTGTTGCCGACGAAAAGGTCCGGGAAGATATAGCTCAACGTGCTCCCTGCCGAGAAATTGACGCGGCTGCGGTCGATGCTGACACCGGCAACGAAATGATTCTGATGCCCTGCCAGCGCGGCGTCGCTGGTCGCTTGCAGCGAGCCTCCGAAGGTCTTGGCATCGATGGCTGTGCGGTCCAAAGTCCCATAAGGAGTGCCCGCATCGGCAAACGGGATCGGCGCGCCTTGCGGGCCGACAACGACGAACTGATCGCGAAACGCGGGTGTCTTGCCGCCCGGCGGCACCGGGAAGCCGTCGTCCTGCAGACACAGTGCCGTGGGATACGAGGAACCTGAGCTGCATTGCTCGAAGTCGCCGCTATTGCCGTCGACGTGCCCTTGCTTGAAGTGGCGCCCGTACAGGTTGCCTTGCAGCGACCAGGCGTCGGACAGCGTCCTGGTTCCGTTGAGCGCGAGCATCTGCATGTCGTTGGCGGTCGTCTGCGGCCAGGTATAAACGGACCGCTCGTTGTCGGCGAGCATTTCCACCGGCGTGGGGCCCACGACACCGAAATGATTCGACCCAGCGGACGCGACGAGATGCAACTCCGAGTCGGCGCTCCGCCACCCAAGGTCGCCGTAAAAGCGCGCGATGCGCGCGGGCGAATGGTCTCGCCATCCATCCTCGCTGAGCCCGTCGGCTGCCAGATACACGCCCAGGTCGTCGCGATGCCAACCGTATTGAATCGAGCCGTCGACGCGCCTGGCGGAGCCGGCCTGGAGCGAGGCTTCCCCCCCGGCGAAATCGAAGCCGGTCTTCATCTGCAAGTTAACCGCGCCACCGAGTGCGTTCAGGCCGAACACCGGATTGCTGGTCCAGGTATCGGCGCGATCGATGGCGATTCTCGGGATCAGGTCCCAATTCACGCTGTCGCCGAACGCTTCGTTGAGACGCACGCCGTTCTGGTAGACCGCCAATCCTTGCGGCGTGCCTTGCAGAGGCGACGCGGCGAAACCGCGGAAGCGGACATCCTGGGTGAAGTCGTTGCCTTGTGGATCGGAGGTGGTTACGCCGGGAATGCGTTGCATCAAGGTATCGGTGACCGAAAGCGAATTCAGTCGTGCGAAGTCCTTGGCCGTGAGCGACTGGACCGTCACGGGCAGCTTGTCGGGGTCGATGCCCGGACCCTTGAGCGGCGACGTCGCGACGACATTCACGACAATGCGTGCGCCTGCGGCGTCGCTATCGTTCGCTCCTCCGTCCGCCGCCGCGACGATCGATACGCACGCGAACAACAGCGGCGCGGCAAGAAGTAGGCGGCACGCTCCGCGAAGCAAAATGGACATGATGATTTTGCGTGCCCGCTACATTATCACGGTCGCGAAGCCAATTATCCGCAATCAAATCGGGGCAAACAGGGTATCAGCTTTCTGACGGGATCCGGCTAGCATTGGAGCGCCGCAACGGCGAGTGGGTGGTACAAGCGCTCTCGCGCTAGGTCTTCGTTACCGGAAAGCCGCGCTCACGCATCAGAGCATCCGTGTCGACATCCCGGCCGCGGAAGCGGCGGAACGCTTCGTCGGGCGGCACCGAATTGCCGACGCTTAGAATTGTTTCGTAATAGCGCTTTGCCACTGACTTGTCGTAAGGTCCTCCCGCCTCGTTGAATGCCTCGAAAGTGTCGTCGGTCAGCGTATCAGCCCAGATGTAGACGTAGTAACCCGCCGAATATCCGTCACCCGAGAAGATGTGGCCGAACTGGGTCGGGCGGTGACGCATGACGATTTCGCCAGGACAACCGATCTCGGCCATCGTCTGCTTCTCGAACGCTCCTGCATCGATCTTTTTATCCGGCGTGGCGGCAAGATGGATTTTCATATCGTAGATCGCCGCGGACAGGTATTCGACGGTCGAGAAACCCTGATTGAAATTCTTCGCCTTCTGGATCTTGGCCACGAGGTCGGCAGGTATCGGCTTGCCCGTCTTGTGATGGAGCGCAAACTGGTTGAGAACTTCCGGCGTGGACAGCCAGTGTTCGTTGAGCTGGCTCGGGAATTCCACGAAGTCCCGCTTGACGGAAGTGCCCGCGAGCGTGGGATAGTTGGTATTCGAGTTGAGGCCATGCAGGGCGTGGCCGAACTCGTGATACATGGTGACGGCATCGTCCCATGAGATCAGCACCGGCTCTCCCGGTTTGCCTTTCACGAAGTTCGAGTTATTGGACACGACGGGTGTGATCTCGGTCCTGAACTTTTCCTGCGTGCGGTATTCGTTCATCCAGGCGCCCGAGTTCTTGCCTTCGCGCGCGTAGGGGTCGAAGTACCACAGTCCGACGCGCTTACCTTTGCGCTGGACCTCGTAGACGCTCATGTCGGGATGGTAAACGCGCACGTCGTCGACCTTGACGAATTGCAGCCCGAAGAGCTGACCCGCCACCCAGAACATCGATTCGCGCACCTTCTCGAGCTGCAGATACTCGCTGATCTCTGTTTCGTCGAGATCGTACTTTGCCTTGCGTACTTTCTCCGTGTAATAGCGATAGTCCCACGGTTCGATCTTGATCCCGGTACCCTCGCTGTCGGCGAACGCCTGCATGTCGGCAATTTCTTCGCGGGCGCGCGCAAGCGCCGACTTCCACACCTTCATCATCAGAGCCATCGCCGCGTCCGGGGTCTTGGCCATGTTGTCGTCCAGGATCCAATGCGCATGGCTGGAAAACCCAAGGAGCCTGGCGCGTTCGGCGCGCAGTTGCAGGACCTCGGTAATCACCGGGTTGTTGTCGTGCGCGCCCGGATTGTCGCCGCGCATCGTCCACATGCGCCACCCCTTCTCGCGCAGATCGCGGCGTGAAGCGTAGGTGATGAACGGCTCCATCGACGAGCGCGTATTGGTGAAAAGCCATTTTCCCTTCTGACTTTTCTCTTCCGCGGCGCTTGCCGCCGCGTCGCGAAGGTTGTCAGGCAATCCCGCGAGGTCGGCTTCGTTGTCGATGACCAGCGTGTAGCTCTCTTCGTCGGCCAGCTCGTTCTGACGGAAGGTCGTGAAAAGGCTCGCGAGACGCTCGTTGATCGCCTTCAGACGTGCCTTTTCGACTTTGCCGAGCGCCGCGCCCTGACGGGCGAAACTCGTGTAGACCACGTCGGCGAGTCGTTTTTGTTCAGGCGACAGCTTCGCGTTGGCGCGCGCGTCGTAAACTTTTTTCAAGCGGGCGAACAGCGCCTCGTTCTGCACGATTTCATCGCCGAAAGCGGAGAGCACCGGCGCCATCTCGGTCTCGACCGCTTGCGTGCGTTTGTCGTTCATGGTCGAGGTATAAATCTGAAAGATCTGCGTCGCGCGCCCAAAGGGGCGCCCAGCATTGTCGAGCGCCGCAAACGTGTTTTCGAAGTTCGGCGCAGCGCGGTTGCCGGCGATCGCGGCGATCTCGACACGGTTCAAATCCATGCCTTTCATCATGGCAGGCTTGAACGCGTCGACTTGCACCATGTCGAAGCGCGGAGAGCCGCCGTGCGGTCCGGTCCACGCGTCGAGGAGCGGGTCGCCTTGTTGCTTCGCCGCGGTCGCCAGGGCGTCTTGCGTCATGCTGTTGCCCGCAACCTGGGCGAGCGCGACCAGCGCCGCCGAATGGAGAAACGAACGTCTGTGCATGAAGAACCCCGAAAGGTTTGCCCGGCGCCGGGCGGCGCTTTGGCGGCGATCCTAATGGATTGGTGGACGTGCGTCATAGGAACGGACAGGCATTTTAGCTGACTATTTCGTCCTCAGCGCACGCTCCAGGGCGGTGTCAACGCCGTGCCGGTAATCCTCGAAGCGCCAGCCGACCGCGACGTCGGGATCGAGCGAGCCGGCGGGAACGTCGTAATAGAAATTCGGCCAATAGCATCGGGTTTGGATGCGAATCAGCGGCGAAATGGATTCATAATTTCCCCAACGCCATGGTGGCACCAACATCGGTATCGGGTGCCGCGGCGGTATACTTGACGATCTCCATCGCAAGGTCGCAAACCCCATGAGCCATTATCACTGTATCGTCTGGATCGATCACCGCGAAGCGCATGTCATCGAGTTCAACCCGGACGATTCAGAAGCAAGCGTCATCCATCCGAAGTCCAAGCACGAACACCTGCATCACAAAGAAGGCGTTATCGGATCGGGCAACGCGCCGGAAAATCATGTGTACTATCAAGGGGTCGCGGACGCGATCAAGGATGCCGGCGAAATCCTGATCGTCGGCCCATCCACCGCCAAGCTCGAGTTCTTCAAGCATCTCCACACACACGCGCCCGCAATCGCGGCGCGCGTCGTGAGCGTCGAATCGGTGGACCACCCCAGCGACGGTCAACTCTTGAAGTTCGCTCGCCACTACTTCGCGGCCGATGACCGCATGCGCTCGCAAACCTGACCGGAGCGTGAACGCTCGAACGCTACTCGAGCGCGTGGCCTTTGACTCTCACGAGTCGTCGAGGATCGAGCTCTTGAAGATCGGCAATGCCGAGCATCGCCATGTCGCGGTTGACCTCGGCGGATAGCAAGCCGATCGCGTGATTGACCCCCGCGGTACCGGCAACCGCGGCGGCGTATCCGAACGGCCTGCCGACGAACACGAACTTCGCACCGAGCGCGAGCGCCTTTAGCACATCGGTTCCTCGGCGCACGCCGCCGTCCATCATGACCGGAATATCCGGACACGCCGCCACGATTCCTGGCAGTACCCGCAGCGCCGCCACGGCGCCATCGAGCTGCCGTCCACCGTGGTTCGACACGATGATTCCATCGGCACCCGCTTCGCGTGCCGTGATGGCGTCCGCCTTGTCGAGAATTCCCTTGATCACCAGCCGTCCCTTCCAGCGACGACGGACAAGCTGGAAATGCTCCCAGGTCAGGTGTCCGCGCTCGGAATAATCGCGCAGGACGTTTGGGGACATGATGGGCGGCCCGCGCGTGGCGTAGTTATTTTCGAAGTGCGGCACGCCATGGCGGAGCAACGTGCGCAGAAAGGTTCCGAAGAGCCAACGTGGATGCGTGATCCCGTCCCATGCCAGACGCAAGGTCGGCCGGAGCGGTGTGGAAAAACCTGCCCTGATGTTGTTCTCGCGGTTGCCCGCGACTTGAGAATCGACCGTAATCACAAGCGTGCCGAAGCCGGCCTCCGCGACGCGATCGATCAGCGCCGTGATGCGCGGCACATCCCCGGGAAGGTAGGCCTGAAACCACGCCGTCTTGCTTTGCCTCGCGACGTCTTCCAAACGGATCAGCGACGAACTGCTCATGATCATCGGGATATTCGCCGCGGCCGCGGCCGCAGCAAGAACAATGTCGCCACGGTACGCGTACAACGCGCTGATGCCGAGCGGCGAAATGCCGAATGGCGTTGCGTACGTGCTTCCGAAGAGCGTTGTCTGCTGCGATCGCTTCGACACATCGACGAGCATGCGCGGCAGGAAGCCGAGTTCCGCAAACGCCGCCCTGTTATCTTTCAGTGACCAGTCAGTCTCGACTGCGCCGGCGATGTAGCCGAAGATGGGTCGGGGCAGGTAGCTGCGTGCCGCTGGCTCGAAGTCGTCCAGGCACAGCAGGCCCTGGAGCCGCCTTGTCGTCCAAACATCCATCATTTTATTCGTTCGCCTGACAAGCGCTGCCCGGGACGTAGTGCGAGTGCGGCTTGAGATTATACAAAAACCTGCGTTGCAGGTTTTCGCACTCCTCATTCCCATGAAGGCCACAATATCGTCATTCGCGCGCATTTTGGTCACTGCGCGGGAATCCATTGGCTTTTGACGGGCGAAAAATGGATCCCCGCCTTCGCGGGGAGGACTAACCCGGCGCAATCCTCTGTAGGAGACTTCTACCGTCACAAGGCGTTTCGGGGTAAGCTTTTTTCATGACCGAAGCTCAGACCCTCTTCACCGCATTGCGGCAGTCTGCCGATCCTGATGTCGTTTCCGCCATCGAGGCGCTGGTGCGGGACGCGCCGGATCACCGGCTCAATCGCATCAATGCGCTCGCCTTTGCGGCCAGGACGGGCCTCAACGAGGATCGAGTCATCGCCGCATTCCTGCATGCGGCGCGGCTGGGCCTTTTCGAGCTGTCGTGGAATGTGCTCTGCCCCGGATGTGGCGGCGTGCTCGATGCAGGCGCTTCGCTGAAGACGGTGAATCAAGCGGAGTACGGCTGCGCGCTATGCGCCGCCGGTTACGAGCCGACGCTCGACGAAATGGTCGAAGTCACGTTTACGGTGACGCCTCGTACGCGCCGGATCGCGGCGCACACGCCGGACGACCTCCCAAGCCTCCAGTATTACCGGCAGATGTTCTGGAGCTCGGGCATTGACCTGGCCGACGACGCCTTCGAGAAAGCGATCGAGGAGATCACGCTCGAATTGGTCGAGCTGCCGCCTGGCGAGAAGGCCATGCTGTCGCTGATGCTGCCCGCCGAATTCGTAATCGTCTTCGATCCGGTCACGCACATGGCGCAGTTCATCGACGTCAAAGGCGAGCCGACGCGCGAGCGCCAGTCGCTGTCGATCGTGTTCAACAGGGCGCACGCCCACACCACCACCGTTGTCATGCAGCCGGGCCCACTACGCCTGGCGCTGGACAATCGCACCGACATGCGCGTCGTGCCGGGAGTGTTTATCGCCGGGCAGGCGATGCACGACCTGCTTGGCAATCGCCAACCGTTCCTCACCGCCAAGCGTCTGCTGACCAATCAAACCTTCCGCGAAATCTACCGCACCAGCACGCTCGACATCGACCAGCGGCTCAAGATCACCAGCCTCACGTTCCTGTTCACCGATCTCAAGGGCTCGACCGATCTCTACGAGCGCGTCGGCGATCTGGTTGCGTTCGATATCGTCAAGGAGCATTTCCGGATCCTGCACGAAATCATCGCGGCCGAATCGGGCGCCGTGGTGAAGACGATCGGCGATGCCGTCATGGCAACGTTCGCGACCCCTGACCGGGGGCTCGCCGCCGCGCTGCGCATCCGCGAGGCGATGCGCGCGCTGAACGAGCAGCACAAGAACGACGACCTGCTGCTGAAGATCGGCATCCACGAAGGCCCGTGCCTTGCGGTCACACTCAACGATCGTCAGGACTACTTCGGTCAGACGGTGAACATCGCCTCACGCGTGCAGTGCCTCGCGGTGTCGCGCTCGATACTCGCGACCGGGTCGGTCGTGGAGCATCCGCAGGCCTCCGAAATGCTCGAAGCCGACGGGATCAAGCCCACGGCGCGGTGGCTGCCGGTTCGCGGCGTCGCGGACGAAATGGCAGTTTACGAAATTCCTTGATCGTGAATGCCCCTTGAGCCAGGGTCAGTTCTGACCGAATAGGCAATCTCGTGGATATCGAAAAATTCATGCTTGGCTACAAGACCGCCTGGGAACAGCGCGATGAGCAGTTGTTATGCAATCTCTTCGCCAAGGACGGCACCTATCACAACACGCCGTTCGCCGAGCAGCGTGGCCACGAAGCGATTGCGAAGTACTGGCAGCGGGTAAAGTTGCAGCGGGACGTACAGCTTTCGTATCAAGTCCTCGCTCGAACGCCTGCAGGCGGGGTGGCCCACTGGCATGTCACGTATCAGGTGGCTTCGGAAGAGCTCTTCAAGATCTGGGCGGCGTCCACCGGAACGAGTCTGCCTGCGCGCAAACCGGGTGACTCATTGCCCAGGCTTGCGCTCGATGGAATCCTGGTTGCCGAGTTCAACGCAACCGGCCTGTGCCAGGTTTGTCGCATCTGGTGGCACAGCATCGTACTCGACGGAAACGGATCAGCGTAGGTAGAGTTCCTGGACAATGTGCCGCGCTCAATCAGCCCGGCAACATCGATCTCAGCACACCATCCCGCCGAACGAAATGGTGATACAGGCCAGCGGCTGCATGCACCCCGGCGACCCACAGGATCGTGTCTCCCAGCCAGGTGTGAATTGATGCGATCGCGCTGCCAAGGGCATGGGCCTCCGCAAGCGGCGGACCGATACGGACGTTTCCGAGCAAGGTAATTGGATGACCCTCAAGCCATGCGCCGGAAACCGCCGTAAGCGGAATCGCCAATAGAAGGACGTAAAGGATCGCCTGAACGAGCTTCGACAAGAGCCTCATCCACGGCGGCATGGGCGGGTCGTCCGGCGCTGCATCGAATGCGCGCCACGCTAGTCGAGTCAGCGCGAGAGTGAAGACAATCATGCCCAGTGTCTCGTGGATCTGCCGGTCGAAATCGTTGGCGAGCGAGTAGACCCGCTGCTCCGATCCACCCGGACCGTACACGAAGGCGGCGACGACGAGCATCGCAATCGCCCAATGAAAGAACTGCGCCACCGCGCCATAGCGCAGGCGCGTACTGAATGCCGCCACCGTTGGCATCCTGTTCGATAAAAGTTCCCAGTATAGGGAAACTTCTCCACCGGCGCCGCACCTGCGACCGAAACGCGACAATCGCTAGACGCGTACGTCGATGACGGGAACGTGTCGGGAAAGCCGTATCAGGAGCGCGCGATCAAGCGTCGCGCCTTTCGGTGCAGCCGCGACCAGTGCTTCGTTCGCGCAGCCGATGGCGCGGAATGCCTGCAGGACCCAGCGCCGGACGCCGCGCGCGGCGAGTTCGCGCGCGAGCCGCTCCATCGCGTCGGGCGGCGTGAGCAGCGGGTGCACGGTCGTCCGCACCTCATAGGCAATGCCCGCGCTGCGCAGGAGGTCGAGGCTCGCAAACGCGCTGGTGCCGCTGCCCGGTGCGCCGGTCACCGTTGCATAATCTGCGACAGGCGCCTTGACATCGATGCCGACCCAATCGAGTTTCAGAAGCACCTCCGCGAGCCGTCTTGGGTACGCGCCGCTGGTGTGAAGACCGACCGCGAAGCCGAGCGCGCGTACGGCGTCGATCGCAGCGGGAAGCTCGCGCTGCGCCGTCGGCTCGCCGCCGGAAAACACGACCGCATCGAGCAGGCCTCGACGCGAAGCGAGCCACGCGAGGATCTGCGCGAAGTCGCGTTCCTCACCGTCGTGCGCGGCGATCAAGTGCGGGTTGTGGCAGTAGCGGCAATGCCAGGGGCAGCCCTGGCAAAAGACGACGGCCGCGAGCGCGTCGGGGTAATCGGTCGACGTGTACGGCTCAAAGCCGCCGACGGCCAGCCGCGGCGCGGCGGCGACACGCGCCGTTGCAGGTCTCGCTGCGCCGTCGGGCATCGCGATCTCGTTTGACGCGTACGCCGTTACAGACTGCGCAGCGCGCGCGCTTCGCGGAAGAAGCGGCGCTCCAAATGCTCGCCCTTCTTGCCCACGTTGAACGACGCGACGGGACGGTGGTAGCCCATCACGCGCGTCCAGACTTCGCAGCGCTGACGCTCGTCGTCGGTCAGGCTGATCGCGTCGGTCAGTTGCTTGACATCGGTCATCGCATTCATCGCATCCTCCGGTATCGCACGGCGCGTCACGCAGCCAGCCTGCGGCGCTTCTCCGCCAACTTCTCCTCGTCGCACTTGGGGCAGAACTCGTGCTCGCCCTCGAGGTACCCGTGTCGCGGGCAGATCGAGAATGTCGGCGTGATCGTGATGTAAGGCAGCCTGAAGCGCTCGAGCGAGCGCCGCACCAGCGCCTTGCATGCCGACGGCGAGCTCAGCTTTTCGCTCATGTAGAGGTGCAGCACCGTGCCGCCCGTATATTTCGTCTGCAGCTCTTCCTGCCGGGCGAGCGCCTCGAACGGGTCGTCGGTGAAGCCTACGGGCAATTGCGACGAGTTCGTGTAGTACGGCATCTCCGGCGTGCCGGCCTGAAGGATGTCCGGCCAGCGCTTCCTGTC
>JADGRP010000017.1 GCA_017880805.1 Burkholderiales bacterium
ACCGCCAGCGTCACCTTACGCCATCATGCGGAGGGTTCACCCCTACCGCGGAGAGAACAGTGGGCCCGGCAAGGACGATCGCTGAAGAGCTTGACACCCAGACCCGGAATTAGAGAACACTATCTGCCATGAAGAGACTCATGCACCGCAGCAAAAATAAGAGAAAATTCGACCAGTCATGCGGCGCGTTCAACGCGGCTGTCGATCTCGCTGCGTAGCGTCCCGAAGTCGATCGGTTTGGTTAGAAGCGCCTCCGCGCCATTCTCGAGCGCCTTACGCTTGGTCTCCGGATCGCCGTAGGCAGTAATCATGATAATCGGAACATCCGGGCGAATGGCCTTTACAGGCCGCCTTTGTCGCAGGGCTCCGACCCAGCCAGTTACCCGGCCGTGCCGCCTGCCAGCTTCCGGACCAAGATTATCCGGGTGAGACCCTCCCTCACTGATATTTCGCGCCCTCGGGGCGCACGGTCATTCGCGTCACTTTGGCTGCGAGCCGGTCACTTGCCGTTTACACCCAGCTCCGGACATGTCGCCGCGCCGCAATAACTGACACTATCTGCCAGAAGCAGAAGTGGGCCTGTTCGATTACCTCATCGGCGCGAGCGATCAGCGTCGGCGACAATTCAAGGCCGAGGGCTTTTGCCGTCTTGAGGTTATGGACCAAGTCGAATTTGGTCGGCTGTTCAACTGGAATGTCGGCCGGCTTCGCGCCTCGTAGAATCTTGTCGACCTGCTCTGCGGCGTGTCGGAAATAGATCTGCCACGAGGCTCGTCGCAATTTTAGACAATCTGGCGCTCTTCGCTTTCCTCAAGGCCGCAGACGTGCGAGACTATGAACATCAAATTTGAGTGCGGGTGTCTATTCTGACGCTGATTATTCATTCGAGGGCTAGACGGCGCCAAAGCTCGGATTGACCATGTCAAGTGAGGGGACCGCAGGCGTGACGAGACCTTGGTGGGCTTGGCCGCAGCTTGTTGGACTGCGAGCCCTATGCGTGTCGCTAATCGCATTGAATAGCTTCGTGTTTCGAACACGCATGTCACACGAGAACGGCATAGTGGCGCGCGGCCGCATCCGCATAGTCGACGACCTTGCGATTCCGGAAAGCGATTTCTTTCTGCCGGGCCGCGAGTTCGCTTGTCGCTTGCGCCACGCGTCGGTCTCGCTCATGGACGACGCTGGGCTATTCGTGCGCGGCGCTTCGCTCAAATTCGCGGACGCCGACGTTGAGAGTCCGCTCGACCTATTGATGAACGGGGGTACCGCGGCGCCATTCTGGAACATGTACACGTTCGCGCAGTTCATGTACGCCAAGATGCGTGGCGGGCGCGCGCATTTGATCTCGTATTTTCGGGCCAATCCGCGTTGCTTTGAAAACGTGGTAAGCGCGCTGCGGCTGCGGCCGGACTCCTTCGCGTCGTTGCGCTATCATACGCAAACACCTTTCCAGTTCCGCGCCCGCGACGGCCGGCTTCGCTATTGCAAGTTCCGCTTGCTGCCGCAAGACCGGCGTCCTGAAACAGGCATTCCACGGGAAGAAGACCTGCAAACCCCCTGGTTCCAGGAAGCGAAACCTGGGGAGACCTTGCCCCCGAATTATCTCAAGGACGAATATATCGAGCGCGTTCGAAGCCACGGGGCGAACTATGTTCTCGAGATGCAATTGCACGAGTGGTCGCCCGACGATGAGCGCGAGGTGATCCTTAATAGCCTCTATGCCTGGGAGGAAAGCGCGCACCCCTGGATGCCGGTCGCGCAGGTACACATCGATTCTATTCACGAGCAGGATCCTTACGGCTATCATTGCCTGTTCGAAATCACCAATCGACCCGATTGCATCGGCCTGATCGAGCCGCTGTCGATTTACGATCCCCCTTCGCTAGAATATCTACGCGTCGGTGGTGTCCTCGCGCGTCGGGCGCGTCTCATCGGCACGAAGCTGTTTGGACCGCCGCCGCCTGTCCCGCATCTTCGTCCAGCCGACTCCTATGCCGACGAACAGGCATCGACCGTGACGGCAGACGATATCTGGATGGACGCAAGGCTGCCGCAAGACGAGACGAGGTCTCGAGCGCGGGATCGGACGGCGCAACTCGAGCGCGCGCGCGGCCTTTATCAGTTCACCAGCGACGGAAGATCGCCCGCCTATGTAAAGGATCTGCCGGCGCATGAGGCGTTTTCCGACGAGAAGGATCTACGCATGTACTGGGACATTGCGGAGATGCTCGCCGAGGTGGGGCTCGGCGCAATCAAGCTGAAGTTCGATCCGTCACGTAGCTTGAACGCCTATAAGGACTTTTTTGGCGACCGCGATACTCCGCTTCCCTCGGTCCACACACGATACGACAGTGACGAAGAATTCGCGCGCCAACGCCTGGACGGCGTCAATCCGTTCCTTCTTCGTCGCTGCGATACCATTCCCGACCACTTTCCCGTCAAGCAGGAGACCGTCGCGCCGTTGCTAGCGGGGGGCCCGGATCTTTCCTCCCTGCGCGATGCCGGCCGCCTTTACTTGCTCGATCTCTCGATCCTAGAGCAGGTTCCCGTCGTGCCCGGGCGATTTCTCTGCGCGCCTATGTGTCTGTTCTTTGTAAATGAACGGTCACGGCTCATGCCGCTGGCCATCCAACTCGGGACCTCGCCTGACGCCGGGCCGATTTTCACACCGCACGACGATCCCTGGCTCTGGCGCACCGTGAAGACCCATGTTCAATGCGCCGACGCGCAGGTACAGGAATGCGCCTCCCACCTGCTGCGCACGCACCTAGTGATGGAGACCGTTGCGGTCGCCATGCACCGTCAACTCAGCGTCGCGCATCCGCTGCATCAACTCCTGGCCCCGCATTGCCGCTTCACCATGGCGATTAACCACGCCGCGCGCAGCAAGATGCTGGCGCCTGGGGGACCGATCGCCGAGACAATGAGCGTGGGTCGAGACGGCGCGCTGGAGCTGTGTGCCAAGGCCTGGAAAACCTGGTCGTTCGAGCAATATGACCTGCGCGTCGACCTGAAAACGCGTGGCGTTGACGATCCGAACCGTTTGCCAGGATATCATTATCGCGACGATGGCCTGAAGGTCTGGGACGCGATCGCCGATTTCGTCAGTGCTATTATTCGAAAATTCTATCGCAGCGACGCCGACGTCCTCGGCGACTTCGAACTTCAGGCTTGGATTCGCGAACTTGCCGACCCCGAAATTGGCAATTTCCGAGGCCTTGCCGATTCGAGTCGAGGAGTGAATTCGGTCGACAGACTGGTCCACATTGTGACGACGATGATCTTCATCGCCACCGCGGAACATTCGAGTACCAACAATGGCCAGTATGACATGTATGCCTTCATACCCAACGTTCCCGGGGCGATCTTTGCCCCGCCGCCAACGACCAAAGCGCCGCTGTCCGAACAAAGCCTGTTCGATTCCCTGCCGCGCCCGCGCACGGCCGCCATACAGATCGGAATGGTCCATCTCCTGAGCGAGCAGACAGAGACGCCGATGGGGCGATATTCGCCGAGGTTTTTCGCAGGAAATCCGGATATCGAGCCGATCGTCAAGCGTTTTGACTCCGCTCTGGACGCGATAGGCAAGGGGATCGACGCGCGTAACAGGGAGCTCGATGTCCCCTACCCCTACCTTCACCCGAAGCTTCTCTATCCCAGCATCGAAATCTGACGGCCCTTCCGGGTGCCAAATGATCGAACTGCGTGGTTTCCGAATAGGTGAAACGCTCCACAAGGGAACCCATTTCTCCGTATACTGCGCTACGCGTCTCAAGGACAGCGCCGCCGTCATCGTCAAGGTTGCGGATTCGCCTGGTGCCGGGCCGCAGGCGGGTGTCCGATTGGAACGCGAATTTGCGCTGACGCGCGCACTCAACGACGTCGGAATCGCGACCGCGATCGCATTGGAGCGAGCCGGTCGCCATAATGTCCTCGTCTTTGCCGACAGCGGCCGTATCTCGCTGGCGCGCTATCTCGAGGGCCGCACGTTGCCGATCAGCTCATTTTTCATGATCGCGCGTCAGCTTGCCGAGACGCTCGGTCGAATCCATGCACGCGACATCGTCCACAAGGACTTAAAACCGGCCAACATTCTGATCGATCCGCAAACACTCTCCGCGCAACTTACCGATTTCGGGATTGCGGCGGCGCGGGCGCGCGAGACGGCCTCGAGTCAGGCACCAGAAAATCTGGAGGGCACGCTGCAATATATAGCGCCAGAACAGACCGGTCGCATGAATCGCAGCATCGATGGACGCGCCGATCTTTATGCGCTTGGTGTTACATTTTACGAGATGCTGACCAAACGACTGCCGTTCGAGCTCGAGGACCATGCTGAACTAGTGCATCGCCACCTCACGGCCATTCCCCAGCCACCGCGCAATCTCGACCCTGACATTCCCGAACATCTGTCGAATCTGGTGATGAAGCTGCTGGCCAAAGATCCAGAGGACAGGTACCAGAGCGGGTCCGGTCTTGCGCACGATCTCGCTGCCATGGCCGAAATGGCCGAGACCGGGCGGCATTTTGGGGATTTTTCGCTCGGTTCCCGCGACGTAGCCGACCGGTTGCGCGTGCCCGAGCGACTATATGGCCGCGACGCGGATCTCACTGAGCTCGTCAAGTCGGTGGAGGATGTCGGGCTCGGCCGCGCGCAGCTGATGCTGATCGCGGGGCGCTCAGGGGTTGGAAAGTCCTCGCTGGTCCGTGAGGTGATGCGTCCGGTGGCGGGACGCCGCGGCCACCTGATTTCAGGCAAGTTCGACCAGCTCAACCGCAGCACGCCCTATCGGGCAATTGGACAAGCGTTCGAGGAACTGGTGCGAAAGCTGCTCGGCGAGCCTGCCGAGCGCATTGAGATGTGGCGTAAAGCACTGCTCGAGGCCATGGGTCCCAGCGCCCAGATCATGCTCGACGTCATTCCGGGCCTCGAAAGGCTGGTCGGAGAAATGCCGAAGGCTGCGACGCTCGGCGCGGCGGAAGCGCAAACCCGCTTCAATATCGTGTTCCGCCGGGTGCTCCGCGTGCTTGCCAGCCCGCGCCATCCGCTAGTCATCTTTCTGGACGACCTGCAATGGGCAGACGGTGCTTCGCTCGCCCTGATCGAGGTCTTGATGTCGGATCCTGATCTCGTCGGCTTGTTGATGATTGGTGCCTACCGGGACAATGAAGTCCATGCCGGCCACCCGTTGCCAGCCTTGATCGCCGCGCTCGCTAGAGCGCAGGCGCCGTGCAAACACCTTGCGCTCGCCGCGCTCGAACATGAGAGCGTTAGCCCGCTGATCGCTGATACGTTGCGGATCTCCCCCGCTGAGGCGGCACCGCTTGCGGCGCTGGTGACCGCGAAGACGCAAGGTAATCCGTTTTTCGTACGCCAATTTCTGCGCACCCTGGAAGAAAAGAAATTGCTCGCCTTCGACGCGGGGGCAGCGCGCTGGGTTTGGGACATCGCTCGCATCGAGCAGGAACAGATTTCCGACAACGTTGTCGAACTCGTCACCGAACGCATTAGCCGACTTTCGCCCGCGTCACAGCGTTTGGTACAGCTCGCCGCCTGCATCGGCGGTCACTTTGACCTGCAAACGCTCGCCGTTGTATCCGGCGCGACGCCACGCGAGACGGCGGCTGCGCTCGTCGAACCGCTAGCGCAGGAAATTGTCGCCCCGATTGGCGAGGGCTACAAATATGCACCCTGGTCGGAAACGCCTGGCGGCGCCGGCATTTCCTACAGGTTCACCCATGATCGGCTACAGCAGGCCGCCTACGCCATGACGCCTATCGCCGAACGGCCGCGGCTGCACGATCATATCGGCCGTCTGATCATGGAGCAGTCGACGCCCCAGCAGCGTGAGGAGCGACTATTCGAGATTGTTGCTCACCTCAACCGCGCCACGATGGTGGTCGCTTCGTCCGATCAGCGCGCCGCGCTAGCGCAGCTCAACCTGCGCGGCGGTCAGAAGGCAAGAGGTGCAAATGCCTATGAGGCGGCGCTGACGCATTTCACGGTCGGCCTCGAACTAGCCGAAGCCGGGTTTGATCCTCGCCTACGCCACGAGCTCAGCGTTGGCCGCATCGAGGCCATGTATCTATGCGGACATTTTGAGGAAGCCGAGCGCCTCGCGGAGGCGCTGCTCGCGCGGACCGATCTTCCGCTCGAGAAGGTAGAGGTTCTGGAGCAGCTCGTGCTGGCGCATACCACGCGCCTGCAATATCGCAAGGCGCTTGAGACAGCGGTCCGCGCGCTCGCCCTGCTCGGCGAAAACATCCCCGGACGACCGAGCCAGGTCCATGTGCTGGCTGAGCTCGTGCGTACCAAGCTGGCGCTGGTGGGCAAACAGCCCGACGACATGCTTGCGCTGCCCCGCATGACCAACCCACAAAAGCTGGCGGCGATGCGAATTTTGATGCTGGCCACGGCGCCGGCCTATTTTGAGGACCAGAACCTGCTTCCGCTGCTCGCGCTGCGCATGGTCCGGCTGTCGTCGCGCTACGGCAACGCCACCCATTCGGCCTATGGCTATGTCATGTATGGTTTGGTTCACTGCGGCCTCTTGAACGACATGCCACGCGGACTGGCATACGGTCAGCTGGCGTTGAAAGCGATCGAGAGCTTTGACGCCCAGGATATTCGCGGACGCATACAGATGGTTCTGGGCGGTTTCATACTGCATTGGAACGGCCGGCTGACCGACACTCTGCCACATTTCAAAGAGGGTGCGAGCGCCTCGCTGGAAGCCGGCGATCTCGAGTTCCATGGCTACAATCGTTATGCATTTGCCTCCTATGCATTCATGAGCGGTACGCCGCTCGACAAAGTGGCTGACTTGCTGGACGAGGGCTACGCTGCCGTATTGGAGCACAAGCACGAGAAGACACAGCGTGTGTTCCGGATGGCGAGGCAAGCGGTGCGCGAGCTGAGGGGCTGCGCCGCTGCGGCGAAAGAGGAGGGCTCTTTCGATGAAGCGTCCGAAGTCGTCTATTGGGCCGAACGCGATCGCATGGCGCTCGCCTACTATTACGAGTACCGAATCCTGAAACAATTCATGGCGCGCGACCTCGAAGGCTGCATCACTAGCGCCCGCGTCATAGACGTGAACTTCAACGTCGTGATGGGCATGGCATTCTCCGCCTATTACCTGCCGTACCAATCGCTGGCACTGATCGGGCTGCTCCCGAAAATGGCAGGTGCCGCACGCCTGGCAGCCATGCGAACAATCCGCCGCAATCAGCGGCGCCTGCGCACCTGGTCGCGCCATGCTCCCGAGAACTATCGGCATAAATGGGTTCTGGTAAACGCGGAGCTGGCGCGGCTCGGCGGCCGCGAGTTGGAAGCCGAGCGCGCCTATCAGGAGGCGATTGAGCTCGCAAGTCGCCACGGGGCTTTGCCGGATGAAGCACTGGCCCATGAACTCGCCGGCGAGTTTGAACTGGCGCGCGGGCGCACTACATCCGGGCGCGCCCATTTGGTAGAGGCGCGCGGCGCCTATTCCCACTGGGGGTCGCTCGCGTGGGTCGATCACCTCGAGCGCCGTCACGGCGAGATCATACGCCCCGAACGGGTCAAAGGCGGCTCGACCACGGGTTCGATGACCGCGATGTATTCGAGCGAGAGCAAGGGACTGGTCGATGTAGCGGCCATCACGCGCGCGGCCAACGCGATTTCCGGCAAGACCTTCGTTAAAGACGTCGCTGCCGAAGTCATCGAGGCGTCCGTGATGAACGCCGGAGCGACGCGCGGGCTGTTGTTGCTAACGCAAGGCAACCAACTCGTGATCCAGGGCGAGGCGAGCGCAAGCGGGCACGCCGATACCTCGCACCCCATGCCCTTCGCTGGTTCGGGGAGGGGACCCGAGCGTCTGGTCAATTACGTCGCCCGCACGCGCGAAAGTGTCGTGCTTGATGATGCCGTTCGCGACGAGACCTACGGCGAGGATCCGTTCATCGCCGAACAGCGTCCGCTCTCGGCACTGTGCATGCCGCTGCTCGACCGCGGCGAACTCGTCGGGCTGCTCTATGCAGAGAACAGCCTGACGCGCGGCGCCTTCACCGCCGATCGCATCCATACCTTGCAACTGCTCGCCTCGCAGGCCGCGATCTCGCTCGAAAACGCCCGGCTCTATCAGGAAATCCGCTCGCATGCCGACGCGCTTGAGGTCAAAGTCAAGGAGCGCACGCGGGAACTCGAAGACGCCTACGGAACGTTGCGGGAGATCTTCGGCAAGTATGTGCCGCGGGGTGTAGCCGAAGCGATCGTCGCGGGACAGGGCTCGCTACAGCCCACCCAGACCCTGGCGACCATCTTCTATTCCGACATCGAGGGGTTCACGGGCATAGCCGAGCGCATCCAGCCGGGACGGCTGGTCGAGATGCTGAACGAATATTTTCCGACCCTTCTGGAGCCAATCGAACGCAACGGCGGCATTGTGAACCAGTTTCTGGGCGATGCGATGCTGGTGACGTTCAATATACCAATCGCTGACCCGCAGCATGCGCAGAAGGCGGTGCGCACGGCCGCCGAGATTCAGCGCGTATTGCAGGGACGCAAATTCGCCGGCGTCGAACTCGTGACCCGGATCGGGATCCACACCGGCATGGTTATCACCGGCAATGTCGGCTCCGGCAAGCGGGTCCATTATGCGGTCTACGGCGACGCGGTGAATCTCGCGGCGCGTATTGAGCAATTGAACAAGCAATACGGCAGCCGCGTGCTTATTTCCGGAGCGACGAAAGAGCTATTGAACGGGGCATATGGACTAGCCCCCGTCGGCGAGGTCGTGGTGCGCGGAAAAACTGTGGCGGTAAAACTTTATCGCCTCGACACTTCTGTCTGAGCGAGGATCGTCCGACAAAATCCCGCCGCCTCAAGCGCAGGAGTATCTTACTGGCGAAAAATGGAACGAAAGAGAAGCAGTCGTATCCGCTTTGGGGCGTCCAAAACGTAAGTATCCAGTGTCGCACGCGACGTCTGTTCCACGCTCTGATTGGAATTGCCGATTCCGCCAATTCTTCCAACTTTTCATAAACCTCGCTAGCCTCGGTATCGTAACGATCCAATTCTGAGTATGTGATCATGTTGTCTTTCGCGTGCGTTCCCGGTTTGTGAAAATCGGAATCGCCGCGTTCGTTTATGAAATCGCAAGAGATTCCGCTCTGGTCGGCCTCTTCGGCAAAGGGCCAATGCGCCAAGACATTTCTTAGATCGTGAAGTTTATGAACCCGCTTGAACGTTGCGCTTTCGTCTACGCCCGCCTTTGTAGTATCATCCACAGGGAAGCGTTAGGGACAGGCTTACACATGTAGCCTGACCCCCTAACGGGTTCATCATGGCGGCTAAGAAGCGATCGAAATCCAAGAACGGGCCGTGTGCGCTTTGGCTGTGGGCTGGCGGATGCCGGTGTGTGTACCGACAACTTAAACGCGGGCGTAGCGGTGGTGAAGTCCGCCAAGGATGGCGCGTGAACTGATCACACCGGTTCGCTGAACCGGGCGAGTGACTGGCGCATCCTTGTTTAGGGATCGATGCGTTCTGACGCAATTGTAATAGTCGGCGTAAGATTTCAGGACCCGACGCAAATGCATCTCGCCCAAGACAATGCTGTGGTCCACACACTCACGCCGGATCGATACGATCAGCCGTTCGGCAAAGCCATTCTGCCAAGGCGAGACC
>JADGRP010000164.1 GCA_017880805.1 Burkholderiales bacterium
GGCCGCTGCAACGCCGGGACCCCCGCGGCCTCGGCATGTTCCACTGTGGCTCGCCCGTCCTCGATGGCGTCGTCCGGCCTGGCCTGGAGCAAGGCCAGAATGGACTTGTAGTAACTCAGATAAAACGAGGTCAGCCGGCTGGGATGTTTGACGCACCCGGCTGCGCGAGTGAGATATCCTTTCGCCGCGGCCAGATCGCGTTGCTGAAAGGCCGTGCGAAAACGGGTAAGCAACAGCACCATGTGACTCAGCGTACCGTCGAATCCATTCTGTTCGGACAATGCCTCGGCCTCCGCCAGTGTGGCCATCGCTTCAGCGTAACGCGCTTCACCGTTGATCCACGCCGCATGGCTGATCATCCAGAGGATGCGGCGGCGGGGCGCGAGATGCGGATCACTCGTCAATGGATCGAGCCGCTTTACCAGCGCCGCAGCATTCGCGCGATCTCCCGCGACCATGTAGTGGGTAAGCAACAGGCCGCCAGCCGAAATGCGCGCGGTGACCTCCATATCAGCCTCGAGCAGTTCGCGCAGGCGCGCCGCGATCCCGGGGAGCGTCGGGCTTTCGGGTCGCCGAAGCGTCAATGCAATCAGCGCGGCCGCGGATACCCGGACCTCCGCCAACGGCGTCGCAAAGCGCGGGGAGTCGGCCAGCGCGCGCTCGAGGATCGGTACCCATCGATCGAGCACGCGGTAGTCCGCCATTTCGTTGTAGTGGCTTTCCACGATCGCTGCCGCGCACGACAATTGCCCTTCCAAATCACCCAAGGCAGCGAACCCATCGTAGGCGGGCTCGAGCCACAACGCAGCCTGCGGATGATCGATTTCCAGCAGCGCGACGCCGGCGCAGAGTTGCAGCGAGGGCGAGGCTGCAGTCAGCTCAGGCGGCAACGCGGCAATCCATGTGCTGATGAGCTGGGTTCGACCCTGGCTCTGCAGTCGCTCCGAGTTCTTGAGAACAAGGTCTGTCACTGCGGACCAGTCGTACGCTTCACGATATAACGCAAACGCATTCTCGACGTCGGCCTCGGCCTCGAGCACGTGTCCTGCGGCGCTCAAAACCTTTGTGAATTCCTTGCTGCCCAGTATCTGCGCAGCACGGCTACGCAGAAACTGCCGGAACAGGTCGTGATAGTTATAGGTCACCTCCTCGCCGACGCGTCGCTCTATGAAAAGGTGCCGACGGTACAAAGCGTCGAGAATTTTGGCCGCGTCGGGATTGCCGCTGATTTGCACCGCCGCGTTCACCGTGACGCTCGGCAAGCACGCGGTCCGCATGAGGAAATCGCGCGTGTTTACGGGACTCTGATCGAAGATCTGGCCCGCGAAATAGTCGAATACCGTGTCCATCGTCTCCGATAGGGAGATATGATTCACGGCGCCCGTTCGTTTGAGCCGCTCCAGCATCAGGACGAGTCCGGCCGCCCATCCATTGGATTGGTCGTGCAGCGAGTGCAGCGCGGCCTCATCGAGTCGGGTTTTACCGACGCTTATTGCCGCGGTTTCCTCCAACGTAAGGCGGAGCTCGTCCCATCCCACATGGCCGACGTTGTTGTTGGCGAGCGCGCGTGCGAAATTCGGCGGCGGCTCCGCGCGGCTGACGACAATCAGATTGCTTCCAGCTGGCAGTTCCTGCAGCGCCGTTTCAATGACACCGTGAAACGCCGACCCGGCTGCTACGTCCTGGTAGTTGTCCAGAACCAGCGCCGACGGTGTCGGCAAGCGGCTGTACAGCTCGCGAAAAAAGCGCCGTGTGAAACGTGGCAGGTCGTTCAGGTGTTCCGGCATCAGGAGCGGCAGTTGCGTGCCCTTTGTCGGCGGCGCCATCCCTGCGGCTTGGCCGAGGTAATAGAAAAATGTCGCGAGGTCCGCATCGCCGGCGTCAACTTGGTACCAGATCGCCCGAAGCTTGCGCGCTTGCAGGAACGTGGCCACCAATGTGGTCTTGCCGGCTCCCGGCGGGCCAGTGATCCAGAGCAGTGGATGGTGACTGCGCTCCTGCAGCAGGGCAAAGAGGCGCGTGCGCTGAATCGGCCGATGCAGTTTCGGGTAACTCAGTTTCGCCAACGCGGGTGCGATCTTCGCCATCACCGCGCATCCCGCAATATGAGCGACAAACGAACGTGGAAGAAATGATCGAGTAAGTCGCGAATCGCGTGGGACCGCAAGCAGTGGCGGCCGTGCGCCATCCGTTTGAAATCGGCGTGGATCAACTCGAACAACTGTTTGTCGGCGATCGGATCGCCGATAGCGGCACTGCGCAAATAGCCAGTTACGTTGCCCGTTTGCTGCTGTTTCATGAGTGCCTTGGGCATCGTACCCCAAAAGATGCCCTCATGCCGGGGCGAAAGCCCCGGCAAGTTTCGGCACGTTGCAGCGGACGGCAGTCGCGCGCGAGCGCGTTATTTTTTGCTAACGCCGGAGGTAGGACCGCCGCTGGATGGAACGGGCGCCGAGCTGTACCCTGGCGCGCTCGTGTTGTTGCCGACCGGCGCGGCGGATGCGGCGATTGCAGCTGGCGCGGCGACAGGCGCGCTTGCGGCAGCGGGCGCCGACGCTGCCGGCGCAATCACGGTCGACGCGACCGGCGGAGTCGGCACCGCCACCGGCTTGCGATCGAGACTATACGCCGCAAGCAGCGGCACAATCATCAGCGCGACGATGTTGATGATCTTGATCAGCGGGTTCACTGCCGGCCCCGCGGTGTCCTTGTACGGATCGCCAACCGTATCTCCCGTCACCGCGGCTTTGTGCGCGTCCGAGCCTTTTCCGCCGTAATGTCCGTCCTCGATGTACTTCTTGGCGTTGTCCCAGGCGCCGCCGCCCGTGGTCATGGAGATTGCCACGAACAGTCCGGTAATGATCGTGCCCATCAACAAGCCGCCAAGCGCTTGCGGTCCGAGTACGAGGCCGACGATGACGGGAACCAGCACCGGCAGCAGCGACGGGATCAACATCTCGCGGATCGCCGCCTTGGTCAGCATGTCCACGGCGACACCGTATTCGGGCTTGGCGGTGCCGGCCATGATGCCCGGAATTTCCTTGAACTGACGCCGCACTTCGACCACCACCGCGCCGGCGGCGCGACCGACGGCTTCCATCGCCATGGCGCCGAAGAGATATGGAATCAATCCACCGAGGAACAAGCCGACGATCACCATGTGGTCGGACAAGTCGAACGTGACGTTGATGTGCGCGCCCTCGAGCGCGTGGGTGTAATCCGCGAAGAGCACCAGCGCCGCCAGTCCCGCGGAACCGATGGCGTAACCCTTGGTCACCGCCTTGGTGGTGTTGCCTACCGCGTCGAGCGGATCGGTGATGGCGCGCACCGACTCGGGAAGGTCTGCCATCTCCGCAATACCGCCCGCGTTGTCGGTGATGGGCCCATACGCGTCCAGCGCAACGATGATTCCGGTCATGGAAAGCATCGCCGTGGCCGCGACCGCGATACCGTAGAGCCCGGCCAGCCAGTACGACGCGAGGATCGCGACGCACACGGAAATCACAGGCCACGCCGTCGACTTCATCGACACGCCGAGGCCGGCGATGATGTTGGTCGCGTGCCCGGTGGTCGATGCTTCAGCGACGTGACGCACCGGCTTGAACTCGGTGGCGGTGTAGTACTCGGTGATCACCACCATCGCCGCGGTCAGCGCCAGCCCGATCAGGCCCGCGCCCCAGAGGTGCATCGTGGTCAACTCAGGATGGTTCGCCGCAACGCCGCCCATCATCCTGTCGGTAATGAACCAGAAACCGACCGCGGAAATGCCACCGGCGACCATCAGCCCGCGATAAAGCGCGTTCATGATCTTGCCGCCGGGCCGCGCCTTGACGAAAAAGCAACCCACGATCGAGGCGAGTATGGAAAAACCTCCGAGTGCCAACGGATAGGTGACTGCGGCTTCGGCGTTGCCCGGCAGCAGCAACGCGCCGAGCAGCATCGTGGCGACGATCGTCACCGCGTAGGTTTCGAACAGGTCCGCCGCCATGCCGGCACAATCGCCGACGTTGTCGCCCACGTTGTCGGCGATGACCGCGGGATTGCGCGGGTCGTCTTCGGGAATGCCGGCTTCCACCTTGCCGACGAGATCGGCGCCGACGTCCGCGCCTTTGGTGAATATTCCACCGCCCAGCCGCGCGAAGATCGAAATCAGCGATCCGCCGAACGCGAGCCCCACCAGCGGCTCGATGGTCGCGTGCAGGCCTTCGCGCATCATGTTCGGCGCGTACGCCGCCGATTGCACCAGGAACACATAGAAGCCCGCGACGCCGAGCAGCCCCAGACCGACGACCAGCAGCCCGGTGATCGCCCCGCCTCGAAATGCCACTGCGAGCGCTTCGTTGAGCCCCGTGCGCGCGGCTTCCGCGGTGCGCACGTTCGCGCGCACCGACACGTTCATGCCGATGAAACCAGCGAGCCCCGACAATACCGCGCCAACCGCGAATCCGGCCGCGGTACGCGCACCGAGCGCCCACGCGATGATGACCAGCAGCACGATACCGACGATGCCTATGGTCGTGTACTGACGGTTGAGATACGCCTGCGCGCCGGTCTGAATCGCCGCGGCAATCTCACGCATGCGCTCGTTGCCTGTCGGCTTGGCCATGATCCAGTTGATGGACCAGCCACCATAGACGAGCGCGGCGACCGCGCATACGAGCGCGAAGATAAGTGCGGTTGACATGAACATCCCCTCAAAGTGGCAAGACAACGAATCGGCTCGACCGGATCACTTTTAAGCGCCGGTCATTTTTTGTCGTGCGCGCTCGCGCCCGTGTGGACCACGAGTCTGGCCGATCGCTGGCTGCCGCAGGTCTGACCTTAAGAAAATGGCGACCGAGCCCGAAAACACGCTATTTTGCCAGTGCGCGGTCCAAAAAGTCGAGCCGATCTTGTCCCCAGAACAGCTCGTCGCGATAAACGTAGGTCGGCGCGCCGAAGATTTGGCGGTCGATCGCCTCCTCCGTCAACACGAGGTAGCGCGACGCGGCGTCAGGGGAAGCCGCACCCTCGGCAAGCAACGCAGGATCGAGGCCTTGCTCGGTGGCAATGAAAGCAAGCGTCAACTCGTCGGATACATCGCGCTGCTCGGCCCAGACGGCGCGCAACAAGGCCCCGGCAAGACGCAACGCGTCGGCCTCGCCGCGTGCTTGCGCCGCGATGATCCACTTCGCCGCGGCATCGGGGGGAACGGGAAAGTGTTTCGGCTGCACGTTGAGCGCCATGCCGAGGTGCTTCGACCAGCGCTCGAGTTCGAGCAGCCGGTAGGCCTGGCGCTGCGGCGCCCGCTGTTTAAGCGGCAAGCCACCCGACAGCGGAAAAATGCGCCCGTAGTCGACCGGCTTGACTGCGATCGTCGCGCCATGCCTGACGGCGATCTGGACCAAGCGCTCATGCCCGAGGTAGGTGTAGGGAGATACGGGCGTGAAGTAATAGTCGATGAGCTTGGGCATCGTGAGGTCCGAAAGCGAATCAGATCTTGAAATCAGCGGCGAGTTTCCTGGGAACGGCGGCATTCTTCAGTCGCACGTATTGCGGAAGTCCGTCCTTGAACGGCGGAAAATCTTCGCCCCGGATAAGGGGCGCAAGGTATGTGCGCGCCTTGGCGGTGATGCCGAAACCGTCGGCGGTGATGTAATCGCGCGGCAGCATCTTCTCGACGTTGGCAACCTTGTCCAGCGGCGCGACGCCGATCTTCCAGCGATACGGCTTGTCGGAGGTACGAATGATCGCCGGCATCACCGCGTTATTGCCCGCGAGCGCCAGCTCGACGGCGGCCTTGCCTACCGCGTAGGCGTGTTCGACGTCGGTTTTCGACGCCAGATGGCGCGCAGCGCGTTGCAGATAATCGGCAACCGCCCAGTGATACTTGTGTCCGAGGCGATCCTTGACCAGCGTCGCGATCATGGGCCCCACGCCGCCAAGCTGCGCATGACCGAATGCATCTTTAGATCCTGCCTCCGCCATCAAGGCCCCTGCTGCGTTCTTCAATCCTTCGGATACGCCGATGCAGCAGTAGCCGAATTTCTTCACCTTGGCGTCCGCGAGCGCGAGAAATCGCGCCTCGTCGAAGGCGATCTCCGGGAACAGCAACACCAGCGGGATCGGCGTCATCTCGTCGTCGGCGAGGCCGACCGCGGCCGTGATCCACCCCGCGTGCCTTCCCATCACCTCGAGCACGAAAATACGGGTCGAGGTCTTGGCCATCGACGCGACGTCGAACGCGGCTTCGCGCATCGAGACCGCGACGTACTTGGCGACCGAACCGAAGCCCGGGCAACAATCGGTGATGGGTAGATCGTTGTCGACGGTCTTTGGCACATGCACCGCCACGATCGGGTAGCCGAGCCGTGCCGAGATTTGCGACACCTTGAGGCAGGTGTCGGCGGAATCGTTGCCGCCGTTGTAGAAAAAGTAGCCGATGTCGTGAGCGCGGAAGACCTCGAGCAGCCGTTCGTATTGCGCGCGATTCTTGTCGATGCTCGCAAGCTGATAGCGGCATGAGCCGAAGGCGCCCGCAGGGGTGTGCATCAGCGCAGCGATCGCGCGCGATGATTCGCGGCTGGTGTCGATCAGGTCCTCGGTCAGCGCACCGATGATGCCGTTACGGCCAGCGTAGACCTTGCCAA
>JADGRP010000018.1 GCA_017880805.1 Burkholderiales bacterium
GAATGAAAATCGAATACAGACCGTACCACTCGATGTAGACGAAAAAATACTGCGCCGGCAAGACGATGAAAAAACTCGCCGCGAGCGCGTTGTGGTCGCCGCTGCGGGTGTAAGTCAGGGTCATGAATTCGCGCAGGGCGACGAAGGATATGAACAGGAACAGCACGATCACGCCGTCCTTCCCGAACAGGAAGGCGCCGCTGATGACCAGCACCATTACCCACCACGCCTTGATACGCGCGTTGAGATTGTCGATCACGGCATGCGGCTGGCGCTTCGCCACGAACGTCTTAAGGGCGTACCCGATCAGCGACGCGATGACGAGGATCCCGCCGATGCCGGCGAAGAGCGCCATCGTCTGTTGTTGCATGGTCATGATTCGGGCGGCATCAGCGCGAGCAGCGCGCCGCGCGCGCGTTCGACGAACGCATCCTTTCCCTCGTCTGCATCGAGCTTGATCGGCGCGCCGACCGACAAGGTGCAGAGCAAGGGCACCGGCAGTAGCTGCCCCTTCGGCATGACCCGGCGTGAATTCTCGATCCAGACCGGAACGAACTCGACGTCCGGGCAGGCGTGCGCCAGATGATAGATCCCGCTCTTGAACGGCAGCAGCGTCGCCTCGGTCGTGTTGCGCGTTCCTTCCGGGAATACGATCAGCGAATCGCCGTTCCCGATCGCGTCGGCCATCTGGCGAATCGGGTCCAGGGTGCGCGTCGCGGGGTTGCGATCGATCAACACCGCGTTGATCAGGTGAAGGGCGACGTACTTCCGAAGCGCACCGCTGCACCAGTAGTCGGAGCCGGCAACCGGACGTGTTCGGTTGCGCAGATCAGGCGGCAGGCACGACCATATCAGCGCAAAGTCGCCGTGGCTCCCGTGGTTGCCGAAATAGACCCGCTGCGTCGCGTCCGGCGCGCAGCCGAGCCAGAGGATCCGCGCGCCGGTGAGCGCCCTGGTGAAGCCACACAAGGCACGAGCGGCAAGCGTGTCCAAAATCACGGTTTCGTCGCCGCCGTCGCAATCATCGTTTCGCGTCGTCGATTCAGGCCGATACATGTCGGCGCGCGGCGCATGTCACTGTCCTTCCTTCAATCCGCGGCGAACACGATTGACGATGGTGACTCCGATCAGCAATGCAAGCAGCGGCATCAACCAGGCGAGCCACTCCGGCAGCACGTAGCCGAGACCGGCCCACAGCCCGAGCGCGCCGAACACAAATGCGCGATCACTCTTGCCCATCGGCCCGTCGTAGCGGCGCGACGCGCCCACCGCCGGTCCCAGAACGCCGGCGAATTCTGACATCACGGCCAGCACGATCACGATCCCGGTCCACAGCGGCGAAAAGGGCGGCAGGAATGCGAATGGCAGATATAAAGCCGCGTCGGACACAACGTCCGTCAGCTCATTGAGATATGCGCCGAGGCGGCTTTTCTGACCGAACTCGCGCGCAAGCATGCCGTCGATCGCATTCAGCGCCATGCGCAGGAACATCCACAAGGGCAGGAGCAGAAAGAGCCAGCGTTCCGGTGCTCGCCACGCGATGAACACACCGAGGGCCACGGACACGATGGCAGCGGCAAGCGTCACTTGATTGGCCGTCACGCCGATTCGCGCCAACGCAGCTGTCAGTGGACGCAACAGCCCTTGGAATTTCGGCTTCAGCGTATAAATCGACAACGCTGTTCTCCCTGTTCCGGGATCGGGCGTGTCTTTCATCGACGCGGTCCGTCCCGGGATTCGACGAGTGCAGGGGAGTCTACCGCAACCGCTGTCGAGTGATTATTTTCCGATGCAGAAACGACTGAAGATCGCACCTAGCAGGTCGTCCGCGGTGTGCGCCCCGGTGATCGCGCCGAGCGCGTCATGCGCCTGGCGCAACTCTTCGGCACAGAGCTCGAGCGCGGGAGCCGACGCAGGGGAGAGGTGCGTCGCCGCGAGGGCAAGATGTACGCGAGCCGCGTCGAGCGCTCGCACATGGCGCTCGCGTCCCAGAAAGGCGTCGTGGCTGTTTTCTTCCGCACCGGCAACTTCCAGAATCGCTCGGCGAAGGAGATCGACGCCGGTTCCGGTCTTCGCAGACAACCAGATCTCGGCGACGCCGTCGATCGTGCTGCGGTGGGCTTTCATTCCCGCGAGGTCGATCTTGTTGCGCACGACCAACCGCGGCAGTGACGGACGAAGCCGGGCGACGATCGCCGTATCTCCCGCATGCTGCGGCTCGCGCGCGTCGGTAATGATCAGCGCCAGATCGGCGCGCTCGATTTCCGCCCACGCACGCGCGATGCCGACTTGCTCGACGGCGTCGCTCGTCTCGCGCAGACCCGCGGTGTCGATGGCGTGCAAGGGAATGCCATCGACCTCAACGCTGCTTCGAATCGCATCGCGTGTCGTGCCGGGGACGGGCGTCACGATCGCACGATCCTCGCCGACAAGCTGATTGAGCAGGCTCGACTTGCCGACGTTGGGCTGTCCGATCAGGACGACTTCGAGGCCCTCGAGCAGCAGCCGTCCCTGGCGGGAGCGTGCAAGCAGGCCATCGAGTGTTTGCTGCAAGTGCTGGATTTTCGCGGCGACGTCCGCAGCGTGGATGAAGTCGACATCCTCCTCCGGAAAATCGAGCGTTGCTTCGATAAATACCCGGAGATCCACCAACCGGTCGAGGAGCGCATGAATCTCGCGCGAAAATTCGCCTACCAGGCTGCGCGTTGCTGCGCGGACGCCAGCCGCCGTCGTGGCGCTGATGAGATCCACCACCGCTTCCGCCTGGGCGAGGTCGATCTTGTCATTGAGATATGCACGCTTGGTGAACTCGCCCGGCTCGGCAAGGCGCGCGCCGAGGTCCAGGCAGCGCTTCATCACCAGCGCCAGAACGGCCGGGCCGCCGTGTCCTTGCAGCTCGAGAACGTTTTCTCCGGTGTACGACGCTGGCGAGGGGAAGAACAACGCGATGCCATGATCGAGCGTATCGCCACGCGCGCCCAGGAACGGCGCGCTCGTCGCCACGCGAGGCGCCAGCGGGCGGCCGACAATCCCGTCGACGATACGGGTGAGATCTGGCCCCGACACCCGAACGATGCCGATGCCGCCGCGTCCGGGCGGCGTCGCGATCGCGGCGATGACGTCGGCGTCAGCGGGTTTGGACATGCGAAGCGCTCATGCCCGAAGTGGCCTGAGGCGGCGTGAGGCGGCCGATGGCTGCGCTCACAGCATCCGCGATCTCGGTCGCGCCCTCACCACGGGGCCCGCTACCTTCCTCATCATCGTCCTCATTACCGTCTCTTGGCGGCCACGGCAGCAGTCTCGCGTTCGAGCACGCGGTTCATATGCCATTGCTGGAAAATCTGCAGCGAGTTATTGATCAACCAGTAGAGCACCAGACCCGACGGGAAAAAAATGAACATCACCGAGAACGCGATCGGCATGATCTGCATCACCTTGGCCTGCACCGGGTCCTGAATAGGCGTCGGCGACAACTTCACCTGCAGATACGCGGTAATCGCGTAGACAACCGGCAACACGAAATATGGATCGGGCGCGGAAAGGTCGTGAATCCACGCGATCCACGGCGCGTGGCGCAGCTCTACCGCGGAAAGCAGCACCCAGTACAGCGCGATGAACACCGGAATCTGGACCACGATGGGAAGGCAGCCGCCGAGCGGGTTGATCTTCTCGGTCTTGTACATTTCCATCATCTTGATCTGCAGCTGCTGCTTGTCGCTCGCGTATTGCGCCTGCAAGGCCTTGAGCTTGGGCGCGATCACTTTCATCTTCGCCATCGAACGCGCGCTGGCGTGATTGAGCGGATAGAACACGCTCTTGATGATGATCGTCAGCAGAACGATGGCCCAACCCCAGTTGTGCACCAGACCGTCCAGCCATTTCAACAACCAGAACAAAGGCGCAGAAATGACGGTGAAGATGCCGTAGTCGACGACGAGGTCGAGCCCCTTCGCGAGGCTCTTCAGCGTGTCCTGTTCCTGCGGGCCGACGTATAGCGGCACCTTGATTTCGCCGGTTGCGCCGGGCGCGATAGGTGCGGCCTGCACAATGACGCCGTCAGCGTACAACCCGTTGTCGAGCTTCTTGGCGTAGAACTCGCGCGGCGTTTTCAGCTCCTCGGAAGGCAACCACGCGGCGACGAAATAATGTTCGACCATGCCGACCCAGCCGTTGTCGTTGCTCTTGGTATACGGGAGTTTGCGGTTCGGGTCGGCGGCGAGCTTGTCGAGCTCGGCGAAATCGATTTTCTTGAACTTGTCGGTTTCGTTATAGAGCACCGCACCGGTATACGCGGCAGGCGCCATCGAGCTCTGCACCACTGGCGTCTTGGTGTCGCGCGTGAATTGAAAATAGGCGTAGGGCGTGATTGGCGCAGCGCCGGCGTTGGTTACGTCGTACGCAACGTAGATGACATAGCTGCCGCGATGAAAGGTGAGCTTCTGTTCGACCTTGTCGCCGTTGGCGGCTGTTGCCTGCAGCGTGAGCACGAGCTCGTTCACACCGGGAGCCAACTCGCGCGGCCCAGGCAGCGCTTGCCAGAGTGTTCGATGGTTCGGAAATCCGTCGCCCAGCAGTCCTGTCTGCGCGACAAAGGTCCGCTCTGCGTTTTGTTGCAGCAATACGTAAGGCTTGTTCTCGTCGTGCGTATCACGGTGCGCCGCCAGGGCGACCTCGGTCAGAACCGCGCCGAGGGTATCGACCGCAGCGGCGTACAGATCGGTCTTGACGACAATTTTCTCGCTTGGCGGGCTTGCGGCGGTGGCAACTCCCGGCACCGCGCCGGGCGGCGGCGGCGACGTGGGGCCTGCGGGAACGGGCGCATCCAAACCTGTCGCGGGTACCGCCTGCTGCACCGCCGGCGGCGCGACCGGCGGCCGATGCTCGGACTGCCACCGCTCCCAGAGGAACAGCGCCGAAAAGGAAAAAATGACGAACAGGATCAGACGTTGGGTATCCATGAGCCAGTCAGAAATGAGGTGTTCTCGAGCCTAGCTCAAGGGACCGGGTCGTACCCGCCCGGATGATACGGATGACACCGCGCGACGCGGCGCGCGGCCAGCCACGCACCCTTCGCCGCGCCATGCCGCTCAACGGCCTCGCGTGCATAGTCGGAGCAGCTCGGAAAAAAACGGCAGTTCGCTCCCATAAGCGGACGGATAGCGTATTGGTAGCCCCGCAGCATGAGAAGCAGAAACGCTTTCATCAATGGGGTGCATCCGTCAGCGTACCAAGCAGCTCGGACGCTTCGCGCAACAGTCCGGGCAGCGTCGCCGGGGAACATGGGATTCGCAACCGAAACACGATATCGAACGCGTCCAAGGCGGGCCGGCGCTGGCGCACGGCTTCGCGAAGAAGCCGCCGAACATAATTGCGCTCGACTGCACTAGCGAGCTGCTTCTTGCCGATGACGAATCCGACGCGACCGGTCGAGCGTTCCGCGGGCGACGCGAGCAACTGGAGATGCGCCCCGTTGAGCCGCCGACCTGCCTGGAACAAACCGGCAAATGCCGCCGCGCCCCGAAGTCGGTGGCGTTGGTTCGAGCCTATCGCCAGGGTCGCGGTCAGAGAGGTGTTGGCTGCGCCGGATGCCGCGTTCAGACGGCAAGCCGCACGCGGCCCTTCGCCCGACGGGCGCGCAGGACCTTGCGGCCGCCAATACTCTTCATGCGGGCACGAAAACCGTGTGTCCGCTTGCGGCGAACGACGGAGGGTTGGTAGGTACGTTTCATGGTGCCGCCTTCGATGGAAAAAGCCTTACATTAGAGCGCTTTGCGTACCGCTCTGTCAAGGATCATCGTCGTTAGCGCGCTGTGGATAACTCGAGTTCGAGCGGAGTACAATGATCTCGACGGGCTCCAGACGGCGCCCGCTCTTTTTTTCCAGCTTGGCCCCTAGCAGGTATCCATGTCGACCCCCGCATTCTGGCAAAGTTGCCTCGAGTCGTTTCAGCGAGAGTTGACGCAACAGCAGTTCAACACCTGGATTCGCCCGCTTCGGCTCGAATTGGCTGGAGACGGGTTGCGTCTGATCGCCCCCAACCGCTTTGTCTTGCAATGGGTCAAGGAGCGCTTCGCCGGGCGCATCGAGGAACTTGCGGCGGTCGCAGTGGGCCGTCCGCTGCGGCTCGCTTTTGTCGTCGCCGACGCGGCGGACCGTCCGGCGCCAGCGCCTGCTGCGACTGTCGCGAGCGCTCCGGAGCTCAGGCCCGTGGCGGCTCGTCGCGGCGAGCAGGCAAGCCTGAATCTCGGGTTTACGTTCGAGAGTTTTGTGTCCGGCAAAGCCAACCAACTCGCCCGCGCAGGCGGGCTTCAGGTTGCCGAGCATCCGACATCGTACAACCCGTTGTTCGTTTACGGCGGCGTCGGTCTCGGCAAGACGCATCTAATCCAAGCCATCGGCAATCACATTCTCGAAAACAATCCTAACGCGCGCATTCGCTACATCCATGCCGAGACGTACGTGTCGGACGTCGTTCGCGCGTATCAGCACAAGGCGTTCGACGACTTCAAGCGCTATTACCGCTCTCTCGACCTTTTGCTCATCGACGACATTCAGTTTTTCAGCAACAAGAGTCGCACCCAGGAAGAGTTTTTCTACCTCTTCAATACGCTTATCGAGGCGCACAAGCAGGTTGTGATTACCTGCGATACCTATCCCAAGGAAATTGAAGGCATCGAAGAACGGCTCATCTCCCGATTCGGGTGGGGCCTGACCGTGGCGCTCGAACCGCCCGAACTCGAAATGCGGGTGGCGATTCTTCTTTCCAAGGCGGCGCAGACAGGAATGAAGCTCGACGAGCAAGTCGCGTTCTTCATCGCTAAGCACATTCGTTCCAACGTTCGCGAGCTTGAAGGCGCGCTGAAGCGCGTCACGGCCTACTCGAGTTTCCACGGCCAGGAGATTTCGCTGACGGTCGCCAAAGATGCTCTGCGCGATCTGCTTGCGGTTCAGAACCGGCAGATCTCCATCGAGAACATCCAAAAGACCGTTGCTGATTACTACAAGATCCGCATTTCCGACATGCATTCGAAAAAGCGGTCGCGCGCGATTGCCCGACCGCGCCAGGTCGCGATGGCGCTGGCGAAGGAACTTACGCAGCTTTCCCTTCCGGAAATCGGCAGCAACTTTGGCGGTCGCGACCACACCACCGTGCTTCATGCCTGCCGCCAGATCGCAAAGCTCCGGGACTCCGTGCCAGAAATGACACACGACGTAAATTTCCTGCTCCAGGTCCTTCGCAACTAGCCCCGACACTGTATAAATCGACCCCGAAACAGTTTATAATTTGTTGATTGACCGCCTCAAACGTGAACCTCAGTTTCTGTCCCCAAACCGTCAACAGGCCGCACACGGTTTGTACAGATCGAGACGTCGGTCCCAAGTGACGGACAACGCAGAGGTTTCCGTACTTGTCCCCGTTTCGAACAATCTCCTATTAGTTGTTCTTAGGTTTAGATAATGCAATTAAAGCAAATACCAAGAGACGCATTACTCAAGCCTTTGCAAGCTGTTTCAGGCATTGTCGAGCGCCGACAGACGCTGCCGATACTCGCCAACGTCCTCGTCGAGCAAAAAGACGGACGGCTGTTCATGACCGCAACCGATCTCGAAATGCAGATCACCGCGCACAGCGAGCTCGCGGGAAAACAAGATCAATCGGTGACGGTCGCGGCACGCAAGCTGCAGGATCTGTTGAGGGCGCTTCCCGACGACGCGATCGTGAACGTCGACACGTCGGCAAGCAAGATGACGGTGCGCGCGAATCGCTCGCGCTTTAATCTGCAAACGCTGCCGGCCAGTGATTATCCGCGCATCAACCTCGCGCAGGAACAGCAGCAGACGATCACGCTGCCACAGCGCGAGTTTCGCGGATTGCTCAAGCTTGCCGAGTTCGCGATGGCGCAACAGGATATCCGCTATTACCTCAACGGGATGCTACTGGTCGTGGACAAGGGCTCGCTACAGACAGTGGCGACCGACGGCCACCGGCTGTCATATGCGAGCCTCTCGGTTCCCGGAAGCTACACGCGCCAGGAAGTGATTCTTCCGCGCAAGACCGTGCTGGAGGTTGGCAAGCTTCTTGAAGAAAGCGACGACGAGCTGACTATTGATCTGCTCGCTAACCAAGTGCGCTTTCGCTTTGCCAACATCGAATTGGTGAGCAAGGTGGTCGACGGAAAATTTCCGGACTACAACCGAGTCATTCCGACGGGGCACTCGAAGCAGATCGAGCTTTCGCGAACCGAACTGCTGCAAGCGCTGCAGCGCGCTGCCATTCTTTCGAACGAAAAATTTCGCGGAGTGAGGATAGTCCTGGGTACCGATCAACTGAAGATCATCTGCACCAACAGCGAACAGGAAGAAGCGGAAGAGGAACTCGAGATCGACTACAAGGGAGAAGCGCTCGACATCGGATTCAACATCACTTATCTGCTGGATGTTTTGCACAACCTCGCAACCGAGCGCGTCCTGCTGGCTTTCGGAGACGCCAATTCCAGCGCGTTGATCACGATGCCTGATCGAGGCGATTACAAGTACGTCGTGATGCCGATGCGCATCTGACGAAAAATTGCGTGCAAGCCCAGCCTGTGGCGCCGACTCCAAGTCGGCGTCGACGCTTTAGAAGGTCATAAAGAAAGAGAAATAAGCGCATGACTGAACCCAATCCGAAGCCAAGGGACAACGGCAGTGACTACGATTCCACCAGTATCCAGGTACTCAAAGGCCTCGAGGCCGTGCGCAAGCGGCCCGGCATGTACATCGGGGACACGTCCGACGGTACGGGACTGCATCACATGGTGTTCGAGGTCCTGGACAACGCGATCGACGAAGCGCTCGCGGGTTATTGCGACGACATCAAGGTAGTCATACACGCCGACAATTCGATCTCGGTGCTCGACAACGGGCGCGGAATTCCGACAGACATCAAGCACGACGACGAGCTGAAGCGTTCCGCGGCCGAGATCGTCATGACCGAGCTGCATGCGGGCGGCAAGTTCGATCAGAATTCGTACAAGGTTTCCGGCGGGCTGCATGGTGTCGGCGTGTCCGTAGTCAACGGTCTTTCGCAGTGGCTCAAGCTGCGGATTTGGCGCGACGGCTTCGCACACCAGATGGAATTTCGGGACGGCGTCGCGATCGCGCCGCTCGCGGTGACGGGCCCGACCGAGCGGCGCGGGACCGAAGTGCATTTCATGGCGGCGACAACGACGTTCGCCAATGTCGAATTTCACTATGACATTCTGGCGCGCAGAATCCGTGAACTGTCGTTTCTGAACAACGGCGTCAAGATCGAGCTCGTCGATCAGCGCGACGGCAAGAGCGAAAACTTTGCGTTCTCGGGCGGCATCAAGGCATTCGTCGAGTACATGAACCGCAGCAAGAGCGTCCTGCACTCGAAGATATTTCATGCCCTTGGCGAGAAGGACGGCGTCATTGTCGACATTGCGATGCAGTGGAACGATTCGTATGCCGAATCGGTTCAGGTCTTCACCAACAACATTCCTCAGCGCGATGGAGGAACCCACCTGACGGGCCTTCGTCAGGCGATGACTCGAACGTTGAACAGCTACATCGAGAAGGAGGAGCTCGCCAAGAAGGCCAAGGTCGAGACGACCGGTGACGACATGCGCGAGGGACTCACGTGCGTCTTGTCGATCAAAGTGCCGGAACCCAAATTTTCGTCGCAGACCAAGGACAAGCTCGTCTCTTCGGAGGTGCAGCCGATCGTGCAGGATGTGGTCAGCAGCAAGCTCAACGAATTTCTGCTCGAGAATCCAGCCGACGCGCGCATCATCTGCGCCAAGATCGTGGACGCCGCGCGGGCCCGCGAGGCCGCGCGCAAGGCACGCGAACTCACGCGCCGCAAGGGAGTGCTCGATGGGATGGGCTTGCCGGGCAAGCTCGCCGATTGTCAGGAGCGCGATCCGGCTTTATGCGAGATCTACCTGGTCGAGGGCGATTCCGCGGGTGGATCGGCCAAGCAGGGACGCGACCGCAAGTTCCAGGCGATCCTTCCGCTGCGCGGCAAGATCCTCAACGTCGAGCGCGCCAGATTTGAAAAGCTGATCAGCTCGCAGGAAATCGTCACCTTGATTACCGCGCTTGGGACGGGCTTCGGCAAAGACGAATACAACATCGATAAGCTGCGTTATCACCGCATCATCATCATGACCGACGCCGACGTCGACGGTTCGCATATCCGCACTCTGTTGCTGACCTTTTTCTACCGCCAGATGACGGACCTCGTCGAGCGCGGGCATATCTACATCGCGCAACCGCCGCTGTACAAGGTCAAGGAGGGCAAGGAAGAGTCGTATCTGAAGGACGATCACGACCTGAAGCAGCATCTGCTCAAAGTCGCACTGAGGAACGCCGAGCTCGTTCCGGGTATCGGCCAACAGGCACTTTCCACCGAGGCGTTCGAGAATGTCGCGCGGCAGTATCTCCTCGCGGAAGCCGTGATCGACCGGGTATCGCGACTGATCGACCCGGCGGCGTTGCATGCGCTGCTGACGGGCGTGAAGATCGAGCTCGGGGACCCGGTGACCGCAGCGCAAAGCGCGGCCGCGCTCCAAGCCGTGATTGCCGACCCGGAGGTCAGCGTTCAGGCCCGTTACGACGGCGAGGCGGAACTGCAGCGCCTTGTGATCGTGCGCAGGCGGCACGGCACGCCCCACGCGACGGGGCTCGACGCCGACTTCCTGGGCAGCGGCGATTACGCGCAAATCAAGACCGCAAGCGAGGTACTGCAAGGCCTTATCCATGCCGGGGCGACCGTACGACGAGGGGAAAAAAGCGCGGCGGTGCGCACCTTCAAGGAAGCGTTGGATTGGCTTCTCGCTGAGGCGCGCGGCGCCGTCTCGATCCAGCGCTACAAAGGTCTGGGCGAGATGAATCCGGAGCAGCTCTGGGAAACCACGATGGACCCGAAGGCGCGGCGCCTGCTCCGCATTCAGATCGAGGATGGAATTGCGTCGGACGAAATATTTACCACCTTGATGGGCGAGGAAGTCGAGCCGCGCCGCGAGTTCATCGAGACCAATGCATTGGGCGTGCGCAACCTGGATGTTTGAGCCGGAGACGTGATGTTGCGTTGGTGCCGGATCGGTCTTACTTCCGTACTCGCGCTCGCGGCGGCGTCATTGTTTGCGGCGCCGGCATCGGAATCGACGACACGGCAGTTGATCGTCAAGTTCAAGGACGACGGGACGACGAGACGAGCGTTGCCGCTGCAAAATCGTCTCGCGTTGCTGGCTGACGACGCAGGCACGACGCTTTCCTATGTACGGCCGATGGCACTCGATGCGCACGTTGTTGCGCTCGACCACGCGGTGCCCTTGAACGAAGCGCGAGACATCGCCGCGATGCTTGCGACCAATGCAGATGTTGAATATGCGCAGGCGGATCGCTGGCTCAAGCCAAGTCTCCTTCCCAACGACGAGTTCATCAACCAGCAGACGTATCTGGCCGACGGCCCTGCCGGAATCAGCGCTTTTGCCGCCTGGGAGGTTACGACCGGAAGCTCCAACGTCATCGTTGCGGTGGTCGATACCGGTTTCCGGCCGCACACGGGGCTCGCCGGCCGATTTGTTCAGGGATACGACTTCGTCTCCGACCCCGCGATTGCGAACGATGGCGACGGACGCGATCCGGACGCCTCCGATCCGGGCGATTGGGTGAGCCAGGCGGACAAGGATGGTGCGTTGAGGGGCCATGATTGTTCGGTCGCCAACAGCAGTTGGCACGGCACCGCGGTTGCGAGCGTCATCGGCGCCAACGGCAACGATCACATCTGGACCGCCGGCATCAATTGGTCGGCGAGGATTCTTCCGGTACGCGTGCTTGGAAAATGCGGCGGAAGTTTTTCGGACATTCTCGACGGTGTCGCGTGGGCGGCTGGCCTCGCGGTGCCCGGAGTTCCCGACAATACCACGCCGGCGCAGGTGATCAACATGAGCCTCGGCGACGACTCGACGAGTCCCTGCGCGGCGGCCGAACAATCGGTGTTCAACGCGGCGCTTGCGCACGGCGTCACACGGGCGATCGTGATTGCTGCGGGAAACCAATCCGACAATGTCGCTAACCACGTTCCCGCGAATTGCAGCGGCATCATTTCGGTTGGAGCCACCACTTCGGCCGGGAATCGCACCGCCTACAGCAACTTCGGGCCCACGCTGACCTTGAGCGCACCCGGCGGACAGTATCCGCAGTTAGACGGAATCTACACGCTCGCCGACAGCGGCAAGACGACGCCAGCGGGCGATTCAGTGGCGATTTCCAATGGAACGAGTTTTTCCGCGCCGATGGTTTCCGGTGTCGTGTCGTTGATGCTTGCCGTGGCGCCCAATCTCACCGCGGATCAGGTGCGCGCGCTGCTCATTTCATCGGCAAAGCCGTTTTCCCCTTTGTCCAATTGCTCGACGAGTCTTTGCGGCGCGGGCATCGTTAACGCGCAAGGCGCAGTTCAGGCGGCGCAAGCCTTGATCGGAGGCGTCAATTACACGGATCTCTGGTGGTTCGGGCAGGCCTATAACGGCACCGGCATCAGCATTATCGAGCACCACGACGTCCTTTTCGCGACCTGGTATATCTATGCCGCCAACGGCGAGGGAAGCTGGTTCGTGATGCCCGGCGGCGCATGGAACGCGACCCATACGCTTTTTTCCGGAGCGATGTATGCGACCGTCGGCGCACCATTCGACAATTACTCGCCGCCCGCGACCTTGCTTCAGGCGGGAACGCTGTCGTTGCAGTTCTCGGACAAGAGCAACGGGACACTCTCCTATGTGCTGACAACCGGGCAAAGCGGAGCGATTGCGATGACCCGGCAGCCGTTTGGGGCGGTCGTTGCGCCGACGCACCTCGACTACAGCGATTTGTGGTGGGGCGGGACTGCGCAGGACGGATGGGGCCTGACGCTCAACCAGCATTACGATACGCTGGTCGCGATCTGGTACACCTACGGACTCGACGGCAAACCTGTCTTCTACTTCATCCCTAACGGAACCTGGATCAACGGCACGACCATCAGCGGAGCCATCTACGCGACGACGGGCACTCCATTTGGACTGCCTTACAATGCCGTGCAGTTCGGCATCGGCACGGTCGGCAATGCGACCTTCTCATTCTCTGATGCGAGCCACGCGACGTTCACCTACACCATCGACGGCATCGCTACGCAGAGCAAGGCCGTGGTCCGCCAGGCTTTCTGATTACTGGACAAGCGCCGCTAGTGTGCTGAGTCACACTAGGTGTTGCGCTTGCGGATCCTTGCCTTCGGTTTTGCGGCGACTTTCGCGAGCTTGGTCGATGTTGTCGCCTTCGCGACCTTTCCCGTTGTCGACTTTGCCACCTTCGCCTTGGTCCCGGCTGTCACCTTTGCGACCGCCTTCCCATTTGTCGCCTTCGGCGTCTTGGCGCCGCGGCTCGTGCTCGCGGATTTGCCTGCCAATTTGCCTGACTTGGCGTCGAGTAGCGCGACCGCGTCCGCCAACGTCAATGCGTCCATGCCGTCCTTGTCCGGCAAGGTAGCATTGACGGCGCCATGTCTTACATACGGACCGTAGCGTCCCGCATGCAACTCTACCGGCCGCTTGTCTTTGGGATGCGCGCCGAGTACCCGTAGCGCCGCGCCGCCGCGCGCACCACGGGCACCGCGCCCCTTGGCGCCGTCCCTGGCCTGAAACTCGAAGCCGATCTTGCCATCGTCCTGCCTCACCAGGAATGCGGCAAACGGGCGGCGCGTTCGCGAGGAGACGAACTGCAGCAAATCCGTCTTGCCGGTCGCAAGCAGCTTCTGCATCTGCGCGCGCTCGACGGGGCGCTGCAATATCACCCGTCCGGAACGGAAGTCGCATGTCTTCTCCGGACCGACCGCCTTTTCGCAAACATAGGCGGCGGGTAGCTCAAAAACCGCATTGCCGCATTTCGGGCAGGGGCCGAGCGATTCCTGGCCGGTGAAATCCGGTGCGACGGCGTCGCTTGCCTCACCCGAGCCGTCGCCGAAGTCGAATTGAACTTCGTTGGCGTCGTTGAGCTTGAGCTTCGCGGCGAACGGACGCCCCAGCTTGCTTCGGAATCCTTCCAGCGGTCCCACTTCGCGCTGCGTGAGGAGCGTCTCGGCCTCCGCGACGTCGAACTGGCGGCCAGCAACGATCTTCCAGAAACCAAAATCGCACGACTGACACTGAATCTTCTTGTAGTTCTCGTGCATTTCTCCGCCGCACTTCGGGCAGCGGGCGCTCAAGGTCGCAAAGTCCCCAGCGATGGTGTCGCTTTCGTAATTCTTCGCCTGACCGACGAGGTGCCGGGTCATCTTGACGATTTCGCGCATGAATTGCTCGCGCTTGAGCTTGCCGTGCTCCATCTGCGAAAGCTTGAATTCCCATTCCGCGGTCAATTCCGGGGAGAAGAGCTCGGGGATGCCCAGGCCATGCAACAGCGTCATCAACGAGAACGCCTTCGCCGTGGGCTGAAGTTCGCGTCCCTCGCGCAGCACGTATTTCTCGAGGATCAGTCCTTCGATGATCTGCGCGCGCGTCGCCGGCGTGCCGAGGCCCTTTTCGCGCATCGCCTCGCGCAGCTCGTCGTCATCGATCAGCTTTCCAGCGCCTTCCATCGCCGACAGCAGCGTCGCTTCGGTGAAGCGCGCCGGAGGCTTGGTCTGATTGGCGACGACCCGGATTTCCTGGGTCGCGACCTTCTCGTTCGCCCTTACGGCGGCAAGCGTCGGATCGGTGTCTGCCTGCGCTTCCTTGCCGTAGACCGTCAGCCAGCCCGGCGAAGTCAGCACCTTGCCCTCGGTCTTGAATGGTTCGCCGGCGACGCGCGTGATGCGCGTCGTCAACAGATATTCTGCGGGAGGATAGAACACCGCCAGGAATCGCTTGACCACGAGATCGTAGAGCTTGGCCTCGAGCTCGTTGAGGTTTTTCGGATGCTGCAGCGTCGGAATGATCGCGAAGTGGTCGGAGATCTTACTGTTGTCGAAGATACGCTTGTTGGGCTTGACCCATTTTGCCTTCAGCACCTGGCCGGCCAAGACTGAATAAGCGTTCGATTCGCGCAACGACTCAAGCGTTTCCTTGACCGTTGCCAGATAATCCTCCGGCAGCGCGCGAGCGTCGGTGCGAGGATAGGTCAGCACCTTGTGCTTCTCGTAAAGCGCCTGCGCGAGCGACAGGGTCGTGCGCGCGGACAGGCCGAATCGGCCATTGGCTTCGCGCTGCAGGCTGGTCAGGTCGTAGAGCAGCGGCGACATCTGCGTCGAAGGCTTGGTCTCTTCGGTGACGGTGCCCGGTTGTCCTTCGCATTTGGCGGCGATTGCGCCGGCGGCCGCTTCGTCCCAGAGCCTTTCAGCGCGGGCATCAGCATCGTCGTCGGATTTCTTGAAGCCCTCATCGAACCAGCGGCCGTCGTATTCGCCACTCGCGGCGCGAAACGTCCCGTGCACTTCCCAGTAACCACGGGCGCGAAATGCGCGGATTTTCTCTTCGCGCTCGACCAGGATGGCAAGCGTCGGTGTCTGAACACGGCCGACCGTCGTCAACTGGAAACCGCCCGACTTCGAATTGAACGCGGTCATGGCCCGTGTGCCGTTGATGCCGACCAGCCAATCGGATTCAGACCTGCAAACCGCAGCGTCGGCAAGTGGTCGCATCGTCTCGTCCGCGCGCAGGTTGCCGAATGCGTCCCGGATGGAGCCCTGAGTCATCGACTGCAGCCACAGACGCTTGATCGGCTTGGCGGTCTTGGCGTACTGCGCGATATTACGGAAGATCAACTCACCTTCCCGGCCCGCATCGCAGGCGTTGACGAGGGCCGTCACGTCCTTGCGCTTCAACAGCTTCAGCAGCAATCGCAGGCGGGCCTCCGCCTTTTCGATCGGCTTGAGCGCGAACTTCGACGGAATTGCGGGCAACTGCGCGAACGTCCACTTGCCGCGCTTGACCTCCTCTTCCTCGGGCATGCCCAGCTCGAGCAGATGGCCAATCGCCGACGACAGCACGTAGCGATCGCTTTCGAAGTAGTCGGCGTGTCGTGTAAAGCCGCCCAGTGCACGCGCGATATCGGCGGCAACGGAAGGCTTCTCGGCGATGATCAGGCTCTTGGCCATCGGGTCTTTAGGGGTTCGGCGGGGCAAACGAGGGGCAGATGATAGCAAGGACCGCCTCGAGGACAAGGTACGCTTGGCCGCAGATGGGGACGTTTCGTCTTAACGCACGCGCTGGAACGCGCCGCCGGGGAGCGGTGTGATGCGACCGGAGAGCTCCAGTTCGACCAGCGCGACGGATACCGCCCCGGCTCCGAGACCGGTGCGCGCGGTCAGCGCATCGACGCCGGCCGGGTCGTGTCCGAGCGCCTCGAGCACCCGTCCGGCGTCGCCTTGCACATCCGGCGCAGGTGACTGGGTACCGGAAGTTAACGTGGGCGCCAGCCCGCCGAGCTCCTCCAGCACGTCCTGCGCGGTCTCGACCAACTTGGCGCCGTCCTTGATCAGACGGTGGCTGCCCTTGGAGAACGGGGAATGAATCGAACCCGGAACAGCAAATACCTCGCGACCCTGCTCCGCGGCGAACCGCGCGGTGATCAGCGACCCGCTGGCGAGCGTCGCCTCGACGACAAGAACTCCCCGGGAGAGGCCGCTCAATAGACGATTCCGGCGCGGAAAGTTGGCGGGAAAGGGCGGTGTGCCGAGGGAAAACTCCGACAACAAGCCGCCTTCCGCGGCAAGACGATGGCCAAGGTCGCGGTTTGCCGCCGGATAGATGCGATCCGGGCCGGTCCCGATCACCGCGATGCTGCGCCCGGCGCCGCTCAAGCCGCCTCGATGCGCCGCGGTGTCGATTCCCAGGGCAAGCCCGCTGATGATCGTGAATCCTGCGTCGGAGAGCGCGGCCGCAAACGACTCGGCGTTGTCCATTCCCTGCGCGGTCGCGTTTCGGCTGCCCACGATCGCGATCGATGGCTGATTGAGAAGCTCATGCCGGCCACAATAGTAAAACGCCGGCGGAGGATCGCTTATCGTCAGTAGCGCGCGCGGATAATCGGCATCGTCCCACGCGACCAGAGCGTGTCCCGGCTCGGCAATCCAGGAGAGCGTTCGCTTGAGCAGTGAGGGTTCCGGTCCGCGTTCGATCGCCATTGCGATCTCGGTGGGTACGAGCCTGCCCAGACTGGCGCGAGAGGCGCCGCGCACTTCTTCGGGTCCGCCGAAGGCCTTGAGCAGGCCCGCCAGAACGCGGGCGGACACGCCCGGCAGAAGCTGTAGCGACGCCCATGCCTCGACGCGGGCGTCGATCTCCATCGCGTAGCTACGCCGCCGACGCGTTGAGACTCAGGGCTTGCGCACGAGGTCGCCGACGACGACCGGCTCGGCCGCGTTCAGCACCAGCGCGTAGGCGACTTTGTCGAACGTCCGGAATACGAACAGCAGTCCTGAACGCTCGGGCGGAATGTTGAGGTAGGTTGTCGGCCGCACGATGGTCCGGGTCTGGTCGACAAACCTGGCAAGGATGTCAGGGCCTTCGTAGGCGCGGGGATCGGCGATGACCGGCGTGGGGTGATAAATCGCCAGTACGTGCCCGACCTCGATACCGTCGCGCGTTCCCCGATCGACGGTGACGATGAATCCGCGGCCGGCTTCGGCGCTATTGCTCCCAAGGGCGATGATGCGGCCGTCCACGATCTTGTCCGGGGCGTGAGGCACATAATTCACCAACTCTTCCCGCGGAGCCGGAAGGAGCAGATCGTTGAACAGAATCTCCTCGCGCGCAGTGGTGATCTCCATTCGGGCGACCTCGCCGAAGCGATCGACGCGCGCCGTGCCCAGATAGCGCATTTCGTAGCCCAGCGCTTCGTTGCTGTCGAAAGAATGCAGTACCTTGCCCGGGCGATAGATGTACCACTGCGTGCCCGATTTCTCGTCGACGTTGATCGCATAGACGAAGTCGCCTACGCCGCGCACGACGCGATTGTCGCGGGCAGCAATGATCTTGGCCGCGCCAGGAATGCCGTCAGCTTCGGTCACGAGGGGCAGGGACAGGAACGGAGCGAGGTCACCTGGCGGGATGCTGGGAATCGCTTCGGTATCCAGGCTGTCGACGCGTATGGAGGGCGATAGCCGCACATCTGGCCGCGGGCCGACAGGGCCGCCAGCGCGCTGCGCGAGGGAAAGGCGCCATTCGCCGTTGACCTTGTCCAGCGCGATGACGTCACCGGGATAGATCAAGTGCGGATTTCTGATCTGATCGCGGTTCATGCGCCAGATTTCGGGCCAGCGCCAGGGCTGCTTCAGAAACTTTCCGGAAATGCCCCAAAGCGTGTCGCCTTTTTGCACGGTGTACCGGTCGGGGGGGTTGTCCTGGAGCTGGAGATCCTCCGCGCGGACAGCCGACGCCGAGAGCAGAAACGGCAACACGCAGGCCGAAAACAGCAGGGGCGCTATGATAGACTTTAGGCGCATGAGGCCTCTCCAAGAGACGGCGGCAGGGTAACTTGCAAACGTCCTAAACCGCCGCAAAATAAGGGTTTAGGGGTGATTCTGCATCCCGAGTATGCATTTTGCAAGCATTTATGGTTCTGGACATTCTTGAGTACCCCGATTCCCGGCTGAGAAAGATAGCCTCGCCGGTCGCCGCGGTCACCGCCGACATCCGCAAACTGGTCGCCGACATGGCCGAGACCATGTACACCGCGCCCGGCGTGGGGCTGGCCGCGACCCAGGTCAATGTGCACAAGCGGGTGCTGGTGATCGACGTCAGCGAAGCGCGCAACGACCTGCGGGTTTTCATCAACCCGGAAATCGTCGCGGCAGAGGGCGAGGCCGAGTGCGAAGAGGGCTGCCTCTCGGTGCCGGGGTATTACGACAAGGTCATCCGGGCGGCCGAAATCACGGTTCGCGCGCAAAACGAGCACGGAGAGATGTTCGAGCTGTCGACCGACGGCATGCTCGCGGTGTGCATCCAGCACGAGATGGACCATCTGATCGGCAAGGTCTTCGTCGACTATCTGTCGCCGCTGAAACGCGCTCGCCTTTCGGCGCGACTCCGAAAAAAACAGCGGCTCGCCGGCTGATCTGGGTTCCGGCCTCTGCCGCCTCGGACCCTTACTCAGTTCCCTGCTCAGTCCTCCACTCAGTCTTCCACTCAGTCCCCATATTGGCAGCCGCTCTGCGAGTCGGGTTCGCTGGCACGCCGCCGTTCGCCGCTGCGGCTCTGACGGCGATCCTGGGCGCCGGATTCCACGTCGCAGCGGTCCTGACCCGGCCCGACCGCCCGCGGGGGCGCGGACTCAAGCTCACGCCCAGCGCGGTGAAGTCGCTCGCGCTCGAACAAGGATTGGCGCTGTTCCAACCCGCCACGCTCAACGAGGATGGCGCCCGGGCACAACTTGCCGGCGCCGCGCTCGACGTGCTCGTGGTTGCGGCCTATGGTTTGATCCTGCCACAGCCGGTCCTTGACGATCCACGGCACGGCTGCATCAACATCCATGCCTCGCTGCTGCCGCGGTGGCGAGGCGCGGCGCCGATCCAGCGCGCCTTGCTCGAGGGCGATTCGAAAACGGGAATCAGCATCATGCAGATGGACGCAGGGCTGGACACCGGCGCGATCATCTTGGCGCGCGGAGTTCCCATCGGGCCGCGCGACAACGCGGCGACGCTCACCGAAAGGCTTGCTGCTGCGGGCGCGGAAGCGATCGTCGAGACGCTTACGAGGCTTCAGCGCGACGGCCGCGTCGATGCTCTTCTGCAACACGAAGACGGCGCGAGCTACGCCCGCAAAATCTCCCGCGACGACGCGGCCATCGATTGGCTAGCACCCGCGGTCCAGATCGATCGCCAGGTGAGGGCGCTCAATCCCATTCCCGGCGCGTTTACCATGCTGGACGGGAAACCGGTCAAGATCTGGGCTTCGGAGCCGGCGTCGGGCCGCTTTGGCGCTCCGGGCGTCGTCGTGAGAGCAGACAGTGGCGGCTTGGTCATCGCCTGCGGCGAAGGAGCGCTCGCCGTGCGCGAATTGCAGCGTGCCGGAGGCAAACGCCTGAGCACGGCAGATTTCCTGACCGGCAACCTGATCCGGACAGGGAGCCGCGTGGGCGAAACACCAGTCAACTAAGCGCAGCCCAACTGTAGGCAAGTTTCAGCGTTGAGTCGTTTGAGCAACATACCGAGCCGTTGAATCATTACCCGTCCGCTACCATCTAACGGATCGGAAGGTCACTGAATACCCGCAACGGGCGGGTGGAAAGGCGACGATGTTCGGCAACTGGTTCAAAACGAGTTTGTTGATGGCCGCCATCATGGCCTTGTTCGGCATGGTGGGAGCAGTGTTGGGCGGAGCACAGGGAATGTTGTTGGCTTTGGCGCTTGGATTGGCCACCAACCTGTGGGCGTACTGGTACTCCGACACGATGGTGCTCAAGCTGTACAACGCACGTGAGGTCGACGCGACATCCGCACCGCAACTCTATGCCACGGTGCAAGATCTCGCCGGCCGCGCGGGGTTGCCGATGCCGCGGGTCTACTTGATCGATGAAGCGCAGCCCAACGCGTTCGCGACCGGGCGCAGCCCGGAACACGCGGCACTCGCTGCCACGACCGGCATCGTGCAGTTGCTGACCGCGCGGGAGTTGCGCGGCGTATTGGGACATGAGCTCGCGCATGTGCGAAACCGCGACATACTCACCTCCACCATGACCGCATCGATCGCGGGCGCGATCTCGACGCTGGCGCACTTCGGCATGTTTTTCGGGCGCAATGATGATGACCATCGCAATCCGGTCCTGGCAATCCTGGTCCTCATCCTGGCGCCGATTGCCGCGTTGCTGATTCAGCTCGCAATTTCGCGCGGTCGCGAGTACGAAGCCGATCGCAGAGGCTCGGAAATTTCCGGCGATCCGCGGGCTCTTGCCGACGCGCTCGCCAAAATCGATCGCTACGCCAAAGGGCTGCCGCTGGAAACAGCCGAAGCGCATCCGGCGACTGCGCAAATGATGATCATCAACCCGCTGCACGGCGGTGGCATCGCCGGACTTTTCAGTACCCATCCGCCGACCGAGGAGCGTGTACACCGCCTGCTCGCGCTTGTCCGGTAGCGCGGCTGTTCGCCCCACCGCGATGGAGCAGGCGCAACGCATCGCGGCAAAGGCAGTGCGCAGGGTCCTTGCCGGTGTCACGCTGGGGGGGGCGCTCAAGGACGCGGGCGCATCGAAAGCGCCGGAACGCGCTCTCGCCACCGACCTCGCCTACGGCACGCTTCGCTTTCTGGGTCAGGCGCGGGCAGCCGTACGGATGCTCGCGGAGCGTCCGCTGACGGACCCGAGCATCGAGGCGCTGCTTTGGGTGGCCCTGTACCAGCTGATCCACACGACAGCGCCGGCCCATGCGGTGGTCGACAGCGCGGTGCGGGCGACGGATCAATTGAAGCGTACGTCTGCGAAGGGTCTCACCAACGCCATCCTGCGCACTTTTCTGCGCCGCCGCGAAAGTGTTCTCGGCGAAATCTCCCGCGATGCGGAAGGGCGCTATTCGTATCAGCGGTGGTGGATCGATCGCGTATTCGCAGAGTATCCCGGCCACGCGCCGGAGATTCTCGATGCAGGCAACGCCCGGCCGCCACTGACGCTGCGCGTGAATTGCCGCGAAACATCGCGCGACGAATACCTCGGTTCCTTGAGGCTGGCGAACATTGCCGCGAGTCCCGTCGGCGCGTCCGGTGTGATCGTTGCCGAGCCGCGCCGCGTCGAAGATCTGCCTGGCTATGCCGAGGGCTGGTTTTCGGTGCAGGACGCTGGAGCGCAGCTCGCGGCGGAATTGCTGGATGCGCGTGACGGCATGCGCGTGCTCGACGCCTGCGCTGCGCCTGGCGGTAAGACGACTCATCTCGCGGAGCTTGCCAGGCTCGATCTCATCGCGCTCGACGATGACGAAGCGCGGCTCGAGCGCGTGGCCCGCAATCTCTCACGGCTGCGTCTGACCGCGAAGCTGCATCTGGTCGACGCAGCCGACATAGGCGCGTGGTGGGACGGAGCGACATTCGATCGTGTCCTGCTCGATGCTCCCTGCACCGCATCGGGGGTCGTACGCCGTCATCCTGATGGCAAGTGGCTGCGGCGCGAAAGCGATGTCGACGGGTTCGTCGCGCAGCAGAAGCGCTTGCTGGATGCGCTCTGGCCCTGTCTCAAGTCTGGTGGCAGGCTGCTCTATGCGACGTGTTCGATATTTGACGCGGAGAATGGCCATCAGATCGAGACATTTCTCATGGCTCACCGCGACGCATCGCGAGCGCAATGTGCTCTGTCCGCCGACGTTGGCGCCACGGGTGGACAACTCTTGCCAGCGGGGGCCGGCGCAGCGCACAATCACGACGGGTTTTTCTACGCCCTCCTCCAGAAAATCTGATCGCTTCCGAAAGAGACTGTGCGCGGCCCGACGCCGCTCGCGGCATGTCGCCAATGTCCCGTTTTGTCTTCGGCTTTCTCTGCGTGGCTCTGTTGCTGCCGCCGCTCGCGGCGCCGGTCCGCGCCGATACGATCGGAGTGCAGTCGGCAGAGCTGGTGCCTGACGAAGACGAGTACGTCCTCAGTGCGCAGTTCGACGTCGCGATCAATCCGACGTTGGAAGAGGCGCTGCAGAATGGCGTGTCGCTCTATTTCGTCCTGGAATTCGAGCTTGGACGGCCGCGTTGGTACTGGCTCGATGAGAAGGTCGCGCAACTGACGGTTCAATATCGATTGACCTACTCGCCGTTGACGCGGCAATACCGCGTGACCACGGGCCTTTTGGGTCAGCAACTCGACTCGCTCGATGAAGTACAGCGCGTTTTGTCTCGCGTTGCGGCACGGCCCGTGGTCAAGAAGGATGCTCTGGTCCCTGGCGCGCGCTACGACGCTGCCGTTCGCTTGCGTCTGGACGTCGCGCAGCTTCCCAAGCCATTCCAGATCAACGCGCTGGCGTCGCGCGACTGGTCGTTGCAATCGGAATGGCATCGCTGGAGCTTCGTCCCATGAGCAGCGTGCTCGCGCCGCGCCTGATCCGCTACATCGTGCTGGGCTGCGCCGTCTTGGGCACGGTGTTCCTGTTTCTGCTCGCGACGGCCAGCGCCAACACTACCTTGTTTGCGAAGAACTATACGTTGCTCGTGATTCTCAACGGCACCCTCGTGATGGTGCTCATGGCGCTGGTCGCCTACCAGCTCTGGCGATTGCGCAAGAATCTCAAGGAAGGCGTCTTCGGTTCGCGACTGGCGGCCCGGTTGGTGCTGCTGTTCGCGCTTGTCGCCGTCTTGCCGGGTGCGCTGCTCTATGGCGTGTCGATACAGTTTCTCGGCAAGAGCATCGAGTCATGGTTCGACGTGCGCGTCGATCGTGCGCTCGAAGGTGGACTCAATCTTGGCCGCAACGCACTCCAATATCTGCTGAAGGAAACGACCAACAAGGCGACACAGCTTGCCCTGACGCTGCAGGAAAGCGACCGTGGCGGCTTAGCGGCAACGCTCAATCGCGCCAGCGAGCAAGCAGGCATATATGAGGCCGCGCTGTTTTCATCCAACGGTAGCGTGCTCGCCGTCGGCGGCATCTCCGGTTCGATGGCTACGCCGGAGCCTCCGCCGGCACAGGCCCTCTTGCGCGCTCGGCTGCAGGAGACATTTGCGGCTATCGAGCAGGACGGGCTGCTGCTCCGGGTCGTAGTGCCTGTCAACAGCTCAGACCCGAAGGAGTCGCTCCGCGTTTTGCAGGTCGTCGAGCTGGTGCCGAAGCAATTGCAACAAGACGCCGAGAAGGTTCAGAAGGCCTATAGCGACTACCAGGAAATCTCATATTCACGCGTCGCGCTGAAGCGTTTGTATGCCATGACGCTCACGCTCACGCTGCTGCTGGCGCTTTTCTCGGCGCTCGGCCTCGCTGTCGTGCTCTCCGAGCAGTTCAGTCTGCCGCTGGCGCTGCTCGCGGAAGGCACGCGCGCGGTTGCACAGGGTGACTTCAGCCGCCGTCACCCGGTCCAAAGTCGCGACGAGCTGGGCGTGCTTACGGAATCGTTCAATACCATGACGGCGCAGCTTGCCGAAGCAAAACAAAAAGGCGAGGAAAGCCACCGCGCCATCGAAACGACGAGAGCCTATCTCGAAAGCATCCTGGCCAATCTGTCAGCGGGAGTGCTGGCGTTCGACAATGCGTTCCAGCTGCGAACGGCGAATCCAAGTGCGGCGGTGATTTTGCAGCAGCCACTGGCCGACCTGATCGGCATTCCTCTGGCCTCTTGGGGCCGACGGCTGCCGGCTCTCGAGGCGTTTGCGAACCTTATCGCCGAGGGCTTTCGTACCGGTCGCGACGGACAGTGGCAACGTCAGGCGCAACTCGCGGTGTCAAATCACACGCGTGCGCTGCTCATGCGCGGCTCCGGGCTTCCGGGCGAGCCGGCACCGGGCTGTGTCGTGGTGTTCGACGATGTGACCGAGCTGGCGGACGCGCAGCGGGACGCCGCGTGGGCCGAGGTCGCGAGACGACTTGCTCACGAAATCAAGAACCCGTTGACGCCGATCCAGCTTTCCGCCGAGCGACTCGCCGTCAAGCTCACCGGCAAGCTGGACGCTACCGACGAAGAGACACTGCTGCGTGGAACCCGGACGATTGTGACGCAGGTGGCGGCGATGAAGAATATGGTCGACGACTTCGCCATCTATGCCCGGCAGCCTCGACCCGGGAGAATGCAAGCGGTCGACATCAACGCGCTCTTGCTCGATGTGCTCGCCTTGTACGAAAATCTTCGCCCCTATGTTTCGCTCAAGCTTGTCGACGACAATCCCGTCATACAGGGCGAACCGACCCGATTGCGCCAGGTATTTCATAATCTGCTCCAGAACGCAGTCGATGCTCAGGCAGACTCCGCTGCTCCCGCGTACGATATCGCGGTTGAGATCCGCGGCAGCGAGCTTGCGCTCTCGATCGGCGATCGCGGCAGCGGCTTTCCGGAAGACATGATTCGCCGGGCGTTCGAACCTTACGTAACAACCAAAGCCAAAGGCACAGGCCTTGGCCTTGCCATTGTCAAGAAGATCATTGAAGAACATCACGGCCGCGTCACCGTCGAGAACCGTCCGCAAAATGGAGCGCTGGTGACGCTCTATTTCCCGCTTGAAGGAATCACGAATTGATAGCGCAGCCGAACGAAATTCTGATTGTCGACGACGAAGTCGGCATCCGCGACTTGCTCTCCGAAATTTTGCAGGACGAAGGCTACCAGGTCAGCGTGGCGGAAAACGCCGGCCAGGCCCGCAGCTACCGCGCGCGTGCGCAGCCGTCCCTGGTCTTGCTCGACATCTGGATGCCCGACACCGACGGCGTCACGCTGCTGCGTGAATGGGCGGCCAACGGACAGTTGACCATGCCGGTGGTCATCATGTCCGGTCATGGCACCATCGAAACGGCGGTTGAAGCGACCAAGATCGGCGCGTTCGACTTTCTGGAAAAGCCGGTCGGATTGCAAAAGCTCCTGTCGACGGTGACACGCGCCCTCAAGGCCGCGGCAGGGCAAGCGCCGCGTTGTATATCTCTCACGGCTCTTGGCACCAGTGCTCCGGTGATCGAAGTCGAGCGTGCGATCGAACAGTTGCTGCGCGCCAACCGGCCAGTGCTGGTCATAGGCGAGCCTGGCACGGGACAGGAGATCGTAGCGCGGTCCGTGCACGCGCCCGACACGCCGTATGTCACGCTTGTCAACGGGGGCCGCCTGGCGACGAATCCACTGCCGCTTCTCGAGGAAGCACGCGACGGCACGCTTTACTGCGCGGAGATCGGGAGCTATACCAAGGCCGAGCAGAAAGGACTCGCGTTTCTCCTGCCCAAGCTCGAAAAGCACAACACGGTCCTGGTTTGCACCAGCAGCGAGCAGCTTGGCAACCTCGCTGCGGAAGGGCGGTTCGATGCCGGGTTGCTCGCAAGTCTTTCTGTCGGAGCGGTCATGCTTCCGCCGCTGCGGCAGAGACGCGAAGATCTCCCCGCGCTTATCGACCGGTTCTGGCGCGACATTACGGCGAGTCAGCGAACGATAGGCAGATTGCACGCGGCCGCGGTGGCCGCGCTTTCGGCCGCGTATTGGCCCGGAAATCTCGACCACCTGCACAACGTCATGGCCAACCTCGCGCTCACGGTCGACAGCGAGATCACCGCCGAACACGTGCGCCGCCTCCTCGGCGAGACCGCGCTGCCGCCCGCTTCGGCGATCTCGCCTGAAGTTACCGCGCGGTTTTTCGAGTTGCCGCTCAGAGAGGCCCGCGAGGCTTTCGAAAGAATCTACTTCGAGCACCTGCTTGGTAAAGAACAAAGCAATATGAGTCGCGTCGCAGAGCGCGCGGGCCTCGAGCGGACGCATCTTTACCGCAAGCTCAAGCAGCTCAATATCCGTTTCTCGAGGCGCTCCGACGAGGTAGTATCCTGAAGCAACCCGGCGCGGTCGCGCCGGAATTGGCGCCGCTCGTCCGGAAGCCCCTCGCGCCGCTCGTCATCGGAGCGATCGGCGTTGTCTTCGGCGACATCGGCACCAGCCCGCTGTACACCCTTCGTGAGTGTTTCACCGGTCCGCACGGTTTGCCGCTGACGCCGGACAACGTGCTCGGGATTTTGTCGGTGGTGTTCTGGGCGATCATGATCGTCGTCACGCTCAAGTACGTGACGCTGATCATGCGCGCCGACAATCGCGGAGAGGGCGGCATCATGGCGCTGACCGCGCTGGCTTCCCGAGGTCTCGAGAACCGCCGCACACGGTGGTGGGTGGTCGGATTCGGTATTTTCGGTGGCGCGATGTTCTACGGCGACGGCATGATAACGCCGGCGATTTCGGTGCTCTCCGCGGTCGAAGGGCTCGAGATCACCGCGCCGATGCTGACACCCTATGTCGTGCCTGTCACGATGGTGATACTGATCGGATTGTTCTGGATCCAGCGGCACGGAACGGCAAGGGTCGGCAGGCTGTTCGGGCCGGTCATGTGTCTCTGGTTCATTACGATCGCGGTGCTCGGAGCGATTGAAATCGCCACGTCGCCGGCCGTGCTGGCGGCGCTCAGTCCCGCATACGCCGTCGGATTTCTGGTGGGCAATCCGGTCGCCGCATTTCTGGCGCTGGGCGCGGTGGTGCTCGCCGTGACCGGGACCGAAGCCCTTTACGCCGACATGGGTCACTTCGGCGCGACGCCGATCCAGCGCGCCTGGCTCTTATTTGTCCTGCCGGCGCTGGTGCTCAATTATTTCGGGCAGGGCGCCCTGATCATGCATGACGCCGCGGCAGTCAAGAATCCGTTCTATCTGCTCGCCCCGGCGTGGGCGCTCCTCCCGATGGTCGTGCTTGCTACGTGTGCCACGGTCATCGCTTCGCAGGCGGTCATCTCGGGCGCTTTTTCATTGACGCGGCAAGCCATACAGATGGGATATTGCCCCCGGCTGACCATCATGCACACGTCCGAGCGCGAAATCGGGCAGATCTACGTGCCGTTCATCAATTGGACGCTGCTCTGCGCGGTGATGCTGCTGGTCGCCGGCTTTCGGAGCTCCAGCAATCTGGCAGCCGCGTACGGCATCGCCGTCACGCTGGCGATGGCGATCGATTCGCTGCTGATCTTCGTCGTCATGACAAGACTGTGGCATTGGAACCGGTTTGTCGCACTCGCCATCGTCGTCCCGCTGGTAACGATAGACGTATCGTTTCTCGCGTCGAACGCGCTCAAGATTCCGCAGGGCGGCTGGTTCCCGATCGTCATCGGCGGCATCGTCTTTACGCTCCTCACCACCTGGAAGCGGGGACGTTCGATACTGCACGAGCGCCTGTCGAAGGAGACGATGCCGCTGGATGTGTTCATCGACAGCATCGGATCGAATCCACCCGTTCGCGTTCCGGGCACGGCGGTGTTTCTGACCAACATGCCCGGCCGGGTGCCGCACGCGCTGCTGCACAACCTCAAACACAACAAGGTGCTTCACGAGCGCGTGGTGCTGTTGACGGTAACCACGCGCGACATTCCGAAAGTCGCGCCGGCGGAACGGTTGCGGATCGAAGAGCTCGGTTGCAGCTTTCAGCAGATCGAAGCGTTCTTTGGGTTCAAGGAAGATCCGGACGTTCCGAAGCTTCTTGAAGAGTGTGGTCGCCGCGGCTTTCCGTTCGACATGATGGACACCTCGTTTTTTGTTTCGCGCGAGACGCTGATCGCAACGGTCGCTCCGGGCATGGCGCTTTGGCGCGAGCGATTGTTTGTCTCGATGTCCAAGAACGCGACCAAGGCGAGCGAATTCTTCAACGTTCCCACCAACCGCGTCGTCGAGCTCGGCACCCAGGTGGAGCTGTAAAAGAAAAGCGCCCGGATTCGGGCGCTTTCAACGGGTATTGCTTGCCGGCGCGATCGCTATCGGCGCGCTCCTGCGCAAAGCGTCATTGCGACGCGTCCATCTGCCCGCGCATGGTCTTGATCGCCTTGCTCTCGATCTGACGGATACGTTCCGCCGACACGCCGAACCTGTCGGCGAGCGTCTGAAGCGTCGCTGCGTCATCGTCTTCCCGCAACCATCGCGCCTCGATGATCTCCCTGCTCCGGTCGTCGAGTTGCGCCAGCGCGCCTTTTAGTCCGTCGCTGCGATTGCGCGACGTTTCGGCCCGTTCGAGAATCTGCGCGGGCTCTGCCTCGGTGTCGGTCAGATACGCGATCGGCGTCATGGTCTCGCCTTCGTCTCCTGCCGGCGGGTCCAGCGCAACTTCCTGGCCCGTGAGCCGCGTTTCCATCTCCAACACTTCTTCCGGCTTGACGTTCAGCGCCTGCGCAATCCCGCGCGCCTCGGCCCGAGTGAGCGCGTGGCTACCGGTCTTCATGCTGCGCAGGTTGAAAAACAGCTTTCGCTGCGCCTTGGTCGTCGCAATCTTGACCAGTCGCCAATTGCGCAATACGTGCTCGTGTATTTCTGCCTTGATCCAATGCAGCGCGAACGAAACCAGGCGGACACCGCGCTCCGGATCGAAGCGCCGCACCGCCTTCATGAGACCGATGTTTCCTTCCTGGATCAAGTCCGCCTGCGGCAATCCGTAGCCCAGATAGTTGCGGCTGATCGCGACCACCAGACGCAAATGGGACAACACCAGCTGGCGAGCGGCATCCAGGTCGCCATCCCGTTGCAGCCGGCGTCCAAGCTCAACCTCCTGCTCCGCCGAAAGAAGCGGGAACCGGTTCACGGCCTGGATGTAATGATCGAGGCTCCCCAGTGATGCCGGGGTTGGAAATGCCAAGGTACTTGCAGACATCTAAATGGTCTCCTTCTGAACACCTAAATTTTAGCAGTCAAGCTATAAGAGTGCCAACGCGCCCGGAAGTTCCGCCAAGCAATGTGGCATTAGTGTGCGCTCGCACTCTTTGAATGCCGCCAGTGTGGAGGCGTGTCAGCGAAGCGACCCAAGGGCTGCCTTCGAGCGGATGGCCGCGCGTGCGGTCATCCGACAAGGGCATCGACGAACTCGGCAGCGCGGAAAGCCCGAAGGTCGTCGACGCCTTCTCCGATGCCGATCAGCTTGATCGGAACGGGCTGAGTTTTCGCGATGGCCGCGACCACCCCTCCCTTTGCGGTCCCATCCAGCTTGGTCAAGACGAGCCCGGTCAGATCAAGCGCGGCATCAAAGGCCGCGACTTGGGCAAGGGCGTTCTGGCCGGTGTTGGCGTCCAGCACCAGCAGCGTCTCGTGCGGGGCTCCCGGCTGTGCTTTCGCCAGCACGCGCCGAATCTTCTTCAGCTCCTCCATTAAGTGCAGTTGCGTCGGGAGGCGGCCCGCGGTGTCGGCAAGGACGACGTCGATGCCGCGAGCGCGTGCGGCGGCGATCGCGTCGAACATGACGGCGGCCGGATCGCCACCATGCTGGGAGATGACCGGGACGCTGTTGCGCTCGCCCCAGATTTCGAGCTGTTCACGGGCGGCAGCGCGAAAGGTGTCGCCGGCGGCAAGCAAGACCGAATAGCCCTGCCCCTGGAGGTACTTGGCAAGCTTGCCTATGGAAGTCGTCTTGCCGGCGCCGTTGACACCGGCAATCATCACGACGAAGGGCCGCTCGGGGCCGATGATCAGCGCTTGCTCGAGCGGCGCAAGCAGCTCGGTCATTACCGCCTTGAGCAATGTACGCGCGTCGGCTTCGCTGTCGGCGCGCTTGGCGCGGGCGGCGAGCTCGGCAAGCAGATGCGTCGTCGCGGGAAGGCCGACATCGGCTTCGAGAAGCGCGGCTTCGAGCTCTTCGAGGGTCTCGTCCGAAAGCGCCGCGCGCCCGAACATGGCGTTGAGTGGACGGGTGAGACGCTCACGCGAAAGCCCCAGACTCGCCTTCAATCGCTCGCCCCAGGGACGGCGATCGGATTCGGCGGGGCGTTTGAACAGATCGAACATGGGGTCCAGCAAGGAGTTGCGAAGCGAAAGCTATAATTCTACCTTTCCGCCCAGCATGTCTCCCCGCAACACGCCTCAAGCCCATCGCCAGTCCAATCAGCTTCGCATCATCGGCGGGCGCTGGCGCGGCCGCCGCATAGGTTTCTCTTCCGTTCCCGGCCTCAGGCCGACGCCGGATCGGGTTCGCGAGACTTTATTCAACTGGCTGGGACAGGACCTTGCGGGAGCGAAGACGCTCGACTTGTTTGCCGGCAGCGGTGCGCTGACGTTCGAAGCATTGTCGCGCGGTGCGACGCTCGGCGTTGCCGTCGACCATCACGCCGGGATCGTGCGCAAGCTCGTCGCCAACGGAGAGGCGCTGGGTGCAATGGCACTTGAGGCGCATTGTTCGGACGCGCGAACTTTCCTTGCGCGTGAATTGCGGGCGTTCGACGTCATCTTTCTGGACCCGCCCTTCGGCAACGCGGACTGGAATGCACTGCTCCCCGCAGCCGCGGAGCGGCTTACGCCGTCGGGAATGTTGTACGTCGAAGCGCCCGCGGCCATCGGCGCGCCGGATGGTCTGGAGGTCTGGCGAGGCGACAAGGCGGGACAGGTACACTATCATCTGCTGCGCCGCGCCAATGGGGCGCGGTCCGCCTGAATCTCTACCGATGCTCACTGTCGTCTATCCTGGAACGTTCGATCCCTTCACCCGAGGCCATGAGGATCTGGTGCGGCGAGCGGCGAAACTGTTCGAACGCGTCGTGATCGGCGTCGCCGACAGCGAAAGCAAAGGGCCGATGTTTGCGTCCGCGGAGCGCATCGCCATGGCTCGCGAGGTCCTCGCGGAACATCGCAATGTCGAGGTGGCGGGCTTTTCCGGACTGCTCATGGATTTCGTGCACTCGGTCGGCGCCACCGTGATTGTTCGGGGCTTGCGCGCAGTGTCCGACTTCGAATACGAATTCCAGATGGCCGGCATGAACCGGAACTTGTATCCCGAGGTCGAAACGCTGTTCCTCACGCCGGCCGAAAAGTATCTCTTCATGTCGTCGACGATTGTTCGCGAGATCGCGCGCTTCGGCGGCGACGTCAGCAAGTTCGTGCACCCCGTCGTCGCAGCCAGGCTGAAGGCCAGGGTCGCGGACATCGACGCGCACGAGTCAAAAAGGCAGCGCGAATAATGGCGCTGATGATCACCGACGAATGCATTAACTGCGACGTCTGCGAGCCCGAATGCCCGAACGGGGCAATCGCGCAGGGGATCGAGATATACGTCATCGATCCGTCTAAGTGCACCGAGTGCGTCGGCCACTTCGACACGCCTCAATGCGTCGAGGTCTGCCCCGTGGACTGCATTCCGGTGAATCCCGATCAAGTCGAGACGCGTGAGCAACTCATGCGCAAGTACGAGGGCTTGATGGCGGCCAAAAGCATGGCCAAGCCGCCTGCCGAAATCGGCGGGAGCTGACTTTAGTAGACTAGCCGTTTGCGGCCAGAGGCATTAGCTCCGGCTGCTGGATAATCGCGACAATGGCGGCGAGCTCTCGCTCCAGCGCGCCAATCTGGCCCCGTATGCCTGCTTCCGATTGCTCCAGCTCGGTCAAGCGCTCCTCGAGCTCGTCGCTTGCGCGATGGATGCGCTTGACGCTTTCAAGGCGCCGGCGCAGTTGGATGTGATGTTCGCGCACCTGGGTTTCCAGCGGTGACATGACTGCCTTGAGCCAGCTTTCCAGATCGCGATTGGCGATGTCGTAGACGTGCTTGACGCGAATCGCGATGGTCTCGAAGAAGCGTTTCATCAGCGTGAACTTGGCCTTGCTCACCATGTTCCACAAGGTATTGAAGTGGACGTTGTAGGCACGCTCGAGCCGTTCGACTTCTTTCTGATACTTGAGCATCGAAAAAGTTGGCGGCGTGAATGGATCGATTCCGTGCTCGCTCGCAAATCGCGCATACATCGCAATCATCATTTCGTGGATTTCCGCTGTCTGCCGCGCGCTTTGTTCGATCCCACCGTGGATCTGGGCGAAGAAGTCGTTCATCGCCGAGCGCACGCCCTTGGTGAAGGGGCTGTCTTCGATGCGCTTGCGGGTTTCTCCGGCTGTCGCGCGCAGCTTCTCCAGCCCGATGCATTCGTAAAGTGTGTTGGTCTGCTGTGTGAACACCGTTCGCAGTGCGGTGTAGCGCTGCATGCCGCGCTCGAACAAATCCTTCTCCTGCTGGATGCGTTCCATCATGTGCTCGACCACATCCTGATTCTTGCCACGCAAGCCACGCAGCTCACCCAGTTGCTCGTGAATGCCCGCGACGCGGCTGTCGAGTATCGTGCGCGTGCTCGCAGCCAGGGAACGGATTTCGGCGTGCGTCGCCGATCCGACGATGTGCCGCTTGGCGGGAATGAGTTCTTTCGACAGAGCCAGTTCAAGCTGGGGCAGTCGGCTCTTGGCGAGGAGCGCGTCGTCGCCGTTGACCTTGGCCAGGAGCGCCTTCTGCGCCGACACAGGGAAAACTTGCGCCGGCGGGATCGCAAGCAGTTCTGCGCTGCTGCGCACCTGGCGCGCGATTTCGGACTCGATTTCGGACGGCGACCGAAGATCGTCCCACAGCCCGTCAATCTTGTTCAGTATGACGAGCCGGCCCTCCTTGGTGGCAGGGCTATCGCCGACGAGGTGGTTTTGCCACACGTCGATGTCGGTCTTGGTCACGCCGGCATCCGCGGCGAGGATGAACAGCACCGCATGTGCGTTGGGCAGCAGGTTGAGCGTAAGTTCGGGCTCGGTTCCAATCGCGTTCAGGCCCGGCGTGTCGAGAATCACCAAACCTTGCTGCAAAAGCGGATGCGGGAAATTGATCACCGCGTGACGCCAGCACGGAATGTCGACGGCGGCCTCGTCGGCGACGGACATCGGAGCCAGCATGTCGCCATCCTCGTAAAGTCCGTATTTGCGCGCCAGTACGATCGGCACGCGTTTGGTCTGAGAGACTTGCGACAGGACTTCGCTCATCCTGTCCGCCGACGATAGATCGAGGGCAAGCGTTACCCACTCGTCGGCGTAATTCTTGAACTCGGTCACCGAGCCATCGCGCGCCCGCGTTTCGATCGGCAACAGACGAATCGACGGCGGCCGCGTGGAATCGTAGAGCAGCTCCGTCGGACACATGGTGGTGCGGCCGGCCGCGGACGGGAGCAAACGCTGTCCGAAGTCGGCGAAAAAGATGGCGTTGATCAACTCCGACTTGCCGCGCGAGAATTCCGCGACAAAGGCCACGACCAGTTGATCCTGGTGCAGCCGTTCGAGCAAGTGCTGGATGGTGAGATCGGCGTGGGCGTCGGCCAATTCCTGCTGTGAGAGCCATTCATGCAGGCCGGAAATGCCCGCGGACAGACGCCGGCGCCAGTCGCTGTATGCCTCGAATCGAGCTGCCAGATCCCTCGATTGCATCATTATTGCGCCTCCCTCGGGCGCGAGCCTGAATTTGCGGGCGCAAACGCCCAGACTTTACAGCGGTCCTCGGCCACGGAAATCGAGCGCCAGCCAGCCCTGACCCGGAGGCCCGACGCCCCTCGTTCCGCTCCGTCGTCGTGCCGGGAACTCTAGCATAAAGCGCGCCACGTCGATCCCGGGACAACACCCTGCTTGGCGCCGTTTCCATAGGCTGTTGGGGATCAGCGCTGGCATTCGGGACAGAAGTTCGTTGCGCGGCCGCCAAGCCGGACCGAGCGGATCACGGTTCCGCATACACGGCATGGCCGCCCCTCGCGACCGTAGACAAAGCAGTGCATTTGAAAGTAGCCGGCCGCGCCGTCGCCGTCGACATAATCCCTCAGGGTGCTGCCGCCCTTCGCGATTGCATCGGAAAGGGTCTCGCGCACCGCCTCGCGCAGTCGCCTCAGCCGTTGGCCCGAAATCCGGTTGGCGGCACGGGTCGGTCGGATGCCGGCGCGGAACAGGGACTCGTTGGCGTAGATGTTGCCGACACCGACGACCACGCGATTGTCCATCAGCGCGAGCTTGATCGCGGTTCGGCGCTTGCGCGTGGCGCGAAACAGGTGATCCGGATCGAAATCGGCGCCGAGCGGTTCGGGTCCGAGTCCGACCAGCAGCGGGTGAAGCGCGACGCCCGGCGACCACAGTACCGCGCCGAAGCGTCTGGGGTCGTGATAGCGCAGCACGACGCCGTTGCCAAATTCGAGGTCTACATGGTCGTGGATGCGTTTGGCCGGAGCATCCTTGTAAACACGCAGACTGCCGGTCATGCCGAGATGGATGAGCAGCGTATCCATACCCAGTCGGAACAGCAGATACTTGCTGCGCCGCTCGACCCTATCGACGACCCGCCCGATGAGTCGGTGCGGCAGATCTTCAGGAACCGGCCAGCGCAACCGGCGGTCGTATAGTCTTACTGCGGTCACTTTCTGCCGTTCCACGTAAGGCGCAATCCCGCGCCGGGTGGTTTCGACTTCGGGGAGTTCGGGCATGGGCGGCGGGCGCGTTTGTTGCGGCGCCCAATATAACCTAAGATTGAAGGCGCTCCGGCATTACGCCGGCAGCACAGAAAGTGATTTGCATGTTCCCTTATAGCTCGCATTCCTTGTCCCGGCTGGCGCTGAATCTGGCGCTTCTGCTGGGAGCCGCCGGCACCGGCTTCGGCGCGGTGGCGCAAACGGCGCCCGATATGCCAACATCCCCGGACGCCGTGGGCGCCCCGGTCGTGGATTCGCATCCGCTGACCGCCGAGCTCGTCTACCGGATATTGGTGGGCGACATCGCCCTGCAGCGCGGCGCGCCGGCGCTCGCGGCGCGCGCCTACTTCGAAGCGGCTCGGGACGCACAAGACGCGCAGCTCGCGCGCCGCGCGACCGAGGTCGCGTTGTTTGCCCGGCAACGCGATCTTGCCCTCGAGGCCGCGAGGCTGTGGTTGAAGCTCAACCCGAGCGCCGATCGCGCCAAGCAGATGGTCGCAACGCTGTCGCAACCGGGCGCCGGTGGTGACATGAAGGCGGAGCTCGAACGCGTGCTGGCCGAGGCGGGTGCGGACAGCAAGACGCTGGGCGACGCATTTGTACAGTTGAATCAGGCGCTTGCCGCGCAGACGGACAAAACCGTGGTCTACCGCCTCATCGTCGAGCTGGCGAAGCCGTACCCCGGCGTCGCGGAGGCGCAGTTCGCCGTTGCGCTGGCGGGCTACAACACCGGACTTGCAGATCTGGAAATTGCCGCCGCATCGATCCGCGCGGCCGACCGTGCGCTGGAACTCAAGCCTGGCTGGGAGCGCGCGGCGCTCATCAAGGCCGACATTCTCGCGAAGGCGTCCCCGGAAGGCGCGATTCGCTTCTTGAATGGCTTCCTTTCGAGCGCGCCCGAGTCGCGCGCAGCGACCGGCGCTCTGGCGCAGCTCTACGTCGAGCAAAAGCGGCTTGGTGAGGCCCGCGCGCTGTTCCAGCGCTTGCTCGACGAAGACAAGTCCGACCGCGACATTCAGTTCGCCGTCGGGGCGATCTCGGTGCAGATGAAAGACTACGTCACCGCGGAGCGCATTTTCGAGGAGCTCCGAAGCGAAGGCGTCGATCCCGGCTCGGTCGCGTTCTATCTGGGACAGATCGCCGAGGAGACCAAGCGCTATGACGAGGCGATCGCGCGCTATCATGAAGTTATCGATGGAGAGCGGGGCTGGATCGCGACGCTGCGGATTGGCACCGTGCTGGCACGAAAGGGCGACATCGACGGCGCGCGCCGATATCTGGCAACGCTCAAGCCGGAGAACCGCGAGCGCGGCATCGAAATACATCAGACCGAAGCGCAGATCCTGCGCGATGCGGGCGATTACAAGGGCGCCTACGCAGTGCTTTCCAGCGCGCTGGCGGCGGAGCCGAATTCGGCCGAGCTGATCTACGACGTCGCCATGGTCGCGGAAAAACTCGACCGTCTCGACGAAGTGGAATCGCGGCTGACACGCCTGATCGAACTCAAGCCCGACAATCCACAGGCGCTCAACGCGCTCGGCTACACGCTTGTCGACCGCACGCCGCGGACCGCGGAAGGGCTGAAGCTGATCGAGAAGGCGCTTACGCTCGCGCCCGAAGATCCGTCGATCCTCGACAGCATGGGATGGGCGCACTTCCGGATGGGCAATCTCGGCGATTCGGAGAAATTTCTGCGCCGCGCGCTCGCTGACCGGCCCGATCCCGAGATCGCCGCGCACCTGGGCGAAGTTTTGTGGGCCAAGGGAGAGCGCGACCATGCCAAGGAGGTCTGGCAGTCGCAACTCAAGGAGACGCCGGACAACGCGCTTCTTCTCGAGACCGTGCGTCGACTTGCGCCGTAGCGCGCAAGGCACCCCGCACTCGCTGATGCACTTGCCACGCCGCGTCGCGCGCCTCGCGGCGATCGCGAGTCTGGTCATGCTCGCCGGATGCGCGTCGACTCTGACCGCGCGCGATGCAGCGCAATTCAAGTTTTCCGATACACGGACCGTCTACGAAATCGCCGGCAGGCTCTCGGCCCGTCATGATGTCGACGCGTTCGCCGCCGGCTTTCACTGGAGCCACGCTGGCGACCGCGACGAACTGGATCTCACTTCGCCGCTGGGCCAGACCGTTGCCCGCCTGATCGGAGACGCACGCGGTGTCCAGATGCAAACACCGGACGGCAAAGTGGAGACCGCAAACGACTGGACGACGTTGACCTCGCGCGGGCTTGGCTGGGCGTTGCCCGTTGAGGGCTTGGCGTACTGGATTCAGGGCGCGCCCAGAAAGGATGCGCCGTTCACGGCCGAATCCGGGGACGACGGCGCGCCAGGCGTATTGCGTCAGGATGGATGGACTATCGTCTATCAGTCGTTTGCAAAGGACGCATCGGGCGCATCGCGTCCGGCTCGAATGACGCTCGATTACCCCGGCGTCGAATTGCGGCTGGTGATCGACACGTGGCAGTGACGCCGACGCCAGGCCTGACGCTTCCTGCCCCGGCAAAGCTCAACCTTTTTCTTCACGTCACAGGACGACGGCCGGACGGCTACCACACGCTCGAATCGCTGGTCGTGCCGATCGACCGCGCCGACTTCATTACGCTCTCGCTGCGCGAAGATGGCGCGGTGACCCGTACGCACGGCGCAGGCGGCGTTGCGGTGGACGACGATCTCGCAGTCCTCGCAGCTCGGCTTCTCCAGCGCGAGCGCGGTGTCGCCTGCGGCGTTGCGATTGGCATCGATAAGCGCCTTCCGATGGGCGCGGGCCTGGGCGGCGGCAGCTCGGACGCCGCGACCGTGCTCCTTGGTCTGAACCGCATGTGGCGGCTCGGCTTGTCGCGTGAGACCCTCATGCAACTTGCGCTGAAGCTTGGCGCAGACGTGCCGTTCTTCGTCTTTGGCGAGCCGGCGTTTGCGTGCGGCATCGGCGAAAAATTGCAGGCCTGCAGCGTGCCCCCCACTTGGTTCGCGGTGGTCGTACCGCCGATCCACGTCTCGACGTCGGACATCTTCGCAGCGGCCGAATTGACACGCAACAGCGAGTCCGCGAAAATGTCAGTCTTTTCCGAGGGCTACGGACGCAACGATCTGCAACCGGTGGCGGTTGCCCGGTTCCAGGAGATCGCTGACGCTCTCGAGACGTTTGGTGGCGTGGCATCGGAGGCAGGAACGCGCATGACGGGCTCGGGTGCGTGTGTGGCGACTGCCTTTGCGAACGAACAGGCAGCGCAACAGGCGCTCTCTCGGCTGCCGCGCGGAATGACCGGCTTTGTTGCGCGCGCACTCGATCGTCACCCGCTTTGGTCGTTTGCCTAGGCGATGTCGGCCGACAAGCATTTCGGACGTGACAGTTTCCCTTGGGGAGTCGCCAAGTGGTAAGGCACCGGATTTTGATTCCGGCATTCGTAGGTTCGATCCCTACCTCCCCAGCCAACTCTGCGACGGAAAGGCCGCGCGACATACGCAGCCTTCCCGGCTCGTTTCTGGCGATTGCCTCCGGGCGGTGCGATGAAGTTTGAACGCATGCGCATCTTCACCGGCAACGCCAACCCGAAGCTCGCGGAAGCGGTCGTCAAGCACATGAACATCAGTCTGGGCCGATGTATCGTCGGCCGCTTTTCCGATGGCGAGGTGATGGTCGAGCTGCTGGAAAACGTTCGCGGGCGCGATGTATTCATCCTCCAATCCACCTGTGCGCCGACCAACGACAACCTCATGGAAATTCTGGTGATGGTCGATGCGCTGAAACGCGCTTCGGCGGGAAGAATTACCGCCGCGATCCCGTATCTCGGATACGCCCGTCAGGACCGCCGTCCGCGCTCGGCACGGGTGGCGATCACCGCCAAGGTCATCGCCGACATGATAACGACCGTCGGCGTGGATCGCGTGATGACCATGGACCTGCACGCCGATCAGATTCAGGGCTTTTTCAATATCCCGGTCGACAACATCTACGCGACGCCAGTGTTGCTAGGCGACCTCTGGAAGCAAAACTACGAAAACCTGCTCGTCGTATCTCCGGACGTAGGCGGGGTGGTGCGCGCACGGGCCATCGCCAAGCGCCTGGACTCCGACCTTGCGATCATCGACAAGCGCCGTCCGAAGGCCAATGTCGCCGAAGTGATGAACATCATCGGCGACGTTGAAGGCCGTACGTGCGTAATCATGGATGACATAGTGGATACCGCGAATACGCTCTGCAAGGCGGCTGCGGCACTGAAAGAAAACGGCGCGCAGAAGGTGATCGCGTACTGCACGCACCCGGTGCTGTCAGGCGGCGCGGTGGCGCGCATCGCCGAATCTCAGCTCGATGAAATCGTCGTCACCGACACGATTCCGCTTTCCGACGAAGCTCGGGCGTGCAAGCGCATACGGCAACTCTCCTGCGCTCAGCTTCTTGCCGAAACGATGACGCGGATCTCGAATGAAGAATCGGTGAGCTCGCTATTCACCGAGTAGGTCCGCACTCCTTGCGCCGGCCGCTGGAATCAGGTTACAATTCAAGGCTTTCCGCTTATTTGTCTCATTTGCCCTAAGCGGCATGTCGCCACAGCCGGACGACTGTCGGGCCAGCCGAAGCCAACTGAGGCCAACTGAGGCCAGCTGAGAGCCCCGGGAGGCCGCAGACAAGGAACTTTGCCATGCAACAGTCAACGCAGCAGCCGCAACAATCATTCACCGCATTCCCGCGCGGCGCGGAAGGCCGGGGCGCGAGCCGCCGCCTTCGCGTGACCGGACGGGCACCCGGCATCGTCTATGGCGGCGCCGACAAGCCGCAGACGATCGCGCTCGATCACAACGCGTTGATCCACGCGCTGAAAAAAGAAGCGTTTCATTCGACCATCCTGGCCATGACGTTGGGCGAGACGACACAACGTGTCTTGCTGCGCGACGTGCAAATGCATCCGTTCCGTCACGAAGTGCTGCACATAGATTTCCAGCGCGTCGACGAGAACCGCAAGATCCGCATGAAGGTGCCGCTCCATTTCGCCAACGGCGAGAACTCTCCGGCGGCTTCCACTGACGCGATCATCAGCCACGTGCTGACGGAGCTCGACGTGTCATGCTTGCCGAAGGATCTGCCAGCGTTCATCGAGGTCGATCTTTCGACGCTCGCGGTCGGGCAGTCGATCCACGTCGCGAACCTGACTTTGCCGGCCGGGGTAACAGCGGTGACGCGCGGCGGCGAGAGCCCGGTGGTCGCGACTGCGATCGTGCCGCGAGTGATTGCCGAAGTCGAAGAAGTCGCCGCGGTGGTCGAGCCAGGTGCTGTCGAAGGCGCACCGGTGGAAGCCGGCAAGGAAGGCGAGAAAGCGCCCGAAAAGGGTAGCGAGAAGGGTTCGGACAAGGGCGCGGAGAAAGCCCCCGCGAAGAAGGACGACAAGAAATAGCCCGTTGTCCGCGCACGAAGGCCCGCCTGGCGGTTCCCGGCGGGCTTTTTTGTTGGAGCCGGCGTGATACACAGGCACAACCATGACGCCATTGCGTTTGATCGTCGGCATAGGTAACCCCGGCAGCGAATACCACGCGACCCGGCATAATGCCGGCGCGTGGTTCGTCGAGCGCCTTGCGCAGGCAACAGGCGCGTCACTCGGCATGCAGGTGAAGTTTCAGGCCATCGTTGGCAGCGTGCGCTCGAGCGATCGCGTCGACCGGCGATTGGCATTGCCGCAAACTTTTATGAATCGAAGCGGACTGGCGGTGTCCGCGCTGGCGCGTTTCTATCGCATCGCGCCCGAGGAAATCCTGATCGCGCACGACGAGCTCGACTTGAAGCCGGGCGCCGTCAAGCTTAAGCAGGGCGGCGGGAACGCTGGTCACAACGGACTCAAGGACATCGTCGCGTCGCTCGGCACGCCGGCCTTCTGGCGGCTCAGAATCGGCATTGGCCACCCCCGCGAGGGTGAGCTTTCCGAACAAGAGGTGGCCGATTACGTTCTTCACCGGCCGCGCCTCGAAGAGCAGCAGGCGATCGACGAAGCCATCGTCCGCGCACTCGCGGTCTGGCCCTCGCTCGAGGCGGGCGACACCGAGCGCGCGATGCACGAACTGCATACGGTGCCGAAGGCCCCCAAGGCAGGCGAGGCGGGCCCAACGCAGCCAACCGCGGCAATCGGCACAGACAAGCAACCTCCACCGGCCTCTTCGCAAGACAGCGGCGATAAGGCCAAAGAAAAGGGATCGAAGGCGACATGAGTCTCAGATGCGGAATCGTCGGATTGCCGAACGTCGGCAAGTCAACGCTGTTCAACGCGCTGACAAAAGCCGGGATCGCCGCCGAAAACTATCCGTTTTGCACCATCGAGCCCAACATCGGCATCGTCGAAGTGCCCGATCCGCGTCTTGCGCCCTTGGCCGCGATTGCGCGTCCTGAGCGCATCCTTCCGGCGACGGTCGAATTCGTCGATATCGCGGGCTTGGTCGCCGGCGCTTCCAAGGGGGAGGGACTCGGCAATCAGTTTCTGGCCACCATTCGTGAGACCGACGCGATCGCGCATGTGGTTCGCTGCTTCGAGGACGATAACGTCGTCCACGTTGCAGGAAAAATCGACCCCGTCTCCGACATCGAGACGATCAACACCGAGCTGGCGCTGGCGGACCTCGCCACGGTGGACAAGCAGCTTGCCAAACACGCCAAGGCAGCCAAAGCGGGTGGGGACAAGGAGTCCCAGCGCCTGGTCGCCGCGCTGGAGAAAGTCGGCGCCGCGCTGAACGAGGCCAGGCCCGCGCGCTCGGTCGATCTCTATCCCGAAGAGCGCGCGGTGCTCAAGCCCCTCTTCCTGCTGACGATGAAACCGACCCTGTACGTCGCCAACGTGGCCGAGCATGGCTTCGCCGACAATCTGCTGCTCGCCGCCGTCGAGCAATACGCGCAGCGCGAAGGTGCGCCGGTGGTAGCGATCAGCGCGGCGCTGGAATCGCAGATCGCGGACCTCGAGCCTCAAGACAAGCGGATATTTCTTGCCGACATGGGACTGACCGAGGCGGGGCTCGATCGGCTGGTCCACGCTGGGTACAAGCTGCTGGGCCTCGAGACGTACTTCACCGCCGGACCGAAGGAGGTTCGTGCCTGGACGGTGAAGGGCGGCAGCACGGCACCGCAAGCCGCCGGCGTGATCCATACCGACTTCGAAAAGGGTTTCATTCGCGCGGAGGTGATCGCCTACGACGACTTTATCGCCTGCAAAGGCGAGCACGGCGCCAAGGATGCGGGCAAAATGCGCCTGGAAGGCAAGGACTATGTCGTGCGCGACGGCGATGTCATGCATTTTCGCTTCAATGTCTGACGCTTGTCTGTCAACCCCGGCGAACATCTGAACGTGACATCAATGTCTGACCGGATGTCAGGCCACCGGACGACGGTCGTGGCAATGGTGGCATTCACGCTCGCCCTTTCTGTGCTTGCGGCCTGCGCAAGCGTCGGAGCCCGCCTCGCTGCTCCCAAGGTAACCGTCGAAAGCATTTCCGTCGGTGGAATCCGGGGCACCGACGCGATGGTCACGCTGTCCTTGCGAGTCGAGAACCCGAATGCAATCGATTTGATGCTCCAGTCGCTTCGATTCGGCTTGAGCATCGATGACATTGCGCTGACGAGCGGGACGACCGCGCGTAGCGAGACCATCGTGGCCGGCGGCAGCGCAGTGATCGAGCTCGAGACGCGCACCAACATCAACGCGGTCCTGCAACTGATCACGCTGTCGGCCAACCGTCGCATGCCATCGCTGCAATATGCGCTCGACGGGGAGGCGATCGTTCAGAACGGTATTCGTCTGCCGTTCGCGCGCCGTGGCGACATTCCGCTGCCAGCGGCATCGGCGCCGACGTACAGCCGATGAGCCGGACGTGCGCCTGAAATTCACCAAAATGCAAGGCCTGGGCAATGATTTCGTCGTGCTCGACGGCATCGCGCAGCAGATCGACCTGAGCTCGCAACAGCTGAAGCGCCTTGCCGACCGCCACTTCGGTGTGGGCTGCGATCAGATATTGGTTGTGGAAAAGCCGAGCCGTGCCGACGTCGACTTTCGCTACCGGATTTTCAACGCCGATGGAGGCGAGGTCGAGCAATGCGGCAACGGCGCACGCTGCTTTGTGCAGTTTGTCCGCAACCGCGGGTTGACCGCGAAGCGCGTCATCCGGGTCGAGACGCGCGGCGGCATTATCGAGCCGCGCGTGGAAGACGACGGCCAGGTCACCGTTGACATGGGGATCCCGCGTTTCGAGTCTGTGGAGATTCCGTTTGTCGGCGGCAGCGCCGCGATCGTTCAACCGCTGGAGGTCGACGGCGCTGCTGTCTCGTTGAGCGTTGTGTCCATGGGCAATCCACACGCGGTCCAAGTCGTGGACAACGTGGACGACGCGCCGGTCTTGACACAGGGACCGCGCATCGAGCGCCATCCTCGGTTTCCGAATGGGGTCAACGCGGGCTACATGCAGATCGCCGATCGCGCTAACATTCGCCTGCGGGTTTGGGAACGCGGCGCGGGAGAGACGCTGGCGTGCGGCACCGGCGCATGCGCGGCGGTGGTGAGCGGCATCCGGCTTGGCCTACTCGATTCGCCGGTGCGCGTCGAGACGCGCGGTGGGACGTTGACGATCGCGTGGCACGGCGGACAATCGCCGGTGTTCATGACCGGGCCGGCTGCCACCGTGTTCGACGGCGAGTGGCAGGTGAGCGAGTGACAAATAAGTGATAAATGAGCGACCGATGAGCGCATCAGACGAGGGAATGCCGATGGACGCGAATGCCGTCGCCGATTATCTCCAGCAGCACCCGGAGTTTTTTGCGGAGTACGCCGACCTTCTGGCCGATATTTATGTTCCGCATCCGCACGGCGGCCACGCAATCCCGATCGCCGAACGTCAAATCGTTACCTTGCGCGAGAAGAACGGTCAGCTAGAGACCAAGCTGCACGAGTTGATACAGTTCGGCAGTGAGAACGACAGCATCAGCGAAAAGTTGCATCGCTCGACGCTGGCTCTTTTTTCCGCCGCGGATCTCGAAACGACCTTGGGCGTTCTCTATCACAGCCTGAAAGATGATTTTCACGTTCCGCATGTTGCTCTGCGCTTGTGGGGCAAGGTTCCGGAACAGTCGTACCTGCCGGAACTCGCGGCGACCAGCCAGGAGCTGCGCGACTATGCGGCTACCCTGGATGGGCCGTATTGCGGAGCACAGGCGCCTTTCGAATCGCGGGATTGGTTCGATGGCGCGCCGTCCCTGAGGTCCTTTGCATTCCTGCCTTTGCGCACGCATCCGACGTTTGGATTGCTCGCCCTCGGCGCAGATGATCCGGCACGGTTCTATGCGGGAATGGGGACGATGTATCTGACGCGGCTGTCCGAGGTCGCAAGCGTTGCCACCGCCCGCTTTTTGCCGCAAGGCTAGTTTCTGACGCAGTACACTACGTCGATGCGTCCTTCGCCGAAGCGCCGATGAACGCGCCGTCGCGCGTGGACGCGACGCTGCTCGACGCCTATGGGCGTTATCTTGCGACGAGGCCGGCGCACACACGCGACGCGTATCTGCGCGACGTCGCAGCGCTCAAGGCGCTTGCAGGGGAAGAGCCGCTCGCCGGGCTTTCCGCCGCCGATCTGCGGCGCTTTCTCGCCATCCTGCACGGCCGCGGACTTTCGGGAAGAAGCCTTGCTCGATTGCTTTCCGGTTGGAGGGCATTTTTTCGTTTTGCGATGGATCGTGACCCTTTGTTCAAGGACAATCCTTGCAGGGGGCTCAAAGCGCCAAAGGCGAAGCGGCGTCTGCCGTCCGCGCTTTCGCCGGATGAGGCAGTGCAACTGGTGGCGATCGAGGGCGACGACGCACTTGCGTTACGCGATCGGGCATTGCTCGAACTCGCCTACTCTTCCGGACTGCGTGTCGCCGAGCTATCGGGGATGAATCTCTCGATGCTCGACCTGGCCTCGGGAGAGGTGCGGGTCTGGGGCAAGGGCTCGAAAGAACGCATCGTACCGGTTGGCGCACCGGCGCGCGCTGCGCTGAAGGCGTGGATCGCAAGGCGTGTTTCGTTCCCGGTTCGCGATACGGAGGCGCTTTTCCTAAGCCGCACCGGGCGGCGTCTCGCGCCGCGCGCGATTCAGCAGCGTCTCGCGGAGTGGGCGGTCAAGCGTGGATTGAAACGCCACGTCCATCCACACATGTTGCGCCACTCCTTCGCGTCGCATTTGCTGCAATCCTCGGGCGACCTGCGCGCGGTGCAGGAACTGCTTGGACACGCGAGCATCGCCAGTACGCAGGTGTACACGCACCTCGACTTCCAATACCTGGCGAAGGTTTATGACGAGGCGCATCCGCGCGCAAGAAAAGGCGGTCCGCTCGGCAAGGCGCCGAAGACCGCCAAATAGCCATTCGGATCAGTCGAGGATCCGGACGATCCCCGGCAGCCACGGCAAGTCGGTCACTCCAGGCGCGACATCCGCCTGCTTCATCAGCGTCGTCAACTGCCCGCGGTGATGGGTCCCGTGGTTGAATAAATGCACCGCAGCGACCGCCGCCGGCAGGCGCCGCGTTTTGCCGTCGACCTTGCTTGTGTATTCGATCGTCGATTCCAGCCATTCGCGCGTTATGTTGCCTGCCCATTGCAGCATCGCGGTGTCCGTTTCCTGCCGCTCGCGTCGCAGGTCATCGAATTTCTGGAACATGTCGGCGCCGAACGCCGGGTGATCGCAGGCGGGACCGACGAAGCGTCCAAGCCACATCCGGTCACCCCAGAGCAGATGATTCAGCGTGCCGTGAATCGACCCGAAAAATGCGCGCCGGTCGCGAGTGCGTTCATCCGCCGGCATTTCCGCGCACGCGGAATACAGCCGCTCGTTCATCCAGGCGTTGTAGCGCGCCATCAACTGACAATACTCGCGGGAGATCATGCAACAGGTCGGGTAAGCGGCGCGGCTGAAGGATGAGAAGCCATGACAGTTCAGGCAGGTCGACGGAGATTGTAGCGGATGGGCCACGGCCAGTCGCGCTCTCCGGGGCGGACCCAAAAAAACGGGGCGCTTGGAGGCGCCCCGAAAAGCCACTGAGGAGAAACTCGAGCGTAACTTGCGTGACTACTCCACCCGCTCGCCGTGAAGACTTATGTCGAGACCCTCGCGCTCCTCTTCCTCGGAGACGCGCAGGCCGACAACCATATCGATTACCTTGAGGATGATGAAGCTCCCGACTCCCGAGTACACCAAGGTCGTGCAAACCGCGCCAAGCTGCACCAGGAAGTCGCCGTCGGCGCCGCTGATGTCCTTGACATTGAACACACCGGTCAGCAGAGCGCCGACGATACCGCCGATGCAGTGCACGCCGAACGCGTCGAGCGAATCATCGTAGCCGAACATCTTCTTGACGGTGGTTGCCGCGAAGAAACAGAGGATGCCCGCAGCGATGCCGATGACGAATGCGCCAGTGACGCCGACGAAGCCCGACGCCGGTGTGATCGCGACCAGACCCGCAACCGCGCCCGACGCGATGCCCAGCACGGAGGGCTTACCTTTGGCCATCCACTCCGTGAACATCCACGCCAGCGCGGCAACGGCGGTTGCGAGCTGCGTCACGACCATCGCCATGCCGGCACGGCCATCGGCGGCAACCGCGGAACCCGCGTTGAAGCCGAACCAGCCCACCCACAACAGTGAGGCGCCGATTAGAGTCAGCGTGAGGTTATGCGGCGCCATCGCTTCCTTGCCGTAGCCCATCCGTTTGCCGAGCACCAGAGCGCAGACCAGGCCCGAAATTCCGGCGTTGATGTGCACGACCGTGCCGCCGGCGAAATCGAGCACACCTTTCGCTGCCCAAAAACCGGACGGCTCCCACATCATGTGCGCGATGGGCGAATAGATGAGCAGCGACCACAATCCGATGAACCACAGCATCGCCGAGAATTTCATCCGGTCGGCGAAGGCGCCTGCGATCAGCGCGGGCGTGATAATCGCAAAGGTCATCTGGAACGTCATGTAGACGGATTCCGGGATCGTGAGCCCGAGGTGCGACACGCTTACCTTCCCCGCGTCATGCTGGAACAGCATGCCGTTGAGGAAGAGTCGATCGAGGCTGCCGACAAACGAGCCCCCGGGCATGAACGCGAGGCTGTAGCCCGCGATTACCCAGAGCACCGTGACCAGGCAAGTGATCGCGAAGCTCTGCATCAGCGTCGCGAGCACATTCTTCTTGCGCACCATCCCGCCATAGAACAGCGCAAGCCCTGGGATCGTCATCAGCAACACCAGCGCCGTCGAGGTAAGCATCCAGGCCGTGTCGCCGCTGTTGATTTTGTCGACGCCGATCACTTGCGGCGATGTCGGCGCGGGCGGCGCGGCCGCGGGCGCAGCGGCTGCGTCCGCCTTGGGTGGCTCCGCCTTCGAATCCGCTGCGGGTGCTGCTGCGGCAGGTGCAGGTGCGGCCGCAGGTGCAGGAGCGGGGGCCGTCGCGGCGGGCGCGGCAGCCTTGTCTTTGTCCTGTGCGGACGAAACGGTGGATACGCTGAAGGCGCCGATCAATATTCCGACGGAGGCGATCAACGCTAGGAATTGCTTCATAGTGTTCCCCTTAGAGCGCGTCCGCGCCGGTCTCGCCGGTCCGGATGCGCACGACTTGTTCAAGCTCGAAAACGAAGATCTTGCCGTCGCCGATCTTGCCGGTGTTGGCGGCCTTCTCGATCGCCTCGATGACGCGATCGAGCATGTCGCTCTTGATCGCAGCTTCGATTTTTACTTTCGGAAGGAAGTCGACGACGTATTCGGCGCCACGGTAGAGCTCGGTATGGCCCTTCTGACGCCCGAAGCCCTTGACCTCGGTCACGGTGATGCCTTGCACGCCGATGGCGGAAAGGGCCTCCCGGACCTCGTCCAACTTGAACGGCTTGATGACTGCGGTTACCAATTTCATTTTTCGCCCCTCGATGAGTGCGTGATCTCGCCGTCTCTGACGCGACGATCAGAACGTCTTCTGAATGAATACGGTTCCAGTGGACTTGCCGATGTTTTTGCCCGCAAGCGTGTAGCCGGCGTCCTTGGCGTTGGTGTCGCTGTAGTACGCGCCGACGTTGTATCCGGCAACGAGCCATGTCACGCCGAGTTTCCAGTCGGTGTAATTCAGGGAGTCGCCGTTGCTGAACCCGCCGTTGTCTCCCTTGTATTCCTGCCGCCCGACGTGGGCGTTGAGCGTCCACGCATCGTTGATCGGATAGTTCGCCGACGCGTCGAGATACCAGCTGTTCTTGGAATTCGGGATTCCGAACGTGTTGCTGACCGCGTGCGAGTACTTGAGCGACGCCCACTTCCACGAGCCGGCGACATAGATCTCGGTAGTGTTGGGCTTGGTGACGCCATCGAAGTAGCTGCCGGGATAGTAGTAGTAGAGAACCCCTACGTCGGTGCCCCAGTCATCGTTGATCGCGTACTTGTAGCCACCGTACAGGTCCCATTCCAGGCTGCAGCCGTGCGCGCACGCGCCTGCATCGTGCAGCCAGCTGATATTCGAACCCCACGTTCCAAGATAGAAGCCATTGGTATGCGCGAAGTCGAAGCCGCCCTGGAATGCGGGCTTGGTGTCGGTCTGCGTCAGGCCGCGAAAGATGTACTGGCTATAAATGCCAAAATTGCCGGTGATCGTGTACGGCTCGGCCGGCTTGGCATCCGC
>JADGRP010000165.1 GCA_017880805.1 Burkholderiales bacterium
CGCATCTGGATGCCGGCGGCCGCGCACATTCTTTCGGTCACCATGTGGCCGATCGACCCGACGCCGGCCGACCCATAAGTGATCTCGCCGGGTTTGGCGCGTGCGGCGGCAATAAGCTCGGCCGCCGACCTGAACGGCGTCGCTGCCGAAACAGCGAGTATCGAAGGATTCTGGCCGACCGTGGCGACCGGGGCGAAAGAAGTCAGAACGTCGTACGGCATCCGTTCGTGAGTGGCGGCAGTCGTCAGGAAAGTGGACGACGTGAGCAGCAGGACGGAGCCGTCGCGCGGCGATTTGGCCACCGCGTCTGCGCCGACCACGCCCGCGGCGCCGGGCTTGTTCTCGACGATCACCGACGTGTCCAAACGTTTCGCGAGCGGCCCCGCGAGCGCGCGGGCGATCGCGTCATTGCTCGCCCCCGGGGAGAACGGCACGACGATCCTGATCAGCTTGGGTACCGCGTCCTGCGCCATTGCGGGCGGTCCCGCCAGGACGGCGGTGCATATCAGGAGCTGGAAGACAACGCGTCGCATGCAGGTTTCTCCACAGGTAATGGCGCCAGCGTAGCCACTTGGCGGACGTTCGTCCATCCGCGCACCGCTGCGTCCCCGGTTTGACTGGTAATATTTCATAAGATAATATAATGAAATATATGTTTCATCAATGTCCGCCCCTTCACGATTCCGCATGCGCGCTGCCACGCCGCTGATCCGCCGCCTCAGGGACGGCGCCGACGGGTTCTCGAAGAACCAGCGCGTGCTGGCGCGTTACGTGCTCGCCAACTACCAGTCGGTGGCGTTCGCCACGGTGGCGCAGTTGGCGGGCCAGTCGGGGGTAAGCGAGGCGACGATCGTGCGCTTCGCCAAGGCGCTCGATTTTTCCGGCTATCCGGCATTTCAGAAAGAGATCCGGCGCCTCGTGCGCGCCGAGCTGCGCGGCGTCGAGCGCTTCAAGCTCGGGGCCGCGCGTCTGGTGCCCCCGCGCACGCCGCTCGACCTCGTGACCGGGAAAGAGCGCCAGAACATCGCGGCGCTGTATGAATCCTACGATCCGCAGGCTTTTGGCAAGGCGTTGCACATGCTGCGCGCAGCACCCGAAGTGGTGGTTGTCGGCACGCGCAGCACCGCACCGCTCGCGTACCATCTGTGGTTCGCACTCAACAAGATCGCGATCAATGCGACGCGCGTGGCGACGATATCTTCGGAAACGTACGACTATTTGGGACGCGTGGACAAGCGCGCATGCGTGGTGGTGATCGGTTTCCCGCGCTACCTGCGCGAGCTGGTCGCGCTGCTGGAATTCGCCAAAAGCCGCAAGCTCGCCACCCTCACGATCACGGACAGCACGTTCTCGCCGTTGCGCGGCCAGGTGAGCCTGTACGCGCCGGCCGAGTCTGCATCGTTCGTCGCATTTCATTGCGCACCGCTGGTGCTGCTCAACGCGCTCGTGCACGAGTTGAGCGTGATGGACGAAAAGAAGACGCTGGCGGCGCTCGACCGGTTCGAATCGGTTGCCGACAGCCAGGATTATTTCTTGAAGGAATGAACGCGCGATGACGACCAAACGCACGACCACACACACGACCGCACGCAGCAAAAAGGATACGCTCAAGGTGCTGATCTCGACGGGGCACCTCGGCACCGCGCCGTCGAATCCCGAGAGTTTTCTCCTCGGCATGGCGGCCAATCCGGACTATGTCGTTGCCGACGGCGGCAGCTCGGATCCGGGGCCCGTTTACCTCGGCGAGGACACGACGCTCGGCCACTTTGCGCGCGAAGAGCTCGAACTCTTTCTGACCGAATCGCGCAAGCACGGCGTGCCGCTCGTGATTGGCTCGGCCGGCGACACGGGCAGCAACCGCGGCGTCGACGATTACGTGAACGTCATCAAGGAGCTCGCGCAGGAACACCGGATCCCGAAATTCAAAATCGGCTATTTTTATTCCGAAATTACCAAGGACTTTCTCAAGCACAAGCTCGCCGCGGGCAAGGAGCTGAAGGGGCTCGGCGGATTTCCCAGCCTGACGGCCGGCGAAATAGACCAGGCGACGCGCATCGTGGCGGTCGCGGGCGTGCACCCGTTCCTGAAGCTGCTCGCCATGGGCGCCGACGTGATCATCGCCGGCCGCTGCGGCGACATTAATTTCACCGCGGGTCCATGCATTTATCACGGCTTTCCCGAACCGCTCGCGTATCACATGGGCAAAATGATCGAGTGCGCTTCGCTCGTCGCGGAGCCTTTCATGGGCAAGGAAACCATCATCGGCACGATCTCGCAGGATGACATCAAGATCACGCCGTACCACCCGCAGCAGCGCTGCACGATCGCCTCGGTCGCCGGCCACTCGATGTACGAACGCGAGACGCCGTACTACGAGCACGCTCTTGGCGGCACCCTCGACATGAGCGCCTGCCACTACGAGCAGTTTGATGAGCGCACGGCGCGCATCACCGGCGCCAAGTGGCTGCCCGACGCCGAGTTGCGCGTGAAAATCGAAGGGGCCAAGAAAATCGGCGAGCGGTACATGGGGTTCGTGGGCTTGCGGGACCCGCACATTGTGCGCAACGTCGATGCCGCGATCGACTACTGCAAAAGCGCGGTCGCGAAGCGTTTCGGCAAAGACCAGTATGAACTCTACTTTCACGTGTTCGGCCGCAACGGGGTACTGAAAGAATGCGAGCCCGTGCAGGAGACCAAAGCGCACGAGCTGGGCATCGTGGTCGAAGGTTTGGCGGCAACCGATGCACTCGCCGAGAAGATCACCGACTTCGCGGTGCGCATGTTCTTTCTCACGCGCATTCCCGGCGTCAAGGGCACGGCGGGCGCCGCGGCGACGACGAAGAAGACGATGAAATCGTCGCCCGGCTATATGTGGAACGTCAACCACACCGTCCCGATCGACGATCCGATGGAACTTTTCCCCGTGCACATGACGGAGGGCGGAATATGACCGACATGGCGCCCATCCCGACCTTCTTCCGCATCCGGGGGAAGGGGTTAATTGAGGAGCAACACTAGATGACCAAGCTCAGCGACCTCGCGTCGACCATCCGCAGCAAGAACGCCGGCGTCAATCAGATTACGTTCGACATTATTTTTCCGGACCCCGCCCGTTACCACCAGGTGCTCGAAAGCCAGGCGATCACCAGGGAAAGCGTTGCGAAATTATTCCGCATCCCGGTCGCGCGGATCTCGGACTTCGTCACGTTCAGCCCCGCCAACGCGATCAAGTTCACGCTGTACCGGCTGCGGCCGAGCGGCAGTCCCGGCGATTGGGACATCCTGGGCTGCCAGCAGTACGGCCCGCTGCTCGATATCGAGATTCCTGACTGAGCGGGAATAACAGGATAGGCGCCTGATGTTCAAGGCACCGACCCCGCTTCCGCGCGGTTTTTTTCGGCAATCGATCGCCGAGGTGTCGCTGCAGTTTTTGAACGGC
>JADGRP010000166.1 GCA_017880805.1 Burkholderiales bacterium
AAGAGCGTCAGGTTTGGCATTGACCGCGACGCTGCGCATGCCTGGCGTGAAAGTCGCGTAACTTGCGCTCCGACCGAGGCTTATATCGACAGTGGCTCCGGACGGATGCGCGTCGAAGTCGAAAACGTTTCACGTTCTGGACTATGCTTTTTTCTCGACAAAGCTCTCAACGCGGGCTCATCGGTCCAGATGGAGCTGGGCGCGTTACGGATCGATGGTGAAATTCGTTATTCCCGCCGACAGGACGGGAACTCCTTCAGGGTTGGAATGAGAATCGATAGCACTCAGAGGCTCTAGCCAGCGGGTCAAGCATATCGTCTTGCAATGACGCCGCAGATCAAAGCCCGGTGTGTAGGCGCATCTGCGCCTAGAGGAGCGTTTGTCTGCCGCTCATGAGCAGCACGAAAAAGCTACCGATATTTACACTTAACGCGCACTCGCCGAGGTTCTTTGACGAGATGCTCCTGTCCGCTGCGAGATACGGCGGACATGTCAGTGGATCTCCCGTGGGCTGATCAGAATATACTTGATCCCGCGGCAGTTAATGAAATCCAAAAGCACGAGCACCGTCGAACTTAGCTTGTCTCCTCAGGCTGAAGCCTGTGCCATCATCGTGGGCGCCTGGCGCGCGAAAACGGCTGCACCATCACGCCAACGACTACAGAAACAGGCATGGCTTGCCTTGTTGCCGGTCTTAGGACTCGCCGCCGTGAGCGCCGACGCACAGACGAAGCCTCCGGCGAAGTTTCACTTGCAGGAGGCCGGCATCGCCGATATCCAGCGAGCCATCCTCGCGAAACAGATCACGAGCACGGGTATTGTCGAGCTGTACCTTAAGCGAATCCAGGCCTACAACAACGCGTGCGTCAACGAGCTATCCGGAATTCTCGGCCCGATCACGACGATTCCGCACGCGAAACAGATCAATGCGTTGTCGACGCTGAACCTGCGGCCGGCGACGCGTGTGAAATGGGGCTTCGACGAGCGCAAGGCGCGCAGCCTGACGGACAGCGCGGACAGCGATCCGAAGATGCCGGACGCGCTCGAAGTCGCCGCCGCACAGGACCGCTCTTTCCAGCGGAACGGTAAGCTGATGGGTCCGCTGCACGGCGTCGTGCTGGCGATCAAGGACCAGTACGACACGTTCGATATGCGGACGACTTCGGGTGGCGACGTGCAGTATGCGAACGACCGTCCCCCGGAGGACGCCACGTTCGTCAAGCGACTGCGTGACGCCGGGGCGATCATTGTGGCCAAGGCGAACCTGGCGGAGTACGCGGTCGACGGCGCGCGGAGCTCGTTCGGCGGAACGTTCTGCAATCCGTACGACACGGAGCGCGAGCCGGGGATGTCGAGCGCCGGCTCGGCTTCGTCGGTGGCGGCGAATCTGGTGACGTGCGCCATCGGCGAGGAGACGGTGGTGTCGATCCGATGGCCGGCATCCGTGAACAGCCTTGTCGGACTGGCGCCGACGGAAGAGCTGGTCAGCCGCAAGGGAATGATGGGCGCCGGGCTGAGCATGCGGACCGGTCCGATCTGCCGCAGTGTTCGGGATGCGGCGAAGATACTCGACGTGATCGCAGGCTATGACCCGAAGGATCCGCTGACTGTGTTCAGCATCGAGCGCAAGCCGGCGAAGCCGTATGCCAGTTTCGCGGGGACGCGGCTGGACGGGGTCCGGATCGGCGTGATTCGCGAATACATGTCGAAGAAGCTGTTCTCGAGGGCGGACGAGGAGAGCATCGAAATCGTCGAACGTGCTATTGCGGATGTGCGCAAGCTTGGGGCGACGGTGGTAGATCCGGCTCCGGAGGGTGCTTTGTTTCACGGCTGCATTGCGCACTATGCGCCGGAGCTTTTGAACAGCGCGCTGCTGCGGCAGTATCGGAACCTGTTTCCCGCCGACAAGCCGCAGGCGGATCTCATCACCTCGCTTCTCGATATGCGCTTCGACCCCGCGCGGGTACCGGCAGGTCTCACGCTGCGCAGCCTCAACTCACCGGGAGTGGCGGGCGAAGGCAAGTACGAGATGAACGAGTATCTGCGGGAGCGCGGTGACGCGAACATCATGACGGGCGCAGACTTGATCTCGAAGGCGACATTTTACAACGACCCGAACTTTCCGGATCGCAAGCAGGCGAGGGAAACCGCGGAGCGAGCGACCACGCTCGATACTTCTGCCCGGCTGCAGACGCGGTTCGCTTATCAAAACATGCTGCTGCAGTGTATGCAGGAGCAGAAGCTTGATGCGCTTATGTCGCCGATGTCGACTGTTCCTCCGCGCAAGCTGACGTTGCCGCGCGAGCCGAACGCGAATGGGCGGCCTCCGATCGGGTGGTCGTTTATCGGGCAGCAGGGATTTCCGGCGATTACGGTGCCCGCAGGATTTACGACGCAGGTCTGGGATCGCGTGCGGGATGGGAACGGGACGCGGCTGGCCGATCCGGTGGCGGCCGCGCTGCCGGTTGGAGTCGACTTCCTCGCACGTCCGTTTGATGAAGGGTTGCTGGTGCGGATTGCTTCGGCGTATGAAGCGGCAACCAAACATCGGAGACCGCCGCCGGAGTTTGGGCCATTGGCGGGTGAGCCTTAGCGTGGCGTTCCGCGGTCGGAGCGCGCGCGACTGGCAGGCATCGCGCCAGGACCGGCGTTGATAGCTACCGATAATGGGTATTAACGTGGCCGTCTATGGTTGCAACTCGTGTACCTCAGGTCGCACACTGCTTTGCCATTGCAAAGCCGTTTCCCTGCGAAGATTGGAGTAACCGGCATGCCCGCGAGTAACCTCGACTATCGAACTCCCCCGAACGACCCGGCGCTGCTATATGCCGCACTCTATGCCGGTGAGATCGTGCGCTACTCCGGGTTGCCCGAGATGGCGGCGGTCATCGCCAGCGCGCGCACCTTCGTGGAGGAACGGCTCGCGCACCCGCCGGTCGAGATTCACCGCCATGTCGAGCATGAGGAACTCGCACCGCGGCTCGCTGGGATACAGCAGGACTATGCGCGTTCGAGCGAGGTGAAAAAGTTCTGGCAAGCGTTGTTCGAGGCGGCAGGACTCGACCCGGAGGACACCGCGCGCGACCGGCTGGTGCTGCGTTTTCAGGTCCACAGCGATGTCGGCAAAACCTTGCAATGGGCGCGCAGCACGGCGACTGTCGGTTTTCATCGTGACACGTGGGGCACCAACCTTCCCGCGCAGGTGAACTGGTGGGCGCCCGTGTGGCCGATTACTGAAGGGCGTACGTTCGCGATGCATCCCGCGTTGTGGGACGTGCATATTGAGAACAACAGCGCCGAGTTTGATCTGGCGGATGTGATGCAGCGTTTGCGGACGGCGCCGGGGACGCTGGGGCCTGGCCAGCTGGCGCCGCGCCCGCTCAAACCAGTGGATGCGGAGGACGGCCTGCCTGTAGTGATCGAGCCCGGCGAGATCATCGCGTTCTCCAGTGCGCACGCGCATGTCGGCGTGCCGAACCACACGGGCCTTACGCGCGTTTCGCTTGAGACGCGCACCGTCTCGATCGCCGATGTGCGCGCCGGGCGCGGCGCGCCTAATGTCGACAGCCGTGGCCGCTGGGCGGCGCCGGGGATGTTTCGCCGCCTCAGCGACGGCCGGGCGTTGCATGAGCTGTTGGGTTGCGAGCCTCTGATACCATACGCCGGGCGGGACTGAGGAAGCCGGCCGCTAAAAGAAGTGCCACCGATAATGGACAATGACGCTCCATTTTGCAGCAATCTATGCCCTCCGGGAACAACGGTGGCGCAACAAACTGATAGACTGCTCAGCGTGACGGCCAGATGCTGTTGTCTGGCGGCTTTGCTCAGTGGTACCGCGTGGTCGCAAGTCGCGGCCGTGCCACTTGACCAAGAACCAAGAACTTCATCTCGGCTCTATCACTGCTGCTCTGCTCGATGGATTGCGAGCTGTAATCACTTAGTTGGATCCTCCGGCTTCGCAGGCTGTGAAAGGCGCGCGATCTTCAGCTTGGCCAGAGCTTCATCCACGCGCTTCTTGAAGTCACCCTGATCGTTGTGCGAAAGTCCGCTATACATCGACACAACACTCATCTCGCACGTAGTACCAATCGGCAACAAGCTGACGTGGTTTTTGCCCTGGTTGACCGCTCCGATAACGGACCAATGAATGGAGTGTTTCACATTGTACTCAGCAGTCATTTTGTCCTCGTCACTCTGCACGTCTTTGTAGTTGTCCGGATTGCCAAGGGCGACTTTGACCGCGCCCCACACCTCGCCGCAAGAAACGGGATAGGTCGTCTTGTAAGTTTTGTTACCGGC
>JADGRP010000167.1 GCA_017880805.1 Burkholderiales bacterium
TACACCGAGATGGTGACGACCGGGGCGCTGATACACGGCGATGTCCCCCACCATCTCGACTTCGATGCCGCGGAACATCCGGTTGCGTTGCAGCTCGGCGGCAGCGATCCACACGCGCTTGCGCATTGTGCGCGGCTCGGCGAAGCTTGGGGCTACGACGAAATCAATCTCAATGTCGGCTGTCCCAGCGAGCGGGTGCAGACGGGTAGCTTCGGCGCGTGCCTGATGGCCGATCCCTCGCTGGTCGCGGATTGCATCAAGGCGATGCGAGACGCGGTGTCGGTGCCGGTGACGGTCAAGCATCGTACCGGGATCGACGACGTCGATGAATACACGTTTGTTCGCGACTTCGTGGGTACCGTCGCTGACGCCGGCGCGACCGCTTGTATCGTGCATGCGCGAAACGCCGTTCTCAAGGGCTTGTCGCCGAAAGAGAATCGGGAAATTCCGCCGCTCAAGTATTCGTTCGTGCACCAGCTAAAGCGGGACTTTCCCGCGCTTACCATCGTGATCAACGGCGGAATCGCCACGCACGATGCAATCGCGCGCGAGCTCGCCGAAGTCGACGGGGTGATGCTGGGACGGGTGGCATATCACGATCCCCATTTCCTTGCCGAAGCGGAGACGGATTGCTTCGGCAACAGCACGCCGCAGCGCTCGCGTGCGGAAGTGGTCGAAGCGCTGCTGCCGTATGCGGAGGCGCAGGTCGCGCGCGGCGTAGGCATGCGGGCCATCACTCGCCATGTGCTGGGCCTGTACCATGGTGCGCCCGGCGCACGCGCGTGGCGGCGCGTGCTCTCGGACTCGACGCTTCTGAAAGGCGCGGGTCCGGAGCTGCTTCTTACCGCGTTGCGCGAAGTCGAACCCTTTGCGCTTGTCGACGCTTGAGCTCGCGGCGGCCAAATGAAAGAACAGTAGATAAGCGTGACCGTGCGCGAAGGATCGTATTCGCGTGAGCAAGAAACTCACCTCAGCCTGGAGACCCGCAGCATGGCAATCATCGATGCTCGCATCATCAGCCAGCTTCTCGCTGTATCGACGCCCAATCTGTCGGACGCGCTCGATCGTCTCGGCATCGACGGCGCGCCGCAAAAAATTCTGCCTATTTATCCGTGCGCGAAAATTGCCGGACCCGCCGCGACCTTAAAAATCGTGCCCGACGGTAAAGCGAAAGAGTCGACCGTACTCGGAACGCTTCGCGCCATCGTCAAGGGTGGCGCGGGCTCCGTGCTTGTCATCGACGCCTCCGAGAATCCGGCGGTGAATTGCTATGGCGGCGTGGCGGGCGCCACGTCGAAGCATCACGGACTGGTCGGTTGTGTCTGCGATGGCGTGGTGCGCGATGTGGACGAGTACAAAGGCTACGGAATGCCGGTGTACGGCAAGGGCATCGCCCAGCAGTCGGTACGGGGACGCTCGTCGTGCGCGGGATACGGCATGGACGTCAAACTGAGCGGCGTGCGCGTGTGCCCGGGCGATTACATCGTCGCCGACGACAACGGTACGATCGTGATTCCGGCCGAGCGCGTCTCCGAGGTCATCGAGTTCGCGCAGAAGGTCAAGGCGACCGAGGAACGCATCATCGCCCAGGTCCGCGCCGGGATGGATCCGGTCGAAGCGCACGAAAAGGTCAACTACGACAATATGCTCAAGGCGCAAGCCAGTTGACGCAAGCAACGCAGCGACGAGTCGGATGACGAGGAGGAACCGCTTCATGCGCAAGACGATTGCAATGCTGATCGGTGCGGCGATGCTACCGATGGCCACGCCGGCGTCAGCGCAGGCGCCGACCTATCCCGACAAGCCGATCCGCATCGTGGTGCCGTTCGCGGTCGGGGGAATCGCCGACACATTCGGGCGCGAGATCGGCAAGAAGCTCACGGAAGCGTGGGGTCAGCCGGTGATAATCGACAACCGCACCGGCGCCGGTGGAAACATCGGCGCGGACATCGTCGCCAAGTCGCCGCCAGATGGCTACACGCTTGTGATGGGAAATATCGGCACGCATGCCGTCAACCTGAGTCTGTTTCCGGCCATGCCGTTCGACACGATCAAGGATTTCACACCGATCGTGCACGTTCTTGACGCGGAGGGACTGCTGGTCGTCAATCCGTCGATCAAGGCGACGACGGTCCCCGAGCTCATCGCACTTGCGCGTTCGCAGCCCGACAAGCTGAGCTACGGTTCGGGCGGCGTCGGCACGACGAGCCACCTCGCCGGCGAACTGTTCAAGTCGATGACCAAGGTCGACATCGTCCACGTGCCCTATAAAGGCAACGTTCCGGCGATTACCGATCTGCTTGGCGGACAGACGTCGATGGCGTTTGCGACCATGCCGACCGTACTGCCGCAGGTGCGCGCCGGAAAGCTGCGCCCGCTCGCCGTGCTCGGGACCGCGCGCTCACCTGCCTTGCCTGACGTGCCCACAGTGGCGGAATCGGTGCCGGGATTCGAAGTGAGCAACTGGATCGGGCTGTTCGGACCGGCAGGCACGCCGTCGGCAATCGTCGCGCGCCTCAACGCCGAGGTGCAGAAGATCATGCGTTCACCGGAAATACAAAAGCGCCTCGAGACCGAGGGCGCCAAATTCATCCCGATGACACCCGAACAATTTGCGACATTTCAGAAGTCCGAGCTCACCAAGTGGGCGAAGACGATCAAGGACGCCAATATCAAGGTCGACTGACGTTCATCGGGCGCGTGCTCAGCGAGGTTCCGCTACGGGACGCTCGTCTTCGATGTATTGGCGGATGATCGCCTCGAAATCGTGATCCGCCCGCATGCCCAGCGCCGGGCCCAGGACCGGTGCGAAGTTCGCGGGCCAGGTCGCCACGATGCGGTCGATCACCGGGTCGAGTTGCCATTTCACGCGTGCCGCGATGGCCTCCCCGGCGACGCTTCTCAACGCCTCGATCATCTGCCCGATTCCGACGCGCAGTCCCGGCACGTTGACCGAGCGGGTGTGCGCGAAGCCGGCCCTGGCGAATTCGGCCGCGGCGACTTCGTGGCCCGTGATCAGATTGGCGATGACGGATCGCGGCGACGTGATCCACGCCGCCGTCGTTGGCGCGACCGGACACACCGCGTCGACGCCGGACAAGGGCTCGCGGATGATGCTGCTTGCGAACGACGATGCGGCGCGATTCGGCTTGCCCGGCCGCACGGTGACCGTGGGCAGGCGCAACGAGCGGCCGTCGATGAAGCCCTTGCGCGTCATGTCGTAGACCATCAACTCCCCCATGGCCTTTTGCGCTCCATACGACGTCTGCGGCGTGATGGGCGAATCATCGCGGACGGGATCGGACAGCACTCCGCCGAACACCGCGAGCGAGCTGGTGAACACGAATTTCGGTGGCCGCGCGAGTTTCCTGCATCGCTCGAGCAAAGCGCGCGTCGCGTCGAGGTTGACGTGCATGCCGGTGTCGAATTCCGCTTCCGCCTGGCCGCTTACTACCGCCGCGAGGTGAAACACCGAGTCCGTTTCGGGCGTAAGCGCGCGTTCGATGAGCGCCGGATCGGCGAGGTCGCCGGTGACGATATCGACCCGTGGATCGGTCACCGATGCCGGCACGACATCGATCAGGACGAGATTTCGCACTTTGCGCTGCGTTCCGCTTGCGTCGGTTAGCTGGCCGCGCTCGAGAATCCTGCGGGCGAGGCGGCTACCGAGAAATCCCGCACCGCCGGTGATTACTACGCGCATTCGCGCCTCCATTTGTCGCGGCCGCCCCGCGGTCGCGCGCGGGGTCGCATCGCTGTGCCCAACATTATAAGATAACGGGTCTCACTTGCCGGAGATCCGATCATGCCGCGTCCTGTTCATTTCGAGATTCAAGCTGCCGATCCCAAGCGTGCAATCGCTTTCTACACAGCCTTGTTCGGCTGGGCCTTCAACAAATGGGAAGGTCCGCTGGATTACTGGCTGATCAAGACCGGGGAAAAGGGCACGATAGGCATCGATGGCGGTTTGCTGCCGCGGCGAGGACCGCCGCCCGTGGCGATGCAGGCGGTCAATGCATACGTCTGCACCATCGCTGTTGATAATCTCGACGCCACGCTGGCGCGCGTTGGCGAACTGGGCACCATGGTCGTGGTACCGAAAATGGCGGTCCCGAGCGTCGGCTGGCTCGCCTACGCGAATGACACCGAAGGTAATATTTTCGGCATGATGCAACCGGATACGGCAGCGAAGTAAATCCAGCCGCGTGAATCGGGCCAGTTAAGCAGGGCAGGTGTCGGGTGGCTGCCGCCGCGATCGATAGAATCTGCGCGGGGATCGCCGATGACGGCTGCGCGGTCACAGCCGATTTTTTGCCGCAAGCGACGCTGGCCGCGCTGGCCGACGAGGCGCGCGCGCGCCATGCGGCGGGCGAATTTCACGCTGCCGGCATCGGCCGCGGCGCCGCGCATGCGCAACGAAGCGACATTCGTGGCGATCGCATCCTGTGGCTCGATCAGAACGCCGGCTCGGTCGAGAAGCCGCTCTGGCAGGCGCTGGACGCGCTACGCCTTGCGCTTAACGAGAGCCTGCTGCTTGGCCTCTTCTCCTTCGAAGCCCATTACGCCCTGTACCCGCCAGGCGCCTTTTATCGCCGCCACAGGGATCAGTTTCGCGCCGACGCAGCTTCATCCGATGTCCGCGTGATTTCGTGCGCAATGTATCTCAACCAGGACTGGACCGTGGCCGACGGCGGTGCACTTCGCATTTACGATGATGAACGGGTGCGCGACGTGCTGCCGGCGGCAGGAACGCTCGTGTGTTTTCTTTCCGATCGTTTCGAGCATGAAGTCCTGCCGGCGGCGCGCGAACGGCTGGCGGTGACGGGTTGGTTTCGGCGCCGGGCATAGCGTCCCGGCGTTGTTCCTATAAGGACCGACGGATTCGGACACCGGCTTGACGTCCGCCTTTCGTTACAGTACCTCGCCGCCCTGCAAAAGCGCTGACCTCGCGGCCGCCTGCTGAGCGGCCGTCAACCCGGCTGCGGGCCTTCGTACCCCTCGATGATGATGAGATCGATGGTGGAGACATCCTTGCGCAGCTTGATTGCCAGCTGGTATTCGGGCGACTTCCAGCAGTCGAGGGCTGCCTGATAGGTCGGAAATTCGATCACCGCGTTGCGCGTGCGGCTCGTCCCTTCGGGATTCTCGAACGGGCCGGCCCGTACCAGGAAGCGGGCGCCGTGCTTCTTGAGCGGCTCGGCATTGGCCGCTACGTAAGCCTTGTACTTTTCCGGATCGGCGATGTCGACCCGTACGATCCAGTAACCCTTGGACATAGGTTTCTCCTGTTGTCGTTACTTGACTGATGATGGAGCCTTCTTCTTTGTGAACACGATCTTCACCAATGGGTGCGGATTCGGCTTCGCCAATCCAAGCTGGGAGACCGTGAAAACCCGCGTATTGCCCTTGAACTCTTCCGCGGCGTCATGCCGATCGTTGGAAAGCAGGCCGCCAATGAAGTCGCCATCAGCGCGATCGGTGTGTATCGGCGCAATGAAATTCACCGAATCATGCTTGCCGCAGGTCGCCTTGCATAACGTTTGTCAGGAAGCAAAACACGTGTTCATCTTGACGCTTCGCGCTGCTCGACCGCGCGAGCCAGTGTCTTTGGGGCAGCCAGACAGTAGCTGAGTTCGCGGATGCTCTCGACCTCACGCCAGTTGATCGCAGCTAACGCTCGACACCAGCCGAGCAGCAACGGCAGAACACCGTTGCGGCTCGGCGCGATGGAGGCGTCAGCCCCCATCGGCGCCGGCCGGCGAGGACGTGTGCATGCGCTGAACGAGCCGGCGCCCTCAGGTTGGCGCAGACCTTCCGCGGTGAAGTTTCCCTCTGCCTTGATGGTCTTGCCGCTCGGCGTCAGCACATTGTTTCCCTACGCCAACTTCGCGAGAACTCCGTTCATTTCCTGCCTGGAAAAAGCTCGCAAGGTCTGGGTCCGGACGTTACCGCCGGCAGCCAGGGCCAATCCAAGCGCGGTCATCGAAGCATCGTCAGGTGCATCGAATATTGCAACGACATCATAGCTCCCGAGCGTCCAGTAAAACTCCTTCGCGGTAACTCCGAATTTCTTTGCAAGTTCCTTGACGGCATCGGCCCGCTTCGTGGTGTCTTTGACGGTGCGAATGCCTTGATCAGTGAAACTCGAAAGGACAATGTAGGTCGACATGATTATTTCTCCTTAGGGCGTTTGAGGCCAGTGAAACAACCGTCCATGGCGGCACGGCCCCGAAATGTGCCTGCCTAACGGATTTGTCACTGAGCGGTGACGGAA
>JADGRP010000168.1 GCA_017880805.1 Burkholderiales bacterium
ACGAAAGGCGCTGCAGCTGAAGTAGTGTGAGATGCAGGCCGACGCCGACTACTACGCCCGCCTGCCGATCTTCGACGGGTTCGCGAGCATCATGGACCCGGCGCGGTATCAACCGCTGCCGGACAACTGGGTGCTGGGACTCACCGATGTTGTGAGCTCGACCAGGGCGATCGAAGACGGGCGCTACAAGGCCGTGAACACGGCCGGAGCTTCGGTCATTGCCGCGGTCTCGAACGCGCTCGGAGGCCGCAAGTTTCCCTTCGTCTTCGGCGGCGACGGCGCGAGCTTCGCCGTCTCCGGTGAAAATGAGGCGCTGGCGCGCGCCGCGCTCGCCGCGACCGCGGCCTGGACGCGCGACGAACTCGATCTCGAGCTTCGCGTGGCGCTCGTTCCCGTTTCCGCCGTAAAGGATCAGGGGCTCGATGTCACCGTGGCGCGATTCGCGCCCTCGAAGAACGTTTCGTATGCGATGTTCTCCGGCGGCGGACTCGCGTGGGCCGATCGGGCGATGAAACAGGGACACTACGCCGTGCCGCCGGCGGCGCCCGGCACGCGTCCCGATTTAAGCGGATTATCGTGCCGCTGGAACGATATTCCGGCATCGCACGGACTGATCCTGTCGCTGGTGGTGGCGCCGGTGACCAACGGCGATCCCGCGTTTCGCAAGTTGGTCGAAGAGCTGCTGACCGAGCTCGAGCACAGCACCGAGGTCGCGCGGCCCGTGCCGGATAACGCTCCAGGCGTTGGCTGGCCGCCACCGGGATTGGACCTCGAGGTGCGCGCGTCGCGCAAGAGCGGCGAGGGTCTTTTCATGCGTCGGCTTCGCGTCAGCGCTGGCACGCTGATCGCATTCATGATCATGCGCTTCGGCATACGCGTCGGCGGATTCGACCCCAGCGTCTACCGGCGCGAGGTGGTCGAGAATTCGGACTTCCGCAAATTCGACGACAACCTGCGCATGACCCTCGATTGCACGCCCGCGCTCGCTGACAGGATCGAGCAGCGCCTTGCGAAGGCAGAAGCCGACAAGGTCGCGCGCTTCGGCTTGCACCGCCAGCCGTCGGCGATCATGACCTGCATCGTGCCGTCGGTTGCGGACAGCAACCACGTCCACTTCGTCGACGGCGCCGCCGGTGGATATGCGTTGGCCGCGAGACGCTTGAAGGTCAATTAGGGAGGAACCATGCCGCTCTGGACGCGCGTTATCCATGAAGGACGCGAATGCTTCGGCACTGTCGACGGCGAAACGATACGGCTGCATGAAGGAGACATGCTCGCGAATCCGCGGCCGACCGGGCACTCGATCCCGCTCGGCGCCGCAAGGCTGCTGACGCCGACGACACCGAGCAAGATGGTGGCGCTGGTCGACAATTATCGTGCTCTCCTCGCCAAGCTCAACCACGCGGTTCCAGCCGAGCCGCTTTATTTTCTCAAGGCCAACAACTCGTTTCTCGCCGGCGGCGAAACGATACGCGTCCCCAAATCCTACGCGGGCAAGGTGATCTACGAAGGCGAGCTCGGCATCGTCATTGGCAGGCGCTGCTCCGCGGTCTTGGAAGCCGATGCGGCAAGCTGCATCTTCGGATACACCTGCATCAACGACGTCACCGCCATCGACATACTCGGCAAGGATCCGGGTTTTGCGCAATGGACCCGTGCAAAGGGCTTCGACACCTTTGGCGTGTTCGGTCCGGTGATCGCAACCGACGTCGATCCAGCCACGCTCGTCGTCAAGACGATCCTCAACGGACAGGAGCGGCAGAACTACCCGTTGACCGACATCATCTTTGCGCCGAAAAGGCTGGTGAGCCTCGTTTCGCAAGACATGACGCTGGAAGCGGGTGACGTCATCGCCTGCGGCACGTCGATCGGCGTAGGATCGATGAAGCCAGGCAGCACGGTCAGCATCGTCATCGACGGCATCGGCACGCTGACCAACCGGTTCGATTCGTGAGTGAATGATAAGTGCGGCATTGACGTCGCCTCCGCGATCGAAAGGAGGCTCGCGATGACCGCACGTGCAGGAGGAGAAAATGAAAATCGCAGTCATCGGCGCGGGTGCGATCGGCGGCGTGCTTGCCGTGCGGCTCGCGCTCTCGGGCCAGGCAGTCACCGTGGTGGACCAGGGCGCACATCTTGAGGCGATCCGCAACAATGGTCTCAAGCTCGTCCGCGCCGATGGCGCCGAAGAAGTCGCGAGGGATCTGCACGCCGTGGCGCGCTGCGCCGATGCGGGACCGCAGGACCTCATCTTTCTTGCGCTGAAGGCCTACGTCGTCGAAGCAGTGGCGCCGCAGATGCGCACGCTGTTCACCGCCGACACCATTGTGGTACCGATCCAGAACGGTCTGCCATGGTGGTATTTTCAGAATTTCGTCGGTCCGCACGCGGGCTACCGGCTCAAGACCGCAGACCCGAACGGCGTGATCGAACAGAGCATCGAATCGCGGCGTCTCATCGGTTGTGTCGTTTATCCCGCCGGCGAAATCATCGCGCCGGGAATCGTGAAACTTCTCGAAGGCGACCGGTTTCCGGTCGGAGAGCTGGACGGCGTCGAGAGCGATCGCGTCAAGAACGTGTCGCAGGCACTCGTCGGCGCGGGGCTCAAAGCGCCGGTGCTCAATGACATTCGCTCGGAAATCTGGCTCAAGCTGTGGGGCAATATGAGCTTCAATCCAATCAGCGCGCTCACTCACGCGACACTGGTCGACATCTGCCAGGAACCGGCGACGCGCGCGCTTGCCGCCGACATGATGCGGGAGGCTCAGGCGGTGGCCGAAAAGCTCGGCGTCAGCTTCCGGGTGCCGCTGGAGAAGCGCATCGAGGGTGCAACAAAAGTCGGCAAGCACAAGACGTCCACATTGCAGGACGTGGAAGCCGGTCGCCCGGTCGAAGTGGATGCGCTGATCGGCTCGGTGATCGAGCTGGGCGAACTAACCGCCACGCCGACACCCGCGACGCGTGCGGTTTACGCGTTGCTCAAGCTGCTGGTGAAGACGATGCACGACGAGCGCGCGCGTGTCGTGATGCAACCGCTCTGAGCGTTGTCAAACAGACACTTGTCCGCGGGCGGCACAAGCCCTATCCGTGGATCGCGCGCCACACGCGCTCGGAAGTCAGCGGCATCTGCAGCGTGCTCGCACGTTCGTTTACCTCAGCAGAGCCACCGCGCTTGAGCGCGTCCATCACCGCGTTGACGACCGCCGGCGTGGCGCCGATCGTGCCGAGCTCGCCGACTCCTTTGACGCCCATCGCGTTGTTCAGGCACGGCGTCGACTCGTCCATCGTCATCTCGAAGTGCTCGATCATCGCTGCGTGCGGCAACGCGTAATCGAGAAAAGTTGCGGACAAGGCCTGCCCGGATTCACGATCGTAGACGAACCCTTCGCACAGTGCCTGTCCGATGCCCTGCGCCGCGCCGCCCTCGAGCTGGCCGATGACGATCATTGGATTGACGACGCGGCCTACGTCGTTGACGGACCAGTAGCCGACCAGCTCGACCGCACCCGTTTCCGGATCGATTTCGACTTCGCAGATGTGGCAGCCGTTGGGCCAGGTCGGGCCGGCGACGGAGCTCGTCGTGTCCAGCACGATGCGTTGCTGCGGCTGCCGGCGCGCGAGCTCGAACAATCCAACGTGCCGATCGGTGCCGGCGATGGTGAACACGCCATCGCGGTATTCGATGTCGCCGATTGGAGCCTCCATTTCGTCGGCCGCCATCGCTTTGGCTTTGTCGACGGTGCGCTCGGCGCCGACGCGCACCGCGGATCCGCCGACAAAGAGCGAACGTGAGCCCGCGCTGCCGAAGCCTTGACCGCGGTCGGTGTCGCCCTGCACGATTCTGATCTTGTCGATCGGCACCCCGAAGACATCGACCGCCACCTGCGCGAACGTGGTCAGCAGCCCCTGACCCATGCCTTGCAGCGCGGAGAAAATCTCGATCTCACCGTCTTCTTTCCCGCCCGGCGCGACGGTCACCGTCACCCGCTCTTCGAACACGTCGGCGCCGGTCCATTCGAGAAACGCAGCCATGCCGCGTCCGCGCCAGCGGCCGCGCCCTCTTGCCTCGGCATAACGCGCGTCGAAGCCGTTCCAATCGGCCAACGCGGTTGCCTTGTCCATCACCAGCTCGAACTGGCCACTATCGTAGGTCTTGGCCATTGCATTGGTGTACGGCATCTGTTCCGGACGGATCATGTTGCGCCGGCGCAGCTCGACCTGATCGATACCGGTCTGGCGCGCCGCCGCATCCATCAGTCGCTCGATGATGTAAATCGCCTCGGGCCTGCCGGCGCCGCGATAGGCACTCGTCGGGGCGGTGTTGGTCAATACGGCCTTGATGCGAATGTCGATGGTGCCGATGTCGTAGATGCTGGTGGACACCCATGGTCCGATCATCAACTGGATCACCACACCTGCGGGCGTGGCAAATGCGCCCATGTTGGCAAGAGAGTTCACGCGCAGCGCAAGAATCCGGCCGGAGTCGTCGAGCGCGAGCTCAGCCTTGCTTGCGACGTCACGGCCGTGGGTCGCGGCGAGGAATTCCTCCATCCGGTCGGCACACCACTTCAGGGGGCGCTCGAGCTTGCGCGTGCAAAAGGCAAGCACGACATCTTCGGGGTAGAGGCCGGTCTTCATGCCGAAGCCGCCGCCGACGTCGCCGACGAGGACGCGCACCTTGTCGTTCGCGATGCCGAGCACCTCCGTGCACAACGCGTCGCGCAGCCCGGTCGGCGTCTGGCAACTGACGCGCAGCGTAATGCGGCCGGTTGTCGTGTCGTAGCTCGCCAGAATCGCCCGCGGCTCGATGGGCGATGGTGCGATACGTTGGTTCACGAGGTCGAGCGACACGACGTGTGCGGCCGTGTCGAAGGCCGCAGCCGCCGCGGCAGCGTCGCCATGCCGTATCTCGGCGGCGATATTGCCGGTCGCGGCAGGCCACACCAGCGGCGCGCCTGCAGCGACGGCATCGTCGAGGTCGGCCACGACCGGCAGCGCTTCGTAGCGGACATCGATCGCTTCGGCTGCGTCGCGCGCCTGCCCGGCGCTTTGCGCGATCACCGCCGCGACGGCTTCGCCCACGAAGCGGACCGTGTCGACGGCGAGCGCATGGCGCGGCGGCGATGCAGTCGGCGAACCGTCGCCGCGCTTGAAGTCCGCCGACAATGGCAGTGGCTTGACGCCGGCGCGGACGAGATCGGCCCCGGTGACGATGGCAACGACGCCGGACATTGCCGACGCCGCAGCCGTATCGACGACGACGAGGTGCGCATGTGGATAGGGCGAGCGCAGAAAGCACACATACGCCTGGTCCGGCAGCGAAACGTCGTCGGCGAAAATACCGGCCCCGATCAGCAGGCTTTGATCCTCTACCCGGCGCACCGACTTGCCGCTGCCGAAACGCGCGTATTGCGATTCGCTGCTCATGTTCGTCCGATCATTGCTTGTCGAGAGTTGGCGGCCGCCACGCCAGGGGCAATAGTCCCGGGACGCGCAGCAGGCGCATCATGCGGATCGCCGTTTCGCGTCCGCGATAGTAGCCGGCGATGCGAAGCGTTTGCTCGAAGCCAAGCGCGCGGTAGAACGTGTACGCCGCCTTGTTCTGCGCGCGCAATTCGACATGGAGCGTGGCGATGCCCGCGGTCATGGCGGTTCCGACCAGCCATTGCGCCATCCGTCGTCCGATGCCGCGGCGATGATGGTCGGGGCGCACCGCGAGCAGCACCAGGTGCGCGCGTTCTTCCCCCAGGGTCATGATGGCAAAGCCCGCCGTACAGGCGTTTTCGCACGCGACCAGCGACACCGTATCCACGTTGCCGAGCAACTGCCCGATGCGCTCGGTCCGGTAGTGCCACCCGAGCCCGGTCTCGATCAGGTCGCGCGACATCGCGGCGAGCGTCGGCGCATCGCTTCGGCGAGCGAGCCGCAAGGTAGTGCCGGCCAGGTTCATGACCCGATTTTGCCACGACTTGGCGGCAATCGCGTCGGCGCCTCGTCAGAAGGCCTGTACATCGGGGCTGCACATCGCGCCCGACCGACCGGCCTTGCGAGCAACGCTGCGAAGAGGCATGATTTCCGTCGGTTCAATGCGACGCTCTCCGTTCGCATCGCGAGATCGCTTCGAGCCGCAGAGGGCTCGCCTCAGGGAACTGCCAATGCCGGCTTGCATCGCGCAAATCCTTTTCTTGATCGGCCTCGTGGGCTTCGCCCCGGCGTTCGCTCACGACGCTACACCCGCCGCGGGTGCCTCCCCGGAGGCATTGGATACCGGCTTGAGCCGGCTGCACCATCCCGTGTCTGCGCGCAACCGCCAAGCGCAGGCGTACTTCGACCAAGGCATGAGGCTCGTCTTCGCGTTCAATCACGACGCAGCGATCAATGCCTTCCAGCGTGCGCTGGAGCTCGACCCTGATCTCGCGATGGCGCACTGGGGTATTGCGTTGGCACTCGGGCCCAACATCAACCTGCCGATGGACGCCGCCGCGCACAAGGCCGCGTACGCCGAGCTTCAGAAGGCGATCGTCCTGAAACCGAAGGCCACGCCGGTCGAGCGCGAGTACATCGACGCGTTGTCACGGCGCTACAGCGCGAACGCGGACGCAGACCTAGCTGCGTTGCAGGTCGCCTACAAGGATGCGATGAAAGCGCTGGTTCGCCGCCATCCACAGGACACGGACGCCGCGGTGCTTTACGCCGAAAGCCTGATGGATTTGCATCCATGGAAGCTCTGGGCGCCGGATGGGACGCCCACCGAAGGGACGCTCGAACTGGTCAAGGTGCTGGAGCACGCGCAAGCCCAGCGGCCGGATCACATCGGCGCGCTTCACTATTACATACACGCGATCGAAGCGTCGCCGCATCCGGAAAAAGCGCTCGCGGCGGCGAAGCGGCTGGAAAGCCTCGCGCCGTCGGCGGGACATCTGGTACACATGCCGGCGCATATCTATATCCGCACCGGCAATTACATCGACGCCATCCGGGTCAACGAGGCCGCCGTGCGCGCCGACGAGCGCCTGGCCGCGTCCGGCGCAAAATCTTTTTATCTCGTCGCATATTACGGCCACAACCTGCACTTTCTCGCGATCTGCAATGCCATCGCCGGCAACTCCGCGCGGGCGATCGCGGCGGCCAACAAGCTTTACGCGCACGCGTCACCGATGATCAGGGAAATACCGCCGCTGGACGGGTTCCTGTATACGCCGGCAATGGTGCTGGCGAAGTTCGCGCGCTGGGATGATATCCTCGCATTGCCCGAGCCCGCGTTCGAGGCGCCGATCAGCGACACTGTGTGGCATTTCGCCCGCACGCTGGCGTTGACGGGCAAAGGGCGCCTTGTCGATGCAGCCGCCGAGCGGGGAAAATTCCTCGAAGCTGCGAACAGCCTGCCCAAGACGCTCGAGCTGGGAAACAACAACGCCGGCGGCCTCGTGGCGATCGCGCGTCCGTACCTGGATGGTCGCATTGCGCTGATGCGGGGCAACTTCGCGGAAGCGATTCCGTACTTGCGCGTGGCGGTTGCCGCCGAAGATGCTCTCGCCTACGACGAACCCCCGGCGTGGTACCTGTCTTCGCGGGAGGCGCTTGGCGCGGCAATGGCCCGCTCAGGCGACTTTGCCGGTGCGGAAAAGACGTTTCGCGACGATCTTGTACACAATCCCGAAAGCGGCCGCTCGCTCTTCGGCCTTCATGCAGCACTGCTGGCCGAGGGCAGCGGCGAAGAGGCGGCAAAGGTGCAGGCGCGTTTCGAGCGGGCGTGGCGTGCGGCGGACGTGAAGCTCGACGCCGCGGCGTTGTGATACGGAGCGATAGCAGCCGAACGAAATCGGCCCTTCGGATTCCTGCCTTGTCGCGCAATGCCGCTGCGGCGGAATGAATTCCAACCAACGTAACGCGCTCGAACTTCCGCGCGCGCGCGCGGCCTAAGTGCTTTGCGCGAATCAAGGATCTTGTCCCTGAAATTCTTCGTTTCGCATCCAGGAGCCAAGCATGGCGACCCCACGCACCGAGCGCGCCGAACCCCGAATCGACCCGGACCTCGATCCTGAAACGGGTGCGGCATTGCCATCCGGGGCGAGCAGCGATTTCATCCGGACGCCGGCGCCGCGAAAGGGCCCGATCGTCGGCCTGTTGCTCCTGATGGCGGTGGCCGCGGGTGCGGTGTTTTTCTACCTGTGGCGGCAGAACGCGGCGCAGCAACCGGTACTCGTGACGCCAACGGCAACCCAACCGCCGGTCGCCGCAGAAGCCGCGCCGGCGATTCGCCATCCGATCGAGGATGCGCAGAGCGCGGCGCCGCCGAATGCGGACGCCAAGCCGCTTCCCGCGTTAATGGTGAGCGATACCACCATGCAAAACACGCTTGCCGATCTGTTCGGCGCCGCATCGCTGGGCAAAGTCTTCTACGAGGATGCGATTATCCATCGCTTTGTCACGACCATCGACAATCTGCCGCGCAAGACCATTCCGTCGCGCAACCTGCCGGTCAAGCCGATCGCGGGTCTACTGGTCACAACGGCGAAGGACGACAATGTCTCGATCAGCGCCGAGAACGCTTCACGCTACGCGCCGTACGTTCAGATGGCGGAGGCGATCGACGCGAAGAATCTCGTCTCGGCCTACGTGCACTTCTATCCGCTAATGCAGCAGGATTATCGCGACCTGGGCTATCCCAAGGGATATTTCAACGACCGGCTGATCGAAGCCATTGACGATTTGCTGGCCACGCCGGAATCAAAGGACCCACTCCAGGTCCTGCAGCCCAAGGTCCTGTACCAATACGCGAACCCGGAGCTCGAAGCGCGTTCCGCGGGCCAGAAAATCATGATCCGCATGGGCAGCGAGAATGCCGCGAAGGTCAAAGCCAAGCTGCAGGAAATTCGGCGCGAGTTGACGGGGCCGCGCGGCAGCAATCCGGCCGCCTCGAAACAGGCACCCTAGGCTCTCCCCGCCGAGCGCGCGTTATTTGCCGCCGGTAATCGGCTTGCCGTTGGCGCCGGAGGCGGGTTTGCGCGACGATGCCTCTTCACCCCTGGATCGGCTTTTTCCCGCTTCCTCGGCCTTCTTCATCTCGTCTGCTTCGGCCTGCGACTTGGGCTCGGCGTCGCGCGCCGCCTGGTCCACACGCCCGGATTTCACGAACGCGGCTTCGTCATCGTCGAATTTCTTTGCCGACGCGTAGTCGCCTTCACCCTGAACTTTGCCCATGTCAGACTCCTTCGTAGACTGCGTTCGAACAAATACGGGCCGGTTTCCCGGCCCGTCCAATCCTGTGCCAGCCCCACCGGGGTCAGGCTCGAGGAAGCAATGCCATTTTTGTCTTACCGTTGCTCTTCGCGTAACAGATGTAGGGACGAGGCCGCGAGTCAACTCTAAGCTATGTCGGTAGTTGAAGTTGCTGCTTTGTCTTCCCTACACGACTGCGATGTTGCTCCGGCGCGGCACGTCGCGAAATCGGCATTTGTCTGAATTTGCTGTAGGACGAAAAGGAAACTGCGGGAACCTTCACCGCACCCGGAGCCGATTGCGCTTGCGCAGCCCGAGCGCGGAAAATCCAGTATTGTTCGGATGCAAACACGCCCGACAATGCTGTTGCGGTAAGCTTGATCACTCGATCCGGAAGAAAGACGGGGGCCCGAGCCATGTTCGTCACACCTCTGTATGCCGGTTTGCTGGCGCTTTTTTTTGTGGTGCTGAGCGTGCGAGTCGTAAACCTGCGTCGGCGCGGCATCATCTTCGGCGACAACGGCGACGTCGGCGTGATCCGCATCGTCCGCGCGCAAGCCAATTTCGCAGAGTATGTTCCGCTGGCGCTGCTGATGCTGGGCTTGCTCGAGATGGGTCGCTTCTCGATCTATCTTCTGCACGCTCTGGGGCTAGCACTGCTCATTGCGCGCCTGCTCCACGGTTTCGCGCTTTCTTTTGGCTGGCAGATGCGTTTCGGCCGCGTCGCTGGCGCCGCGCTGACGTTCGTCGTATTGCTGATCGAAGCGGTCCTGTGTCTGTATCAAGGGTTGAGGGGGCAATGGCTGTGGTGGCAATGAACGCCGCGTGCGCCAAGAATGGCACAATGGTCAACTCCGTTCTTATTCGATTCTTTGGTGTCCCGACAATGAACATTAGACTCGGCAACCTGATTCTTGGTTCGGCTCTTGCGGCCTGTGCGATCCTGCCCGACACCCTCGTGGCAACCGTCGCTGCCGCGACATCCTCTTCTCCCGCTGTGGTTGCTGTTGCGCCCAAACCGATGTCCGACGATGCCGGCATCGCCTGGTACAAGGGCGACGTCGACGCGGCGTTTGCCGCGGCGAAGAAGGAAAACAAGCCGGTGTTCCTGTACTGGGGCGCGGTGTGGTGCCCGCCATGCAATCAGGTCAAGGCAACGATCTTCAATCGTCAGGATTTCATCGAGCGGTCACGCTTTTTCGTTCCTGTGTACATCGACGGCGACAGCCCCAGCGCGCAGCGGCTGGGCGCGCGCTTCAAGGTGAGCGGTTATCCGACCATGGTCCTGCTCAAAGCCAGCGGCAGCGAGATCACGCGGCTACCCGGAGAGGTCGACGCCGACCAATACATGCGGGTGCTGACGCTGGGCATGAACGGTGCGCGGCCGGTCAAGGAAACGCTCAGCGCGGCGCTGGCGCACGACGGCGCGAAGCTGACACCCTCGGATTGGCGGATGCTTGCGTATTACTCGTGGGAAACGGACGAACAGCAACTGCTGGCCAAGGAAAAACGCGCGTCGACGCTGCAACGCTTGGCGCTTGCCTGTCCCGCCAACCAACCGGAAACCGCGGCGCGGCTCAAGCTGCAGGCACTGGTCGCCGCGGCGAACGCGAAGAACGCCAAGCCGCGCGATGACAAGATCTCGACGGTGCAACTCATGGCGGTCCTTGCCGATCCGAAGCTCGCCCGTGAAAATTTCGATCTGCTGGTCTACTACCCGCGCGAGGTCGCGGATTTGGTGACCCTGCCGAAATCGCCCGAACGCGCACGAGTCGTCGCCGCCTGGAATGCCGCGCTCGAGCGGCTGATTGCCGATACCTCCCTGTCCACCGCCGATCGGCTGTCGGTAGTCGATGCCGAGGTCGCGCTTGCCAGGCTCGACGCCCCCAAAGCGACGCTGGCCGACGCCCTGTTGAAGACCGTGCGCGAGCACGCCGCGCGCGCCGATCGGGAAACATCGGATCCGTATGCGCGGCAAGCGGTGAT
>JADGRP010000169.1 GCA_017880805.1 Burkholderiales bacterium
ACCGGATCGATTCTGTTCCGGCTTTACGGTCCCAACGACGCGACTTGCACCGGCGCGATTATCTTTACGTCGACGATTCCGGTCGCCGGCAACGGAACCTACGGATCCGGAAACTTCACGCCGACATTGGCCGGCACCTACCGCTGGATCGCCAACTACAGCGGTGACGCCAACAACGCTGCCACGGCCAACGCGTGTAACGCAGCGAACGAGAATGTCGTAGTGACCCAAGCCGCGCCAACCGTGGTCACGACGGCGTCGGCGGCCGTGCCGCTGGGAGGAGCGATCAGCGACAGCGCGGTCCTGGCTGGTGGGGTCAATCCGACCGGATCGATCCTGTTCCGGTTGTACGGTCCAAACGACGCGACTTGCACCGGTGCGATCATCTTCACGTCGACGATTCCGGTCGCCGGCAACGCTAGCTACGCATCGGGACCGTTCACGCCTGTCGTCGTGGGCACGTATCGCTGGATCGCCAACTACAGCGGAGACGCCAGCAATGCCGCCACGGCGAACGCCTGTAACGGTGCGAACGAGAGCGTGGCGGTTGGCCAGACCACGCCGACGGTCGTCACGACCGCTTCCGCGGGAGTGCTTCTCGGCGGTACGATCAGCGACAGCGCGGTCCTGGCTGGCGGGGTCAATCCGACCGGATCGATTCTGTTCCGGCTTTACGGTCCCAACGACGCGACTTGCACCGGCGCGATTATCTTTACGTCGACGATTCCGGTCGCCGGCAACGGAAGCTACGGATCCGGAAACTTCACGCCGACACTGGCCGGCACGTACCGCTGGATCGCCAATTACAGCGGAGACGCCAACAATGCCGCGACGGCGAACACCTGTAACGCGGCAAATGAGAGCGTCGTCGTCACGCAAGCCACGCCGACGGTGGTTACGACAGCGTCGGCGGGAGTACCGCTGGGCGCGGCGATCAGCGACAGCGCGGTGCTGGCTGGTGGGGTCAATCCGACCGGATCGATCCTGTTCCGGTTGTACGGCCCCAACGACGCGACTTGCACCGGCGCGATCATCTTCACGTCGACGATTCCGGTCGCCGGCAACGGTACCTACGGATCGGGAAACTTCACGCCGACATTGGCAGGCACGTACCGCTGGATCGCCAACTACAGCGGTGACGCCAACAACACCGCCACGGCAAATGCCTGCAACGGGGCAAACGAGAGCGTGGTCGTGGGCTCGGCTGCGCCGAACGTTGCCACCAATGCTTCGCCATCGGTCCCGCTCCTCGGAGGGTCGATCAGCGACACCGCGAATTTGACTGGCGCCGTCAACCCGACGGGAACGATCACGTTCAATCTGTACGGCCCCAACGATGCGACGTGCGCCAACGCGGTAATCTTCAGCTCGACGGTCACGGTCAATGGGAACGGTATCTACGCGTCGACGTCCTTCACGCCTTCGTTGATCGGTACCTATCGCTGGATCGCGAACTACAGCGGTGACGCCAACAACGTGGCGACGCTCAATACCTGTAACGGCGCGAACGAGAACGTGGTCGTGACTGTACCTTCGGTCGTTACGCCGGTCCCCACCATCAACGACGCGGCGCTGCTGTTGCTGACGATGCTGTTGGGCATGTCCGGCCTGGTGGCGATTCGTCGCGGTTCCAAGAAGCGGAACGGCATTCGGCTCTAGATCCAGCGCATCTCTCCAAGGCCGAGGGCCCGCAGTCTTGCGGGCCCTCTTTTTTTGCGGATCGCGTCGCGATGCTTGATGCATTAGCTAGGAAGTGCATCGCGTGCCAGCGATACAAGCGTCAGCTTGGCGTGATGCGCGAGGCGATGCGGCGCTTTCGCGTGTAGTTGCTCCGGTCAGAAGCGCGATGAGCGCCGGCCTTGTAGCCAGTGGTCAAGCGAGATCTTGCCCGGTCCGAAGATGAGCACGACGAGAATGAGCACGCCCCACAGATAGTGGTCCTTGACCGCGATATCAGGCAGCGAAGCGTACGACACGACGGCGATGATGTTGAAGAAGAACAGAACGAAGGCGCCGAAGCGCGTGGCCAGTCCCAAAGTGAGCAGCACCGGCATCGAAAGCTCGGTGGCCGTCCCCATCAGCGCCGCGGCTGCCGGAGGCAGCACCGGCACATGGTATTCATTGGTAAACAGCGCGACCGTGATGCTCCAGTCGTGAATTTTGGTGAGTCCTGACATGAAGAACACGCGTGCGACATACAGCCGAAATGCAAGCAGCAGCAGCGGCTGCAGCTTGTCGATCTGGCGCGTCGCGGCGCAATGGATACCGCCAACGCGGCCGAAAAGTGAATCCGGTGTGGCAGCGTTCATTTTGTTCTTTTTGAAGTGGGGACGACCGGCGCGCGAAATGCGACGATCGCGTGCCCGGCCACGTGGCGTTGCAGCGCGGTAGCAAGATCGAATGCGGGAAACTTCGCGGCGCAACTATTCGCGGCCGCGTCGAGCGAGCGGCCGCCGGCGAGCAACGCAAGCAAAAGGTGGTCGGCGCGCGAGATCCGTTCAATGGCGATGCCTCCGACGCCGGCCGGACGTCGCAGCACCAGCAAGGTGTCGCCGCCTTCGTCGAGATCGATGCGTTCGTCCGCGTTGCGCTCGGGTTGGTTGGCCTGCCAGATATGCAGAATTGGAAACATGGAGACAATCAACCTGGCCGACGGATGCAAGGAGAAGCGCAGCTCGCCGTGCATTTCCGGCGGCACGCTGGCCAGTGCGGCAAGGTCGAACGTCGCCGCGTCGCGAGCGATGTTCGCCTGGTCGATTGCCCACTCGAGACGGGCCATGTCCGGCAGATACCTGAGATCGCGGGCAGGCGGGTATGCGCCGAGGAAATCCGAAAAATCCGCGCCATAGCGATTAATATCGCCGCGGGTCGAGGGGTGGCCGCGAACGAAATTGTCCGATGCCGCGTCAAAGAACGGCGCGCCGACCAGGCGCTTTATCACCGGATAAGTGGCCGCGAGCGCCCTGCGGTAGTTGCCGAGCACATTCGCCCGGTAAATGCCGATCCGCGCTTCGGGCTTCAATCCACCGGCGACAATGCCGAGCGACGCCGCCGCGGCCGCATCGCTGAAAACGGCGGCGGCGGAAAATGCACGCTGGAATTCATGCAGCGATGGCATCGCAGGTCTCGAGGATGGTCTGTGCCTGCGCCGCCTCATCGAGCAGGATTTCGAGCGACGGGATATCGGTGTCCCACTCGATCAGCGTCGGCTTGGGGCCGAAGCGTGCGATGGCGGCGCGGTAAAGCGCCCATACCGGAGGAGCGACCCGAGCTCCATGCGTATCGATGAGGCAGGCCCCGCTCGCGTCGAATCCGGCGAGGTGAATCTCGGCCACTGCGTCCGCAGGAATTGCCGCGATATAAGTTTGCGCATCGAACCCGTGATTGACCGCGTTGACGTAGATATTGTTGACGTCGAATAGCAACTTGCAGCCGGTACGGCGGGCAACGGCGGCGACGAAATCCCATTCGCTCATCGCGTCGTCGTCGAAGCGAACGTAGGCGGAAACGTTCTCGACCAGCAGCGTACGGCCGAGCGCGCTTTGCACAGCGTCGACGCGTTCGCAAACGAGCGCCAGCGCTTCATCGGTGAACGGCAGCGGCAGCAGATCATTGAGGTGGCGACCGTCGACGTGGCTCCAACAAAGGTGTTCCGACACCGCGGCCGGGTCGGTCCGCGCTATGAGACGCTTGAGCCGTGCGAGGTGCCCCGCGTCGAGCGCATCGGCGGACCCCAGCGACAACCCGACGCCGTGCAGCGAAATCGGGTAATCGCGACGGATGGCTTCCAATGCTGCGATCGCCGGCCCACCATCGACGAAATAGTTTTCGCTGTGGACCTCGAGCCACCCGAGCACAGGCCGCTCGGCGCGGACACGCGCCACATGTGGGGTGCGCAAACCGATGCCCGCGGAGACGGGAAGCGCGGTCGAAGCAGGCATTGGTTGAGGTTCTGCGCGAGAAAAATGCGCCGGCGGGACAGATGAAGGCTGGCGACCGCCGGCGCGAGCATCGATACTTCGCAATCAGGACTTCGGTGCAGCGGCCTTGCCGCCGATCTTTTCGCAGGTTCCCTTGGCCACGTATTTCCATGAAGTCGGATCGTTGTCGACCGTGCTCTGTCCGGCGCAGGCGTGCTTCCCGGCGGCACAATCGTTTAGTCCCGCCTTGGCGACGCCGAAGCACTTGTCTTTGCTGGCGTCCGGGGCTACCGGGTCGGCCGAGAGCGAAGCCGCGAGGCCGAGCGCGAGCAAGCCCGCGACCGCCGCCTGAATCGTCGTTTGTTGCTTCATGAGTGTCTCCTTATAGATGCACGAAAATGAGTGAACGAAAATGATGCAAAAGACGGACGCCCTCGCCCATCCCGCCCTTTGGTCGTCAGGGCTCGCGCCACCTTACACTATCGGGCCGCCGCGGTGGCGCGGGACGCCACGATTCAAACGTCGCAATTGCCGCTACTATTGGCACATCTCCCGGAAATTCTAAGGCCATGCGATTTACTGTTGCCACGTTCAACATACACAAGGGATTCTCGCACCTCGGCCGCCGTATGGTCATCCATGAATTGCGCGAAAAGCTGCGTGGAATGGCCGCCGACATCCTGTTTCTGCAGGAAGTGCAGGGCGTCCACCGCCGGCACGCTGGCCGTTACCGCGACTGGCCGTTGATGCCCCAACACGAATTTATCGCCGATACGGTGTGGCACGAAGTGGCGTACGGCAAGAATGCGACCACCCGCCACGGTCATCACGGCAACGCGGTGCTATCTCGCTTTCCGATCATCGCGCAAGCCAACCAGGACATTTCCGCGCATGCATTCGAAAGCCGCGGCCTCCTGCACTGTGAGATGCAGCTCAAGCGCGGCATGCCGCACCTTCACTGCATCAATGTCCATCTCGGCCTGTTCGAGCGGGGCCGTCGCTGGCAGATTCACACCCTGACCGAGCGCATTCGCGAAATGGTGCCTCTCGACGCGCCGCTGGTCATCGCCGGCGATTTCAACGATTGGCGGAGTAAGGCCGATCGATCCTTGCAACAGGATCTTGGCGTCGTCGAAGTGTTTACCGCCGCCCGGGGGCGCCCGGCGCGAACGTTTCCCTCCGTGCTTCCGGTTTTCAGGCTCGACCGCATTTACGCGCGCGGTTTGAAAATCGTGGACACCGATATCCATTATGCCTATCCGCTGGCGCGGCTGTCGGACCACGCGGCGCTGGCAGCAACCTTCGACCTCGAGAGCAGTCACGCGGGCAAGCCGCGGTAGTTCAACGTGGATCGCTACAAGCCTGGGAACAAGCTCACGCTGTTGCGCAATGGGGCTGAGTACTTCCCTGCGCTGGAGCGCGCGATCGATGCCGCGCAACGCGAGATCTGGTTCGAGACCTATATTTTCGCCGATGACGCATCCGGCCGTCAGGTCGCGGCGGCGTTCGAGCGCGCGGCCCGTCGGGGAGTCAAAGTGCGGGTAATGGTCGACGGCTGGGGCGCGAAGTACTACCTCACCGCGAATCTGGAACGGGAGATGATCACCGCAGGCGTTGACCTGCTGAGGTATCGTCCCGAAGTCGCCCCGTGGCAGTTCCGCACGCATCGCCTTCGGCGCCTGCACCGCAAGTTATGTCAGATCGACGACCGCGTCGCATTCGTCGGCGGCATCAACGTCATCGACGACACTAACACGCCAGGCCATACGCCGCCGCGCGCCGACTTCGCGGTCAGGGTCGAGGGGCCGATCGTCGTGCCGATCGCGCAGGCGATGCAGCGGGTGTGGGCGCTCGTGCAGCTGGTCCGCTCGGGAAACAGCGACGTCCCTTTTTTCCCCGACCCTATCCATAGCGAACGCGCCGGCTCGCAAACTGCGAAATTCGTCACTCGCGATAATCTTCGTCATCGGCGGGACATCGAGCGCGCATATCTCGCCGCGATTCGAACTGCGAAGGACGAGATCATCATCGCCAATTCGTATTTCTTTCCGGGTATCCGGTTCAGGCGGGCGTTGAAGGACGCGGCCGAACGCGGCGTGAAGGTGACACTGCTGCTGCAGGCCAGAGTCGAATACATGCTGCTGCACTTTGCGACGCGTGCGCTTTACGGGCAGCTGCTCCACGCCGGCATCAACATCCAGGAATATCACCGCAGCATGCTGCACGCTAAGGTCGCCGTGGTCGATGAGCATTGGGCGACTGTCGGTTCGTCGAACATCGATCCGTACAGTCTGCTGATGGCGCGCGAGGCAAACGTATTTGTTCGCGACAATGGCTTCAACCGCGAGCTGAAGTCACAGCTGGTCGAGATGGTGCGCACCGGCTCACGGCGCATCGCCGCCGACGATTGGGAGAGCCGGCCGCGGCTTTACAAAGCGGCGATCTGGATTTCGTACGGCATCGTGCGGCTGGCGATGGGCTTTCTGGGCTACGGCGGCAACGAATGGTTTCGTAAAGAGAACTAGGGCACTCAGTACACTGAAGCGCTTCTGCTAAAATGCCGCTTTAGTCGTCGCGGTCGGCCGCGACGCGCTTTCGAAATGCGCCGCGCCCCTTCACCTCCTCCGTCTGCGCCCCTTTCCCCGACTGACCGTTCGACACTCGCCGCTGGCGGCGACTGGCACACCGTTCGCACGCTGTTGCCGTACCTGCTCGCATACAAAGGCCGGGTCGCGCTGGCGCTCTCCTGCCTGATCGCCGCGAAGGTCGCCAACGTCGGCGTACCGCTGGTTCTCAAACAAGTCGTCGACAGTCTTACTCCTGCTTCCAAGGGCCAGATGCTGGTGCTGCCTCTCGCGCTGCTGGTCGCTTACGGAGCGCTGCGCCTGTCGACGACCGCGTTCACCGAGCTGCGCGAATTCTTTTTTGCCAAGGTTACGCAGCGCGCGGTGCGGACCATCGCATTGAAGACGTTTCGGCATCTGCACGACCTGTCGCTTCGTTTCCACCTTTCCAGGCAGACTGGAGGACTTACGCGCGACGTTGAGCGCGGGACGCGCGGCATCTCGACGTTGATTGGCTACACGCTGTTTTCGATCTTGCCGACCTTGATCGAAATCGCGCTGGTCTCAGCGATTCTTGTCGCGCGATATGACTTCTGGTTCATCGGTATCACTCTCGGCGCGCTGGCGTTTTACATCGTCTATACGGTGACGATCACCGAATGGCGCACTAATTTCCGCCGACAGATGAACGAGCTCGATTCGAAGGCCAACACGCGAGCCGTCGACAGCCTGCTCAATTACGAGACCGTCAAGTATTTCAACAACGAGGAATTCGAGGCGCGCCGCTACGACGAAAGTCTGCAGCGATGGGAAACCGCCGCCGTCAAGAGTCAGACATCGCTGTCGCTGCTCAACATCGGGCAGAGCGCGATCATCGCCATCGCGGTAACGCTGATCATGTGGCGGGCAACGCTGGGCGTGGTCAGAGGCACGATGACTATAGGCGACCTGGTACTGGTGAACGCGTTCATGATCCAGCTTTATATCCCGCTCAATTTCCTTGGCGTCATCTATCGCGAGATCAAGCAGGCACTGGCCGACATGGAGCGCATGTTCCACCTGATCGATGAGAATGCCGAGGTCAAGGACGCGCCGGGCGCCGCGCCGCTAGCGGCGAGCGCCGGAGAGGTGCGCTTCGAGCACGTCGATTTTCACTACGAACCCAACCGCCAGATTCTGTTCGACGTGTCCTTCGCCATTCCTGCGGGGCGCACTATCGCGGTGGTCGGCCCCAGCGGCTCTGGAAAGTCGACACTGGCGCGGCTCCTTTATCGCTTTTACGACGTCAGCGGAGGGAGGATCACCATCGACAGGCAGGACCTGCGCGCGGTGCGGCAGTCGAGCGTTCGCGGCGCGATCGGGATCGTTCCGCAGGACACGGTTCTGTTCAATGATTCGATCGAATACAACATCGCCTACGGCCGGCCCGACGCGACCGAGAACGAGATCATCGCCGCCGCGAAGCTGGCGCAGATTCACGATTTCGTGAAAGGTCTGCCGGAGGGTTACGCGACGCCGGTCGGCGAGCGGGGACTCAAGCTGTCCGGCGGCGAGAAGCAGCGGGTCGCGATTGCGCGCGCAATCCTCAAGAATCCACGGATCCTGATCTTCGATGAGGCAACCTCGGCGCTCGATTCCAAATCCGAGAAGCTGATCCAGGCCGAGCTGGAGCAGATTTCCGCCGACCGCACGACGCTCACGATCGCGCATCGCTTGTCGACGATCGTCGGCGCCGACCAGATATTGGTGCTCGAGCATGGGCGCATCACCGAGCGCGGCACGCATGCTGAATTGCTCGCCGCGGACGGCTCGTATGCGCGAATGTGGGCTCTGCAGCAGGAAGAGCGGCAGCAGGCGGCAGAGACTTCGCCGGCAATGAGCAGCGGCGATGAACGTCGTGTCATCGCCTAAGCGCTCGATACGTTAGGCTATTGGCATGTCCCTTGCGTACATGGTATAAACCTCAGCGGCCTATTAATAGTCTGGTTGATGAAGAACATCTTAGCTATTGTTTATATTGCAATAATTTTCACGGCACAAGCGTCAGCGGCGACCGCGGGGGCGGAAACGCGCGCCGCGGGCGCGCCAACAGTGCTGCTGGACGTCAACAAGCTCAAGCTCGCCTCGAGCAACGTCCTGGTGCTCGACGCAACGGCCGGACACCCGATCTACGCCAAGGCGGCGGACGCCGTAACGCCCATTGCCTCGGTCACCAAATTGATGACAGCGATGGTGGTTATCGACGCCGGCCAGCCGCTCGACGAAACCGTCCCCATTGAAATCGCCGACCTCGATCTGCTGCGCGGGAGCCATTCCCGTTTGCGGCTCGGCGTGGAATTGTCGCGCCGCGAGATGCTGCGCCTTGCGCTGATGGCGTCGGAAAATCGCGCCGCGTCGAGCCTCGCGAGACATTCCCCCGGCGGCCTCGAAGCGTTTATCGCAGCGATGAACAAGAAAGCCGCTGACCTCGGCATGATGCATACGCACTTCAGCGATGCCACGGGCCTGTCGAGTGAAAACGTCTCGACCGCCAACGAAGTTGCGCTGATGGTAAAAGCCGCCGCGGCGTATCCGATGATCCGCGATGCCACGACCACCTCGAGCCATTATGTCGAGGTGCAGCCGACCGGAGCGCTGCTCGGTTTCAACAATACCAATTCGCTGGTCCGTGGCGGAGAGTGGAACATCCAGTTAAGCAAGACCGGCTTCATCCGCGAGGCCGGCAAATGCCTGGTCATGCTGGCAACCATCGCCAGCCGGCCGATCGTGATCGTGCTCCTGGATTCGTACGGCAGGCTGACGCGTGTCGGTGACGCCAATCGCGTCAAGTATTGGCTTGAGACCGGCGAAGCGATGCCTGTCCTGAAGGCGGTCAAAGGTGTCATCAGGCCGAAACACCTGGGCAAGGCCGCGACGCCGAAAATGGCCGCCGCCAGTCCTCTGCCGCGGACCAAACCCGCTCCGGTCTAGTCGCGGGACCTTGCACGATTGTCGGCCGTAGCGGCCGTTGACCTGGCGGCCGCAATTGCGGCCGTATTCATGTCAAGGCGGCGTCGCAGCCCTATGTTGCGCGAGTAATTCCCTGGCGTGCGCGCGGGTCTTGGCCGTCACCTCGTGTCCCCCCAGCATGCGCGCCAGTTCTTCGACCCGCCCTGACGAGTCCAGCCGCGCGAGCTCGGTCGCGACCTCTCCCGCTCCTGCGCGCTTGATGACGCGGTGATGTTGGTCCGCGCACGCCGCGACCTGCGGCAGGTGCGTGACGCACAAGACCTGTCGCCGGCTTCCAAGCTGCTGCAGCATGCGGCCGACGGTCGCCGCGACGGCGCCGCCTATGCCGACGTCGACTTCGTCGAACACCAGCGTCGGCAGTTCGCCAACTTCGGCCAGCGCGACTTGAATTGCGAGCCCGAGACGCGACAGCTCGCCGCCCGACGCGACGCGCGCCAGCGGTCCGAGCGGCTGCTTGGCGTGCGTGGCGACCTGCAGCTCGACACTTTCGAGGCCGAAGCTCGCCGGCTCGGAAACGGGGATCAAGGCAATCTCGACCCTGCCGCCGGCCATCGCCAGCCGCTTCATCATCGCGCTCACGCGATGTCCCAGCTCGGCCGCGGCGAGCTTGCGCTTTGCCGACAACTCGCGCGCGAGCCCGAGCAGCGCGCGCTTTGCCTCGGCTTCGGCGCTCGCGAGCCGGTCGGCATCGGCGCCTGCCGCCAGGACCGCAAGCCGCGCGCCGGTCTGCTCGGCGAGCGCGGGCAATTCGTCGGCCCGAACGCGGTATTTTCGTGCGGCGTCGTGAATCGACGTCAACCGTGCCTCGACGCGTGCGAGCTCGCCTGGATCGAGTTCGAGCCGCTCGCAATAGGATCGCAGCGCCCGCGCGGCTTCGTCGGCACGTATTCTCGCCTCGTCGCAAAGCGCGACCACCTCGTTCAGCGCTGTGTCATGCGCGGCGGCCTGTTTCAAGCGTTGCACCACCGCGGCGAGGCGTGAGCCAAGAGACGCATCGCCCTCGCCGAGCTCCGCCTCGGCAACGGTCGCCGATTCGAGCAGGGTCGCCGCGTGCGCCAGCCGCGATTGCCTTTGCGCCAGGCGCTCCCATTCCGCGGTGCTCGGCGCAAGCGCGGTGAGCTCGGCGTGTCGGCTGGTCAGCGAGTCGCGCTCGGCCTGGATCGTTGCGGCGTCCTGCATGCCGCGATCGCGATGCTCTACCGCGTCCTGCCACGCGCGCCAGGCAAGCGCCACCCCGCGCGCCAGCGCCGCAAAACCGCCGTAGGCATCGAGCAGCTGGCGCTGCGTCTCCGGGCGGCAGAGAGATTGATGCGCGTGTTGCCCGTGGAGATCGATCAGAAGCTCGCCGACGGCCTCGAGCTGAGCCAGCGTCGCCGGGCGGCCATTGATGTGCGCGCGGCTTCTCCCTTGCGCGTCGAGCACGCGGCGCAACAGGAGCGCCCCGCTCTCCGCGAGATCGTGTTCTTCGAGCCATGCGCGCGCGGCCGGCGCATCCCCGAGGTCGAACTCGGCGGCGATTTCCGCGCGATCCGCGCCGAGCCGAAGCTGGCGCGCCTCGAAGCGATCGCCGAGCAACAGCGACAGCGCGTCGAGCAACAACGATTTGCCGGCACCTGTCTCGCCGGTCAGCACGGTGAAGCCGCGGTCGAATTCGACCTCGAGTGCCGCGACGACGGCGAAGTTTCGAATGGATAACAAACGCAGCATGGCGAAATGAAGGTCAGGCCGGCGTCGCGACGCGCGATGGGTCGTCGCGGCGCGCGTCAGGCGGGCGTCATGAATCGGCAGCCGATGTGGCCAGGCGAAGCTGTTGTGGCGAAGGCGGGCGTCAAGTTTCGGCGCCCGCTCTCGTGGGGCGAAGCTGGTCGGGCGTCTCGGCCCAATGCAGCTTACGCCTCAGCATCGCGAAATGATCGTGATCTTTTGGATGAAGCAGGCGAACCCGGTGCGCGGCAAGGCCGACGACGACCCGGTCACCCTCGGAGAGCGCGTAATGCGCCTGGCCATCGGAATGAAGGCCCGCGTCCTTGCCGCGCAGGAGCGTAATCGTCACGACCGCCGAATCCCGCACGGCGATCGGGCGATTGCTAAGCGCGTGGGGTGCGACGGGAACGAGCAGTATGGCAGGCACGCCGGGGTCGACGATGGGACCTTGCGCAGAAAGAGCGTACGCGGTCGAGCCCGTCGGCGTTGCGACGATCAAACCGTCCGCGCGCATCGCGTACACGAAGCGCTCATCGATCGTCACCGCGCAATCGATCATGCCGCCGAGCGCGCCCCGGTTCACCACGACATCGTTCAGCGCCAGGCTGCGTTCGCACTGGCCGTCGCCGCGCAACAACTTGGTATCGAGAAGCGTGCGCGTCTCCTCCACGTACGCGCCGTCGAGCATGGCCGATAACGCCGGCTCCATATCGGAAAGCGCAATGTCGGTCAGGAACCCGAGACGGCCCTGGTTGACGCCGATCAGCGGAATGTCGAACGGAGCGAGCTGGCGGGCGATGGAAAGCATCGTTCCGTCGCCTCCGACAACGATCGCGAGCGTCGCGTGGGCCCCGATATCGGCCGTCGACGCGGTCGGGTAGCCAGGAAGCGGCGTGAACTCCGCTGTTTCGGCGTCGAGAATCACGCGGTGGCCGCGTGCCGCAAGAAATGCCGCCAGACGGGCCACGGGGTCGGCGATGCCCGGACTCGCATAGCGGCCGATCAACGCGATCGTCGCGAAAGGGTGTCCCGGAGACGTCATGCCTCCGATTAAAGCACAAGGGTGCTTAGGCAACCAAGCGTCGCGCCCACGCGCCGTGCCGGCGGTACAATGGCCGCATGCGCGCATTGGCGGTGGTCCCGGGAATCAATGGACGACAATTGGACGCTGCCGACTTGCCACAGCGGCGTACCCCGAGCGGCAGCGCGCCTGAACCTTCGTCGGAATAGCGTCACGAGATGGTAGATTCGCGCGCTCAATATCTGCTCAAGACGCTGATCGAGCGCTACATCATCGATGGTCAGCCGGTCGGATCCCGCGTGCTGTCACGCCAATCCGGACTCGAGCTTTCGCCGGCGACGATACGCAACGTCATGTCCGACCTCGAGGAAATGGGCTTTATCACCAGCCCGCACACCTCGGCCGGTCGAGTTCCGACGGCCAAGGGGTACCGCTTCTTCGTCGACAGTCTGCTGGTCGTCAAGCCGCTCGAGCAAGTCGAAATCAACGAGTTGCAGGATCAGCTCCAAGCCGACCGCCCGCAGGCACTCGTCGGCGCCGCGGCACAGCTTCTTTCGCAACTCACGCAGTTCGCGGGCGTCGTTGCGACGCCTCGGCGGCGCGAACCCTCGTTCCGGCACATCGAGTTTCTCCGCCTGTCGGAGCGGCGCGTCCTGCTTATCATCGTGACCGCCGACGGCGACGTGCAGAATCGCATCCTCCATACCGACCGCCTTTACACGCCATCGCAGTTGATCGAAGCGTCGAATTTCTTCAACGATCGCTATGCGGGGCAGCCGTTCGCCGCCATTCGCAGCTTGCTTGCCGACGAGCTGAAGCAATTGCGCGAAGATGTCGTGGGGCTGATGACCGCGGCGGTCGACGCCGGCGACGCCGCACTTGCCGACAGTCGCGACGATCTCGTGGTGTCCGGCGAGAAGAACCTGCTTTCCGCGTCGGATCTGGCGTCGAACATGGGTCGGCTGCGCCGCTTGTTCGAGATCTTCGAGCAGAAAACATCGCTGCTTCATTTGCTCGATCTCAGCAACCACGCGCAGGGCGTGCACCTGTTCATTGGCGGCGAGTCGGGTCTGGCGCCGCTCGACGAGTGCAGCGTAATCACCGCGCCGTATGAAATCGATGGGCAGGTCATCGGCACGCTCGGCGTCATCGGCCCAACTCGCATGGCGTACGAGCGTGTTATCCCAATTGTCGACGTCACGGCCCGGTTGCTGTCGAACGCGTTGACGCAGCAGAGCAATGAACGATGAGCGGCGGAACGATGAATGGCGGAACGACGACCGCCGCCGGGTCCGCGTCAAACTCCGCGGCAAACGCCGCGCTCATCGAGCGCTTCTATGGTGCCTTCGGCCGCCGCGACGTCAACGCGATGCTTGAGTGCTATCACGCCGAAGTCGTGTTCAGCGACCCCGTGTTCGGAACGCTCGCGGCCGCCGAGACCTGCGCGATGTGGCGCATGCTGAACGGCCGCGCACGCGATCTACGCGTCGAGTTTCGCGACGTCAAGGCCAATGAGCACAGCGGGCGCGCGCACTGGGAAGCCTGGTACACCTTTGCCTCGACCGGCCGGGCGGTTCACAACCGCATCGATGCGGAATTCCACTTTACCGACGCGTTGATCGTGCGCCATATCGACCGCTTCAGCCTTTGGCGCTGGGCGGCGATGGCGCTGGGAGCGAAAGGCGCGATGCTAGGCTGGGTTCCATCCGTTCGCGGTGCGATTCGCGCCCAGGCGGCAAAGGGTCTCGCCGCGTTTCGCGCGGCCGAGAAGTGACGGCAATGCGTCGAGGGCCACGTGGGCAATGACTTGCCCGCGGCCGCGGTGGCTCCGCGCGTTGGATGCTGTGGCCCGGACCTGATCGATTCCTGACGACATGGCCCGCTACCGAACCGTACCGTCATTTACGCACGATCGCCCGACACGGCTGGGCGTTCTGCTGATCAACCTTGGCACGCCCGACACACCGACGACGGCCGCGGTCAGGCGCTATCTCGCGCAATTCCTGTCCGATCCGCGCGTCGTGGAGATTCCGCGCGTGCTGTGGACGCCGATTTTGCATGGTGTGATCCTCAACTCACGCCCGGCCAAATCGGCACAGAAATACGCGACCATCTGGACCAAGGATGGCTCGCCTCTGCTGGTGCATAGTCTGCGTCAGAAGACGTTGATGCAGGGTTATCTCGGGCAGCGCCTGAAGGACCTTGGGCTTCCGTCCGATTTCGCCCAGGTGGCGATCGGGATGCGATATGGACAGCCCTCGATAGAGTCGGCGATGGCGAAGCTCGAGATGGACGGGTGCGACCGTATTCTCGTGCTGCCGCTGTACCCGCAATATTCGGCGAGCACCACCGGATCCGCGCTCGACGCGATCAACGACTTCACGCGAGGGCAAAGGCGTGTGCCGGCACTGCGCGTGGTCGACGCCTACCACGACGATCCGGGCTACATCAACGCCCTGGTACAGAGCGTCAACGAGCATTGGGTCAGGAACGGCCGGCCGGACAAGCTGCTGTTTTCGTTTCACGGGCTGCCGAAACGAACGCTCGAACTCGGCGACCCTTACCACTGCCATTGCCAGAAGACCGCGCGGCTCGTGGCCACCGAGTTGGGGTTGAAAAGGGAGCAAGCGCTGGTTACATTCCAATCCCGGTTCGGCCGCGCACATTGGCTCATGCCGTATACGCAGCCGACCCTGGTTGCGCTGGCGAAAGAGCGGGTCGGGCGGGTCGATGTGGTCTGCCCCGGCTTTGTCAGCGACTGCCTGGAGACGCTCGAGGAAATCGCGCAGGCGGGACAGGCGGCGTTCCTCAAGGCCGGCGGCCGGGAATTTCACTACATTCCCTGCCTGAACGAACGCCCGGCCTGGGTTGCCGCACTGGCGGATCTCGCGGTCCGCAATCTGGGGGGCTGGCTCGAATCGCCGCCAGACGCGTTGGCGCGTGAATTGACCCAGGGGCGAGCAAAGGCGCTTGGCGCAAGGCAGTAGGAAGCTGGTCGAAATCCATTCTGCCGGCGCCCACGGCGCCGGTTGAAACATCTCCAAATGCCCCCACCTGCTCCGAAGTACGTGGAGGAACCACAATGATCAACAATCCCGACGAGAACTCTCAGGTTTCGCCGGCTTCCGCAACGGAAACGGGTGCCGACCCATCCAGACTCGATGAGGCGCGAGATGCGCTCGATCTGGCCGCCCAACTCAAGCGCGCCGAAGAGGAAGCAGGCGAGCTTCGAGACGCGTGGCTGAGAGCCAAAGCCGAAACCGACAACGCCCGGCGGCTCGCGCAGAACGATATTGCCAAGGCGCACAAGTACGCGGTCGAGCGCTTTGCGCAGGAATTGCTGGCCGTCAAGGATGCGCTGGAGCTCACCTTGGCGACGCCGAACGCCAAGACCGAGGCGCTGCAGGACGGGGTTGCCCTGACACTCAAGAATCTCGAGGCCGCATTCGACAAAGCGAATATCACCGAAATCAACCCCTTGCATGAAAAATACGATCCCCATCGTCATCAGGCGATGACCATGATCGAGTCCGACCAGCCGCCGGGCACCGTGGTTCAGGTCTTTCAAAAGGGCTATCTGCTCAACGATCGCGTGCTCCGGCCGGCGCTGGTTGCTGTCGCCAAGGCCGAGGAAAGCGCTTCCTGAGCGCGTTTTGCGCTTGAATCCAGGCGAAAGTCACCCCAAATAAAGCATCAACCAGAGCTCAAGCGAGCAATTCCAGGAACGGAAGGAAAAAATCATGGCCAAGACTATCGGTATCGACCTCGGCACGACCAACAGCTGCGTCGCCATCATGGAGGGCGGCAAGCCCAAGGTGATCGAGAACTCGGAAGGCGCCCGCACGACCCCGTCGGTGGTCGCCTATCAGGAAGATGGAGAGATCCTCGTTGGCGCGCCGGCGAAGCGGCAGGCGGTCACCAACGCCAAGAACACCCTTTATGCGATCAAGCGGCTCATCGGCCGCCGCTTCGAGGAAAAGGAAGTGCAGAAGGACATCGGCCTGATGCCCTACAGCATCGTCAAGGCCGATAACGGCGACGCCTGGGTCGAGGTACGCGGCAAGAAGATCGGGCCCCAGCAAGTGTCGGCAGAAATTCTGCGCAAGATGAAAAAGACCGCCGAAGACTATCTCGGCGAGGAAGTCACCGAAGCGGTAATCACCGTACCGGCATATTTCAACGACTCGCAGCGGCAGGCGACCAAGGATGCCGGCCGGATCGCCGGCCTCGAGGTCAAGCGGATCATCAATGAACCGACCGCGGCGGCGCTGGCTTTCGGGATGGACAAGAAGGAAGGCGACCGCAAGATCGCGGTCTACGACCTGGGCGGCGGCACGTTCGACATCTC
>JADGRP010000170.1 GCA_017880805.1 Burkholderiales bacterium
ATGGTCGTGGCAACACTGGGCACCGCGCGCGACGAACAGATCATCGATGCCCTGATGGGCGAGTATCGCGATCGATTCATGTTCCACTACAACATGCCGCCGTATGCCACCGGTGAAACCGGCCGCGTCGGCAGCCCGAAGCGGCGCGAAATCGGCCACGGAAGGCTCGCCAAGCGAGCATTGATCGCCGTGCTGCCGACTGCCGACGAGTTCGCCTACTCGATTCGCGTTGTCTCCGAGATTACCGAGTCCAACGGCAGCTCCTCGATGGCATCGGTCTGCGGCGCGAGTCTGTCGCTGATGGATGCCGGCGTTCCGCTCAAGGCGCACGTCGCCGGTATTGCCATGGGCCTGATCAAGGACGGCAATCGTTTCGCGGTGCTGTCGGACATCCTCGGCGACGAGGATCATCTGGGCGACATGGATTTCAAGGTCGCCGGAACCGACCGCGGCATCACCGCGCTGCAGATGGACATCAAGATCCAGGGCATCACCAAGGAGATCATGGCGGTCGCCCTGACACAGGCGCGCGAAGGACGTCTGCACATTCTGCAGCACATGCAGGATGCGATGCCGCACGCACGCACCGAGATTTCGCAGCATGCGCCGCGGATGATGACGTTCAAGATCAATCCCGAGAAGATCCGGGATGTGATCGGCAAGGGCGGCGCCGTTATCCGCGCGCTGACCGAAGAGACCGGCACTACGATCGATATTCAGGACGACGGCATGGTGACCATCGCATCGGTCAACGCCGACGCGTGTAACGCGGCCAAGAAGCGTATCGAGGACATCACCGCCGATGTCGAAGTCGGCCGCATTTACGAGGGTACGGTCTTACGCCTTCTCGACTTCGGCGCGATCGTGCAGGTGCTCCCGGGCAAGGACGGGCTCTTGCACATCTCGCAGATCGCCAAGGAGCGCGTCAACCAGGTGTCCGATTACGTCAAAGAAGGGCAGGTGGTCAAGGTCAAGGTGCTCGAGGCCGATGACAAGGGCCGGCTGCGCCTGTCGATGAAGGCTGCCGCGGAAGACGCGGTAGGACCCGCCGTGGCGCCGCCGCAAACGGTGGCGCCCGCGGCGCCGCCGGAGCAAACGCCGGCAGCATGATGTCAACCGTGTAACGTAGGAGAAGGGGCGCCTGTGAGCGCCCTTTTTTTTCCATTGCGCTGTTGCGCGAGCTCTACGCGGTCCGCGCTAACGTGTCGGCGCCCGGCAGTAGAATGAGAGTCGAGACGGGGCACTACGCCCTTGCCGTTGTTGGGGAGACCGCTCATGACAGCACGATCAACTCGCACCGAGCGCGACACCTTCGGGCCGATCGAAGTCCCGGACGAACATCTGTGGGGCGCGCAAACGCAGCGCTCGCTCCAGTTCTTCCGCATTTCGACGGAGAAGATGCCTCCCGCGCTCATCCGCGCGCTGCTGATCGTCAAACGCGCATCGGCGCAGGTGAATGTGGAGCTCGGTACGCTGACGGCGAAAACGGCTGACGCCATCATCGCCGCGGCCGACGAGGCGCTTGCCGGAAAGTACGACGGCGAATTTCCGCTCGCCGTCTGGCAGACGGGCTCCGGCACGCAGACCAACATGAACGTCAACGAAGTGCTCGCCAACCGAGCCTCGGAGATTCTCGGAGGTCAACGCGGCGAGGCTCGCCTCGTGCATCCCAACGACGATGTCAATCGCGGCCAGTCGTCGAACGACGTCTTTCCGACGGCCATGAACCTAGCGGCGGCGAAAACGGTCACGCGCGATCTCTTGCCTGCGCTCGACGCCTTGCAGGCGACGCTGGCCACCAAGGCGGCGGAGTTCGTCGATATCGTCAAGATCGGCCGCACGCACTTGCAGGACGCGACGCCGCTGACGCTGGGCCAGGAGTTCTCGGGTTACGCGGCGCAGCTCGCTCACGCGCGATCACACATTGCGGCAGCGCTGCCGCATGTGTTCGAGCTGGCGCTCGGCGGAACGGCCGTGGGGACGGGACTCAATACGCATCCGCAATTCGGGCAACGCGTCGCCGTTGCGATCGCGAGCTATACCGGGCTTGCGTTCGTTACCGCGCCCAACAAATTCGAAGCGATGGCCGCGGCGGACGCATTGGTCAATCTTCATGGCGCGCTGAAGGCGTTGGCGGCGTCGTTGATCAAGATCGCCAACGACGTGCGCTGGTTGGCGAGCGGACCGCGCTCGGGCCTGGGCGAGATCGCCATTCCCGAAAACGAGCCCGGCAGCTCGATCATGCCCGGCAAGGTCAACCCCACGCAATGCGAAGCGATGACGATGCTCTGCGCGCAAGTGCTGGGTAACGACATGGCCGTGGCGATCGGCGGCGCGTCGGGCAATTTCGAGCTCAACGTCTATCGGCCGCTGATCATCCACAACGTGCTGCAGAGCATCCGCCTGCTCGCCGACGGAATGAAGAGCTTCGAAGAACATTGCGTGCGGGGCATCGAGCCCAACCGCGCACGCATCGGCGAGCTCCTCGAGCGCTCACTGATGCTGGTGACGGCGTTGAACCCGCATATCGGTTACGACAAGGCTGCGGCGATCGCCAAGAAGGCGCATCGCGAGGGCACTACGCTCAAGGCTGCCGCGCTTTCGCTGGGGCACGTCACCGAACAGCAATTCGACGAATGGGTGCGGCCGGAAAGAATGACTGGCCCGAAGTAGCGGGAACTCCACGCATCGATGCGGTCGACAGTGTGTGCGGCATCGCTGCGCCGATGCTCCCACTTCGATCCGGGCTTCCAATCCGACACGTTATCGCGCTCCCAGTATTGTCGGGTCAATTGGGGGTCGGTCAGCGCAACCCACAGTTTCTCGGGCGTGGTCGAGATATAGGTGACGTACACGAATTGCGCCTTATCCAAAGTCATCTCCTTCCAGTTTCTTCTTGAGGTCGCGCAATAATTGCAGACGATGTCGTTCGAACTTCCTGATCCAGCGTTCGAATATCTGGTGAATCGGCACCGGGTTCAGGTAGTGAAGTTTTTCCCGTCCGCGCCAAACCGTGCTGACCAGATTGGCGGCTTCGAGCACAGCCAGATGCTGGGTGACAGCTTGCCGGGTCATGTCCTGCCGCTCGCAGAGCTCGGTCAGGGTCTGGCCGCTCGCGGCGTACAAGCGATCGAGCAGCTTCCTGCGGCTGGGATCGGCGAGCGCCTTGAATACCTTGTCGGCATCGGTCACTGGCATATTATGCAGGTAAATACTTGCATGTCAAAGGCGCCATTGCCGCGAACTGGGATCAGTGCTCCCGCGCTCGTGAGGTATATTCAGGCGCATGAAAATCCCGAAGCGGCTGCAGCCGCTGGTCCACGACGGCGTGATCGACTCAGTCGTGCGCCAGCTCATGAGCGGCAAGGAAGCGATGGTCTTCGTGGTGCGGTGCGGCGCGGAGTCCCGCTGCGCCAAGGTCTACAAGGAGGCCGACAAGCGCAGTTTCCGCCAGGCCGTCGACTACACCGAGAACCGCAAGACGAAGAACACGCGCCAGGCGCGCGCCATCGCGAAGGGCACGCGCTTCGGGCGTGAATCGCAGGAGAAAGCGTGGCAGAGCGCGGAAGTTGGCGCCCTCTTTCGTCTTGCGGCGGCCGGCGTGAGCGTGCCACGGCCGTACAATTTCCACGCCGGCGTGTTGTTGATGGAGCTCATCACCGACGACGAAGGCAACGCAGCGCCGCGCCTGAACGACGTGGAGTTGACGCCGGAGATCGCAATCGACCTGCATCGCCGCCTTATCCGGGAAGTCGTTCGCATGCTGAGCGCCGGCATCGTGCACGGCGATCTCAGCGAATTCAACATTCTCCTGAGCGCCGACGGCCCCGTCATCATCGATCTGCCGCAAGCGGTGGACGCGGCCGGCAACAACCATGCGCCGCGCATGCTGGTTCGCGACGTGGACAACCTGCGACGTTTCTTCGGGAGATTTGCACCCGAGCTTCTCGCCACCGACTACGGCAAGGAGATCTGGGCGCTCTACGAGTCGGGCGCTCTACACCCGGACGTCGAGCTCACCGGGCATTTCGAGCACGTCGAGACGGCAGTCGACCTGGAAAGTGTCATGCGCGAGATCGACGACGCGCGGCTCGAGGAAGCCGCCCGGCAAATGCGCATGCAGGAACGCGAGTGATCGGAGCTGGTTCCGAACGCCTCAGCGCGTCGGAACGGCCACTGGAGCCAGAATCGCTTCCCCGCTGACACTTACGCTCACCTCGGTGGTGCCCGCTTCGAGCGACACCGGCGCAGGCCCGGCGGAGCTGCCCATCGCCTGCGCGCGCAGCATCGGATAAGCGCGGCCGCCGTCTCCCGTTTGCACGGTAACGTGTCCCGGGCGCCATCCGGCAAATCCGAGGCCCAGCGCCGCCTGCTGCGCTCTCGCCTGCCAGCTCTTGATGGCCTGTTGCGTGACGCTGTCCTCGGCATCGCGTCGCGTCTTATCGGCCAGCGAGAAGCCCATGCCGGAGAGCAACAGGCCGTCTTCGTCCTGAAGGCGCGTGATTAAATTTGCGGCAGCCGTGAAATCGCCCGAATCGAGGCTTAGCGTCTGCACGACGCGCCAGCGATTCGGCTTCTGCTTGTCCGAGACCTGCTGCGTCGAATAACCGGCGGTCGCAACTTTGATTGACGGGTAGGCCCTGGCCTCGGCGATCGCTTTGGCGATCGCTGCGTTGACCTGGCTCGCGGCGGCGGCCGGATTCGCATTTTCCGCTTCAGCGCGCAGCCACGCCTGCAGGCGATCGTTCTGCACTGTCACCGTCGACGACGCGCTTACCGCGACCGCAGATGGTATTAGTGCAGCGGGTGCCTGCGCATGCAGATTGTCCGCGCCCGCGGCGGCGAGTAATCCACCGGCAGCGAAGGCAAGAATCCGGGAAACACTGGAGAAGTTATGAATGGATCTCATCGTTTGCTCCTGGCGGTGGAGGTGGCGGTGGAAGGCGACCGCGCGGGCAAGGCTTCGATTGCCGCGCGATTCGACCACGAAAAGCACTTCGGCGCCGCTTCCTGCCACGGCAGCCAGACGTGCGACAAGTGTTCGCTCGGACTTAATCGAATCGGGATCGGATGAGGAACCGCTAACGCGAACACATGCTCGGTGTTGTGCGTCGTTCCCTCGGGATAGCGATGGCGCCAGCGCGGATAGATCTCGTAGACATTCAATAGGTGCCAGTCCGCGACGCCGCCATAGGACGCCGCGTCGATGCCGGTTTCTTCCTTCAATTCTCGTGTCGCGGTCTGGGCAAGCGACTCGCCGCGCTCCTGACTGCCGGTGACCGATTGCCAGAAGCCCGGAAAATCCGCCCGCTCCAGCAACAGCACGCGAAGATCAGGCGTATGCACCAGCACCAGCGTCGAAATCGGAATCTTGTGGCTCAAAGCCGTCATTCCCGCTCATTTTGCTAACTGAGCGGGAATCCATTTTTTATTAAGTCAAAATCGGTTCCCGCCTTCGCGGGGACGACGGATTGTATTCGTGCACTTTCAAGTCACAGCATTAGTGAACAAACACCCAGAAAGGTTTGTGCCGTTCGCGCCAGTATTCGGCGGCCTCGCTCAGAATGTCGCTCAGCGTTTCCCAATCGGTCGCGTGCGCTTTGCGGTAACTTGCCGCGTGACGGATGACGATAGCCACGCCGTGACTGCCGAGCCAGTCGCCGTCCTCGAGACAGTCGGCGAGCGCGTCCCAGTTGTTGCCGAAATGCTCCGGCAGCTTGAGGCCCTTGGCCAGCGCCGCCAGAAGCGCGCTCTTGCTGTCGGCGTGGGCGGCGTCTACCGAATGAAAGGCAAGATTGGCCGCGCCGGCCGCCGTTTTGACGGTGTCGACATCGCCGCCCCAGTCTCGCACCCCGGCAGCGTCGTAGGCAGAAAGGTCGGGCAGCTTCATGGGTGAATGCTCCTGAACGATTGATAGTGGTCGTCGGAGTAATAACATTCCACCACGGTCGCCTTCTCGCCGCCGCAAACGATTCGTAATGCGCCTCGGTTACTCGAACCCGGAGTCTTGACCGTGTATTCATGATAATAGCCGCGCGGCTTGGGCGGCAGCAAACCTTCGCGATTCCCAAAGGGCACGCCGTCGCGCTCGTACGGAAACGGACCGTTGTCGCGGATCCGGGCCAGCGCAATCCGCGCTTCCTTCGGCAGATCGGCCGCGGCGATCGGCGGCAGGGCGGCTACCGGATCTCGCCGCGCTTCGGCACTGCCGCCGCCGATCAGTGTCGACGCCGCCAGTGCGATGACCGCGAAATATCGACAGATGCTCACGGTTAAAGTTTACGCCAACTTGCCCTAGTCGGACGCGCGAATCCGGATATGCAATTCGCGCAACTGCTGCTCGGTGACCGCCGACGGAGTGTCGATCAGCAGGTCTTGCCCGCGCTGCGTCTTGGGAAAGGCGATGACGTCTCGAATCTGGTCGACCCCGGCCATTATCGCCACCATGCGATCGACGCCGAACGCGATGCCGCCATGTGGCGGCGCGCCATACTGCAATGCATCGAGGAGGAAGCCGAATTTCTTCCGCTGATCCTCCTCGCCGATTCCGAGCGCCTTGAATACTTCGGCCTGTACTTCGGGGCGATGGATGCGCACCGATCCGCCGCCGATTTCCCAGCCATTGAGCACCACGTCGTAGGCCTTGGCAAGCGCATGGCCTGGATCGGTGGTGAACATCTGCTCGTGGCCGTCCTTGGGCGCGGTGAACGGATGATGACGCGCGCCCCACATCTTTTTTTGATCGTCGTATTCGAACATCGGGAAGTCGACCACCCAAAGCGGTCTCCAGCCGGCTCGCACGAAGCCGCGCTCGTGGCCGATCTTGGCACGCAGTGCGCCGAGCGCATCGTCGACGATTTTCGCCCGGTCGGCAGCGAAGAAGATCAGGTCTCCGCTTTTTGCGCCGGTCCTGGCGATGATTTCCGCAAGCACATCGGCCGAAAGAAACTTCACGATCGGCGATTGCAGCCCTTGCTCATTGGGATTCGATGCATCGTTCACTTTAACGTAGGCCAGGCCCTTCGCGCCGTAGATCGAGACAAACGTCGTGTATTCGTCGATCTCCTTGCGGGTCAGCGTGCCGCCGCCGGGAACGTTGAGCGCCGCGACGCGGCCTTCGGGTAGATCCGCCGCGGCGCGGAATACTTTGAACTCAGTGCCGTGCATCAGATCGGTAAGTTCGGTCAGCTTGAGCGGCACGCGCAGGTCGGGTTTGTCCGAGCCGTAGTCGCGCATCGCGTCGGAGTACGTCATGATCGGGAACGGTTTCTCCAGCTCGACACCGAGCGTCTCCTGAAACATGGTTCGCACCAGACCCTCCATCAGCTCCCGGATCTCGAGCTCGTCGAGAAACGAAGTCTCGACGTCGATCTGCGTGAACTCTGGCTGACGATCGGCGCGCAGATCCTCGTCGCGAAAGCACTTGACGATCTGGTAGTAGCGATCGAAGCCCGCCATCATCAGCAGTTGCTTGAACAATTGCGGGGACTGCGGCAGCGCATAGAACTGGCCATGGTGAACGCGCGACGGCACCAGGAACTCGCGCGCACCTTCGGGTGTCGACTTGTACAGAACCGGCGTCTCGATATCGACGAATCCGTGCGCGTCGAGATAGCGGCGCGCGCTCATCGACGCCTTGTGGCGCAACATCAGATTCTTTTGCATGGCCGGGCGGCGCAGATCCAGCACCCGGTGCTCGAGCCTCACGGTTTCCGATATGTTCTCGTCGTCGATCAGGAACGGCGGCGTCAGCGAGGCGTTCAGGATTTCGATTTCGTGCGCCAGCACCTCGATCTCGCCGGTAATCAGATTGGTGTTGATGGTTCCTTCCCGGCGCGGCCGCACCAGACCGGTCACGGCGATGACGAATTCGTTGCGCAGCTTTTCGGCGGTGGCAAAAGTAACGGCGCGATCGGGGTCGCAGACAATCTGCAACAGTCCTTCGCGGTCGCGCAGGTCGATGAAAATGACGCCGCCGTGGTCGCGCCGGCGATGCACCCAGCCGCAAACGGTAACGACCTGGCCGAGGCGGGTGCGGTCGATGCGGCCACAATAATCAGTGCGTCTCACGTTCTTCTCCGGCGGCGGGTTCGATGGATTCGCGGCGACACTTGAGCGCGGTCACTGGCTTCCCGCGCGAACGGCGCCAGCGACGCGATTCACTCGCGGTCAATTTCGGTGGTCGAGTGCGGAGGTGCCGGCCGGCATTTCGCGGCCAACGGGCGACAGATGCGGCTTGGGCGCGACCACGCCCATCGAGATGATGTATTTCAGCGCTTCGTCCACCGTCATGTCGAGATCGTACACGCGCGAGCGCGGCAGCATCAGAAAAAACCCCGAAGTGGGATTCGGCGTGGTCGGAACGTAAACGCTGATGTGCTCGTCGACAAGGTAGCCCGCAACCGCGATGGCCGGCGAGCCGGTCTGAAAGGCGATGGTCCAGCTTCCGGGATACGGGTACTCGACCAGCAAGGCCTTGCGAAACGCATTGCTCGTATCGGAGAGCAAGGTATCGCTCACCTGCTTGACGCTCGAATAGATCGACTTGACGACCGGGATGCGGCCAAGCAGGGATTCCGAAATCAGGATCAGCCGCGCGCCGAAGAAGTTCGCGGCGATCGCGCCGGTGAGCAGAAGTATGAGGAAACTCAGTACGACGCCGAGCCCTGGAATGTGAAATCCGAACAACGCTTCCGGGCGCGCGCTTTCAGGGACCAGAAGCAGCGTCTGATCGAGCGTGGTCACCAGAAAGTGCAGCACCCAGATGGTGATGCCGAGGGGGACCCAGACCAGCAACCCGGCAATGATGTAGCGCTTCACGATCGATGCTTAAGGCGCAGAGGTCAGGACCCGGTCGCCGCAGGCTTGGCGGGGGTCGTCTTGGCCGACGATGGAGTCTCGGTGCTGGTCGTCTTGCTCTCGGTCTTTGCTGGCACGGCAGTCGTCTTGGCGTCGGTCTTCTGTTCGCCGGAGGACGCCGTGGCTGCCGCGTCTCCACCCTTCTCACCGCTGCTCGAGCCTTCGTTCGCGGCATCGGACTTCGATGTGCCTTTTTCGGCCGGCTTGCTGCCTGAATGCTTGAAATCGGTCGCGTACCAACCGCTTCCCTTCAATTGGAATCCAACCGCAGACATCAGCTTGGTCAGGCTATCCTTGCCGCATGCGGGACAGACGAGCAGAGGCGCGTCCGCAAGGCGCTGCAACGCTTCGAGGCGGTGGCCGCAATCCGTGCATCGATATTCGTAGATGGGCATGCTTGTCTCGTCGCCGCCACGGCGTAACCCGCGAAGGGATTGATAAGAAAGGGCTAATTATAGCTCAATGTGGGGCGAAGACGGCGCCTTGCAAGACCGCGCGAGAACGCCGTGGCCGGTGTCCGGCGCTTCTCGATCCTTGCTATGCTTCGTCGCGGGGGAAGGAGCAAGCCATGAGCACATATTGGATGTGGTGGATCGCGGCGGCGGCATTGGTCGCGGCGGAATTGCTTACCGGAACGTTTTACCTGCTGGTCGTCGGCGTCGCGCTCGCTTGCGGCGGCGTAGCCGCGTGGTTCGATGCCAGCGCGCCCGTGCAATGGGTGGTGGCCGCCGCGCTGGGTGTCATTGGCACCATGTTGCTGCAGCGATGGAAGCGGGACCTGACTGCGCGCACGCCGGCGCAGCAGGGCCTCGACGTCGGGCAGATGGTGCAGGTCCAGAGCTGGGGCCCCGATGGAACCGCGCGGGTCGCTTACCGCGGGAGCACGTGGGACGCGGAGCTCGCCGCGACCAGTGTTCCGCAGGCCAAGACCATGTACATCGCAGCGATGCGCGGCTCGGTGCTGATCCTTTCGGATCGACGCCCTGACGCCGTGCAACAACTCTAGCCGTGGAGGACGCAATGTTTTTGGGTTCCGGGATCGTCACCTTAGCGCTGTTCGTAGTCGTCGTCATCGTCATCGCCAAGGCTATTCGCGTCGTTCCGCAGCAGCACGCGCTGGTCATCGAACGCTGGGGGCGATTTCACGCCGTGCTCGCGCCTGGATTGAATTTCGTGGTTCCGTTCGTGGACCGCGTCGCCTACAAGCACGATTTGCGCGAAATACCCTTCGATGTTCCAAGCCAGATCTGCATCACCAAGGACAACACCCAGCTTCAGGTGGACGGCATCCTCTATTTCCAGGTCACGGATCCGAAGCTCGCGTCCTACGGCTCGAGCAACTTCATGGTCGCGATCACCCAGCTCGCGCAGACGACCTTGCGCAGCGTGATCGGCAGGATGGAGCTGGATCGGACGTTCGAGGAGCGCGACCACATCAATGGCCTGGTGGTGGCGGCGCTCGACCAGGCTGCGCCAAACTGGGGCGTGAAAGTATTGCGCTACGAGATCAAGGACCTCACGCCGCCCAAGGAGATCCTCCACGCCATGCAGGCGCAAATCACCGCCGAGCGCGAGAAGCGCGCGGTGATCGCAACGTCCGAAGGCCGGCAGCAGGAGCAGATCAATCTTGCCGCCGGTGCGCGCGCCGCGGCGATCGCGCAGTCCGAGGGCGTCAAGCAGGCGGAGATCAACACCGCGCAGGGCCAGGCGGCGGCGATCCTGTCCATCGCCGAAGCGAACGCGACGGCTATTCGTCAGGTCGCCGCAGCCATTGTGTCGCCCGGCGGCGTCAATGCCGTCAACCTCAAGGTCGCCGAGCAATACGTGGCCGCGTTCGCCAATCTGGCCAAGACCAACAACACGCTCATCGTGCCGTCGAACCTGTCCGACCTCGCGGGCCTGGTCGCGACTGCGACGACGGTGTTCAAGGCCCAGGAGAAGTAGCGCGTGCAGGTCAGTGACTGTGTGTTTTTAGTCACCGGCGCGGCATCGGGCCTGGGCGCGGCGTGCGCGCGCATGATCGTCTCCAGTGGCGGTAAAGTCGTGCTCGCCGACATCAGCGACGCAGGCGGAGTTGCGCTCGCGGCAGAGCTGGGCGCGTCCGCGCGCTTCGTCAAGACCGATGTGGCCGACGAAGCGAGCGCCAAGGCCGCCATCGCTGCCGGATTGGCCGCGTTCGGCGCGCTTCACGGAGTGATCAACTGTGCCGGCGTCGCGATCGGCGAAAAAGTCCTGGGCAAGGAAGGGCCGCACGCGCTGGCGAGCTTTACACGTGTCATCCAGATCAATCTGATCGGCTCGTTCAATCTCACGCGCCTTGCCGCGGAGGCGATGAGCAAGAATGCCGCGAATGCGGACGGTGAGCGCGGAGTGATCGTCTACACCGCTTCGGTGGCCGCGTTCGACGGGCAGATCGGGCAGGCGGCGTACAGCGCGTCCAAGGCAGGTCTGGTCGGTATGACGCTGCCGGTCGCACGCGAGCTGGCGCGCTACGGTATTCGCGTGATGACTATTGCACCGGGCATTTTCGAAACGCCGATGCTGAAGGGAATGCCGGCCGAAGTGCAGGAATCGTTGGGAAAGATGGTCCCGTTTCCGCCGCGGCTGGGCCGGCCCGAGGAATATGCGTCGCTGGTCGCGGAAATCATCCGCAATCCCATGCTCAATGGCGAAGTGATACGCCTCGACGGCGCGATTCGAATGCAACCCAAATAGCGGAAGACGGGCTGCGCGGTCTCGCGAGTGACCGGTGCCGCTACTAGTCGCGCCGTATAAGCGCGAAGCTGGTGGCGACGATGGAGATGAAGAACACCAGCATCCACGCCGCAAGCGAGAGATGCAAGAATTCCCAGCTCTTTTCCGCGCATTCTCCGCTGCCTTCGAATACTTTTTTCAGGACATCGGTGAAGGGCAGCGTCTCGAGCATGTAATTGAGTCCCATGCTGCAGGCGGGGACCTCTTCCAGCGGCAGTGATTGCAGCCACACCTGCCGCGTCGCGAAGGCGATGCCGGCGCCTCCGGCCAGCAATTGCAGCACCGCGTAGACGGTCGCGCCGCCTCGGCCCGGATGGTGAAAGCCCCCGACCAGAAATATGATACCCATGACGATCACGCAGATGCGCTGGAACGCGCACAAAGGGCAGGGCTCGAGGCCCTCGACGTATTGGAGATAGAGCGCGTAACAGATCAGCGTCGCACACACGAAAAAAGCGAGAAAGTAGGCGATCCGCCGCGGGGGCAGCAGCACCAGCGCGACGGAGGTCACGCCGACCGCCATCAGTACGATGCGGTAGACGGTGAGCGGGGCATTGGCGCCGGCTGCGTGCAGCATGTATTCCTGGCCCAGCAGCGCGAGACAGAGGAGCACGCCGACCCACGGCCACGTTATCGCGGGATAACGCGTGTTGGTCATGCCCTCGCCTCTCTTCCGCCATTCGCGCAGATCTCCATCACGTGCCGGCCTCCAGCGCCTGATCGATGTCCCAGAGAATATCATCGAGCGTTTCGAGTCCGATGGAGAGCCGCACCATTTCTGGCGCGACGCCTGCCGCGCGCTGCTCCTCGTCGTCGAGTTGCCGATGCGTCGTCGATGCCGGATGAATGACCAGCGTCTTGGCATCGCCGACATTGGCCAGATGCGAGAGGAATTGCACCGATTCGATGAATCGAACGCCGGCCGCAGCGCCTCCTTTGACGCCAAACGTCAGAATGCCCCCCGCGCCGCGCGGAAGATAACGTTTCGCCAAGGGCTCGTAGCGGTTTCTTTCCAGCAAAGGGTAGTTGACCCATTCGACGAGCGGATGCGCGGCGAGATGCCGGGCGACAGCCAATGCCGACTCGCAATGGCGCGGCATGCGCAGGTGCAGCGTCTCGATTCCCTGCAGCAGCAGGAACGCGCTGAACGGAGAGAGCGTCGGTCCGAGCGTGCGCATGGTCTCCATGCGCGCCTTCATCGTGAAGCCGAAATCCCCGAAGGTCTCGTGGAAGATCACGCCGTGATAGCCGCGCGATGGCGTCGTCATCTGCGGGAACTTGCCGTTCCCCCAGTCAAACTTGCCGGACTCGACAATGACGCCGCCCATGGTGGTGCCGTGACCGCCAAGATACTTTGTCGCCGAATGAACGACGATGTCGGCGCCATGCTCGAGCGGTCGGCACAGAAAGGGCGAGGCAAGCGTATTGTCGATGACCAGAGGTACTCCCGCGTCATGCGCAATCGATGCGACTGCCGCGATATCGAGCACGTTCAGTTGCGGATTGCCGATCGTTTCCGCGTACACCGCCTTGGTTTCGGGGCGGATCGCACGGCGAAACGCTTCCGGATCGTCGGAATCGACAAAACTGGTGGCGATGCCGAACTGGGCGAATGTCACCGCAAGTTGCGAATAGGTCCCGCCGTAAAGCGTGCGCGAGGCGACGATGTGGTCGCCGTTCTGTGCCAGCGTCAACAGCGCGGTCATCTGTGCGGCCATGCCGGTTGCAGCGGCCAGCGCTGCACGGCCACCCTCGATCGCAGCGACGCGCTCCTCGAAAGCCGCCACAGTGGGGTTCGAAATGCGCGAATAGACGTTGCCGAACGTCTGCAGGTTGAACAGGCTCGCGGCATGGTCGGCGCTGTCGAACACGAACGATGTCGTCTGATAGATGGGTAGCGCCCGGGCGCCGGTCGCGCTGTCAGGAATATGCCCGGCGTGCAGGCACAAGGTGTCGAAACCGTATTTGCGGTCAGCCATGGGCGTCAGATGCTTCGCCGGGCGGAAACGACGCCGGTGTTCACGCCGGCCCAGTTGAGGCCGCCCATGATGCGCGCGTGTTCGATTTTCACGCAGCGGTCGACGACGACATCGAGCCCCGCGCCGGCGGCAATGCTGGCGGCTTCGTCGTTGCGGATGCCAAGCTGCATCCAGAGGACCTTGGCGCCGATGGCCACGGCGTCGCGCGCAATCGGCACCATCTCACTCGCCCTGCGAAAGCAATCGACGATGCCGACCGGCTCGGCGATGGCAGTGAGGCCCGGATAGCATTTTTGGCCGAGAATTTCACTGTAATTCGGGTTCACGGGAATGATGCGATAGCCATGATCCTGCATGTACTTGGCCGCGAAATAGCTCGGTCTGTGCCATTGCGCCGAAAGACCGACGACTGCGATGGTTTTCTGCCGCGTCAGGATTCGACGCAGGCCGGCGATGTCGTCGACGATCGGCATGCCTCTTTACCTCCTCCCCTAGGACAGCCGCAGCGCGGCGGTCGCAATGCGTGGCCTCCCAAGTCTAATGGAAATCGCGTCCGGCGATCGTGCCCGGATGCCGGCATTCGGGTCTGCCGCTGCCACGCGAAGAGGTGTAAGGCCCCCGGCCGTCGCGACGACTCAAATTGTGGCAATCTTCACGATCTTTCGCGGTCCAAGAGGCAACCAGTCATGAAGGAGAGGCGATGAAACGACGCAACGTACTCGGGGCATTGGCGGCTTTACCGCTCGGCGTAGTGGCCTTCGGATGGACCCGCCAGGGAACGGCTGCCGGCGCAAAGCCCACCGCGGCGCTGGCCGAAATTCAGCAGAATTGGCAAACATTGCTTGCCAAGGGCGCGGACGTGGCGCAATCGACGGCACCGCTTCAGCGGACGGAAGCGGAATGGAAGCAGTCGCTTCCCGAGGCGCAGTTTGCCGTACTGCGCAAGGAGGCCACCGAACGGCCTTTCTCGAGTGCGCTGAACGGCGAAAAACGGGCCGGAGTATTCGTCTGCGCAGGTTGCACGCTGCCGCTGTTTACCTCCCAGATGAAATTCGAAAGCGGCACCGGCTGGCCGAGCTTTTTTACGAGCATTCCGGGTCATCTCGCGACCAAACAGGACCTTCAGCTCATATTGCCGCGGACGGAATATCACTGCGCCCGCTGCGCCGGGCACCAGGGTCATGTTTTCGATGACGGACCGGCTCCGACGGGCGAGCGCTGGTGCAACAACGGCCTGGCGCTTAAATTCATCCCGACAACCGGCAAGGCCTGAAGCGAACGCGGAACCTGACGCCGGCCGCAGACTCTATTGCGCCCCAAGGGGCGTGTTCCGCGTGGAGGCCGTTGTCCCGTGACAGAATTCGACACCCGAATGGAGGCTGCGATGGCGGCAACACTACGTTTCTTCTGTGGACTGATCTTGGTCAGTACGCTCGTTGCGGCGCACGCTGACGAAGGCGTCATGCCACCGGAACACACTCAGGGCGCGGTGACCTTCGTCAGCGGGGGTATCGGCAAGGACGAGTCCGAAGCGATGAAGCGGGCGGCGTCGCGTTACTCGCTTTCGATCGAAATGGCCTCGACGGCGAGCCCTCGCGCGCAGTACGTCTCGGACGTGAAAATCGATATCCGCGATCAGCGCGGCGCGACAATGCTCAGCACCACCAGCGACGGTCCGTTTTTGCTCGCGAACCTGCCGCCGGGCCGGTACTCGATCAATGCCGAAAGGAACGGCAAATCGCAGCAGCGCAATGTAGTCGTGGGTTCCGGCGCTCATCCGCGGGTGATGTTCTCGTTCCCGGAATGAGCAGTTCCTGCTGTCGTCAGCCGCGAGCTTCCATCGCACGCCGCTTCTGGTCGCTCAACTCCTCGCGGACCGCGCGGAGCCTGCTTTCGGCAACAGAAGCCTGATAGAAATCGCCGTCGCGCGCCTTCACGGCCAGCTCGAACTGCACCACTGCCGCCGGAAGATTCCCTTGCCACGCGTAGTACTCGGCCTGGTGTTGATGCTGGAGCATCTCCTTCCCGAGCGCGGCGTACGAGCGCGCCGCGAGGAGATGCAGGAGGCCGTCGGCTGGGTAGTGCTGGAGCTGCGCGGCGACGAAAAGTGCCGCCTTGTCCGGCTGATTGTTCTTCAACAGCGCCTCGGGATAGTCGTAAACCAATTGCATCTTGGCCGGGTAACGCGCCAGTGCGCTTTCATAGCGCGCGATCGCTTGAGGGAGCTGCCCTGACTGCATGAGGACCTGCCCCGCCATCGCTTCGATCATGGGGTGCTGGGGCGCGGTCTTCTCGAGCGTGGCCAGTTCTATCAGTGCCCGCTTGAAATCCTCCGCGCGCAACAGCGATGCCACCAGACCGTAGCGCGCCGCAGTCGCGTCATTGTATTTTTTCTCGGTGATAGCGTCTTCGAAAAACAATATCGCGTCCCGCGGCGTCCCCTGATAGCTCCTGACCAGCGCGCGCACCATGTTGAAATCGAGTGAATCCTTGATCTGCCGGAACGGCTTGCTTTGTGCGCGGGCTTGCGCGTCCGCGATCCGCTCGTAAGTGACCGGGTGATCGCGCAGGTAGGACGGCGCGTTGCCCTCGGCAAAGCGCGTCGCGCGCTGCAGCCGCTCCATGAGTGTCGCCATCGCCGTGACGTCGAAACCCGCGGCGTCGAGCCGCTGGAATCCGATGCGGTCCGCTTCCTGTTCGTTCTGGCGGGTGAAGTTGATCTGCATCTGGATTGCGATGCCTTGCGCCGAAGCAATCGCCGCCTGAGTCATCTGGCCGCTGTTAGACGAGTTACTCCGTGAGGCAACGACTGCCGCGGCGAGCGCCGCGAGGGTGGCAAGCATCGCGTCCTTCTGCTTGGAGATCGAGCGCGCGATGTGATGCTGCGTAACGTGCGAAATTTCATGCGCCAGAACCGACGCAAGCTCGGATTCGGATTGACAGAGAAGAATCAAGCCGGTGTTGACGCCGATGAATCCGCCGGGAAGCGCAAAGGCGTTGATCGATGGATCCCCGACCGCGAAGAATTCGAAATCGAAGGGCGCGCCTGGAATGGCCGTCACAAGGCGATTTCCGATCTCGTTGAGGTAGCCATTGACCTCGGGATCGCTCAAAAACCCGCCTGAAAGGCGGATCTCCTTCATGACCGACTCTCCGAGCTTGCGCTCCTGCGGCGACGACATGGTGGCCTGCGAGGGGTCCCCCAATTCGGGCAGGTCTTGCTGTGCGAGCGCAATCGGAGAAATCGCCAGCGTGACCGCGAGCGCGGCGCTGACACAACGAATCGCAGAGGGAAAGAGTGGGTAAGGCATGGTGCTATGATTGCCGCAGACAGCGCAAAGTTTCAGGAGCGGCGCGATGGCGGGGCAAGATTCGCATTTTACCCACTTTGATGTCGACGGTC
>JADGRP010000171.1 GCA_017880805.1 Burkholderiales bacterium
CCATCCCACCTACCATCTCTCGGTCGTGTCAGACGATGTGGAGATGGGGATCACGCATGTGGTGAGAGGCGACGATCACATCTCGAACACACCGAAACAGATTCTGCTGTATCGGGCGGTCGGCGCGGCGCTGCCGCAGTTTGCGCACGTGCCGCTCATTCTCGGTCCGGACAAGAAGCGCCTGAGCAAGCGCCACGGCGCGACGTCAGTGATGGAGTACGCGCGGCTCGGATATCTGCCCGAGGCGATGGTGAATTTTCTGGCGCTGCTCGGATGGTCGCCGGGTGGCGACAAAGAGCTGTTCACCCGCGACGAGCTCGTCGCCGCGTTCACCCTTGACGGCATCAGTGGCGGCGATGCCGTGTTCAATCCCGAAAAGCTCGATTGGTTCAACGCCCAGCACATCGCGCAGCTCGCGCCGGACGATCTGGCGGCGCGGTTGAAACCGTGGTTCGAAGCCGCGGGTGTATGGAACGGTGAGTTTCTAGCGGGACGGCACGCGTGGTTTGCTGCCGTGCTGGAACTGCTGAGGCCGCGCGCCAAGCGGCTCGGCGATTTCGTCGAAGTAGGTAAATTCTTCTTCACTGATGGGGTTCAATACGATCCGGCGGCCGTCGACAAGCACCTTCGCGCGGAGGGAATGGCTGAGCATCTCGCGGCGCTCGACGCCGCGTTTTCCGCACTGCCGAGCTTCGACGTGACGTCGATCGAAGCCGCGCTGCGCGCGTCTGCCGAGGCGCGCGGCGTGAAAGCGGCTTCGTTCATTCACGCCGTGAGGGTCGCGCTGACGGGAAGAACGGTCAGTCCTGGTCTCTTTGAGGTCGCCTCGCTGCTCGGTCGTGACCGCACGCACGAACGGCTTGACGCCGCCCGCCGGCTGATTTCCTAAGTTCTTCTACTGCTGAGATTTAGCGGAACGGCCATGGCACATCGGTTGCAGCCCAACTCTGACGCGGGGTAGGTGAAACCGGACTGACCCGGAATCACGTGGGTGTTAACCGGGCAGGAGGGCACGTGGCTAAAGAAGATCGCGGCTTCGCGTCAATGGACCGCAACAAACAGCGCGACATCGCCAGCAAGGGCGGTAAAGCGGCGCATCAGAAGGGCAGCGCTCACGAGTGGACGAGCGACGAAGCGCGGGAAGCCGGACGCAAAGGCGGGATGGCGAGCCATCGCCGCTCGCGGACGCAGGGTGGCGCCGACGTGCCGTTTGAGATCGACCGGCAGAACAACGCGCAGATGGTCGGCAACGAGCAGATGCACTAATCGACCGCGATCATCCCAATGCCGGGCGCGGCGCTTGCCGGTCCTCTTTTGGAACAGCTATAATCGGAAGTTCCTGAGGCGCGCCGAGTCCGGTACTGGGAGGTCGTTCAACGGTAGGACACCTGCCTCTGGAGCAGGTTATCGGGGTTCGAATCCCTGCCTCCCAGCCAATTCTAAGCCCTTCTCGCATAACGACTTGAGCCTGCCGTCCCCTTCTGGCCGCAGGCCGAAACCCGTCTTTTGGGGCAGCCTTGGGGCAACGAGCGTGACCATTTCCGAGGCGGATCATGCTACAAATCAATCGCAATGGACTGCCGCCGCGGGGCCGCCTTGGGGTGCCACTCGGCAGCCATGAGGGCAGATGGCGGATATTGAGATAACCCAAGCAGAGCGGCGAGTTGACGACGTGGCACCGCTGGAACCCCCGCGCGCGAAACGCTGGTGTTCGTCGGCACGGTGGCGATCGGACCGACGCTCTACGAGCTCACCGAGCACGTCGACGTCAGATACGTGAACGGCAAGTATGCGCGCCTGGCCGCTAGCGGGCTGAGCGCGGCGACGTGGGGGTATCAGTGCCGGCCGGCTCCGGATCCTGCTCGATCGCGAAGGTGTGCCGAGCATGACTCTTGATTTACCAATTCTTAATTACGCGGTCTCGGGATACAGCCTCTCGAACTCGGCTTCCCCATGCAGGATAGCCAGGTCCGGATCGCGCCGCGCCCACACGGCGTCCTTGAAGCCGGCGTCCCACGCCTTCTTCAGCGCGTCGAGCGCCTCGGGCTTGCGGTTGAGCATGCAGAATGTGCACGCCGCGTTGTAGAGCACCGTCGCTTCGTTCGGGCGCAGCACCATCGCCAGGTTCGCCTCGCGCATCGCATCGTCTGGCCGATCCGTCGACGCATACGTGATCGCCAGCTGCATGCGCGCCCGCGCATCGTCGGGCACCTCGCGAAGGTAGATTTCGAGTGCTTCGGCGCGGCGCATGTTCATGTTGCGCAGCGCGTCCATCTTCCCCATCGCCCTGAGCGCGTTGACGATGGGCACGTAGATGTTGTAGTCGGCGCCGCTCACCTCGACGGCGGCGTCGGCGATGTCGGCGATGTCCTGATAACGGCCGGCCGAAAAGAGCGCGCGGCCGAACATGTAGTAGACGCCCTCGCAGTCGGGTTTCTGCGTGAGCGCGAGCCGCGCCTCGCTCACCGCCTCGGTGTACTGCTTGTTGGCGTAGAACACCCAGCCGCGCGCGACGTGCGCCTCGGGCAGCTGCGGCTGCAGCGA
>JADGRP010000172.1 GCA_017880805.1 Burkholderiales bacterium
GCCGATGGCCTAGTGGCGGGCCTTTGCGGCGCGGTAGCAGCGCGAAGATATCCGGATCCTTACGATACGCGCCCATCCACCGGCGTATTGATCGCTCGGAAACGCCAAACAGATTGGCGAGCCGTTTGAGACGCGGGCCAATGAGGCCCGGCTCGTCGACAAGGCTCTTGACGCCGTTGAACCTCCAACGTGCCGTAAGCCAGTCGTCGCGAGAAATATAAACCAGATCGGTGACCGTACCGCGCTGCTGATCGCGCTCGACACGGGCCATCGCCGCCTGTCTGATCGCCTTTGGCAACCGCGTGATCGGCACGAAACGATGGCTGTCCGCCTTTCGCGTCAACGTCATCACCCCTGACGCGATTGACCAACTTCGGACACACTAAAGCGGAACTGTGACCGAATCGTTACGAGCGGAGAGAGGCTTCGGCGCGCTCGACAACACGCCACGGCTTTGCCATCAGGTTCTAAAACAGGATCAAGAAAGTGCAACCGTGCCCGAAGTCGTGTGACAACCTCTCCCAGCATTGCTGACAGACTAAAGCGGAATCCACACGCGTTGATCATGAACTCATCCCCGGGGAGTCGATCTGTTGCGTGACGTAGGCATCGGGGCTCGCCACAGCCAGCCCGAGCTCGACGGGCCCCAATATTCCAGGCGCGTCGTCAGAACTTGCGCTGGATCAATTCTGGGCCTGGTTCTCTGGTCGATAGTGCGCGAGCGGCGCCGGGGGCGTGCTCGCCGGTGTGTAACCGCATTAGACAGCACGAGGCGGCTTGCGCACCGAGGCCGCGCCCATTGGAACGCCGATGTCTTAGCCGCCCACCATGGAATCCCTACGCTCCCCGCTTGCGCTGTTGCGCGGCGCCGCCACCGTACTGCCGCGGCCGGTGCTCGCTCAGTTCGTGACCACGGTCGTTCGCCGCCTCGAGCGCTCCCATCCGAAGCTCCTCGGTGACCTCGCGCGGCTCGAACCGGCCGTCGTCCATATCGTGCCCTTTGACCTGCCGTACCGTTTTGCACTCAACGTGGGCCGGGAGCCGGTGACGCTCGCAATCATCGATCGGGGCAGCACCGGCGCGGATGCAGAGGTCGCGGCCAGCGTTGCGACGCTCGTCGATCTGCTCGAGGGGCGGATCGACAGCGACACACTCTTCTTCCGGCGCGACCTTGCGATCTCCGGGAACACGTCGGCCATCGTTGGGCTGCGCAACGTGCTGGACCGCGAAGAACTGAGCCTTGCCGATGAGCTCGCGGCGCTGTTTGGGCCGCTCGGACCGTCGGCGCGCGCTGTCGCACGGCTGTTCGATCGTGGCCTTGTCAACGTCGGCGCCCGCGTGGCGGCGATGCACCGGACGTTGCATCCGCAGACCGAGACGGGTAAGGACGTCGCTTCGGAACTCGAGCGCTGCAAGAGCGAGATCACGGCACTCACGGCCCGGCTCGCGCAGCTCGAAGCGCGCCAAAAGAGGCGCGACGAGAAGGCCGCTTGAACGCACGCTATCTCGAGCTCGTATGCCCGGCTGGGACGCCGGCCGCCCTGCGTGCCGCGGTCGATGGCGGGGCCGATGCGGTGTACTGTGGATTCCGGGATTGCACCAACGCCCGCAATTACCCGGGACTCAACTTCGACCCCGACGAACTGCGCGAGGGTGTCACCTACGCTCACGGTCACGGCTGCAAGGTGCTGGTCGCCATCAATACCTTTCCGCGCGCAGGGGACGCGGGGCCATGGCATCGGGCGGTGAATCAGGCGGCTGAGGCCGCCGTCGATGCGGTGATTCTTGCCGACATCGGCGTCCTCGACTACGCCACCCGTCGCCATCCGGGGCTGCGGCGTCACCTGTCCGTGCAGGCATCGGCCGCCAATGCGCCCTCGATTGCTTTCTACCGCGAGAACTTCGACATCAAACGCGTGGTCCTGCCGCGCGTGTTGTCGGTTGAGGAGGTGGCGGCACTGATCGCGGAGATCGGCATCGAGACCGAGGTATTCGCCTTCGGCAGCGTCGGCCCCATGTCGGAAGGGCGCTGCTTCCTGTCCTCGTATCTTACGGGCCTGTCGCCGACGAGCGAAGGCGCATGCGCCCCAGCGAGCTACGTCGCCTACCTCGAGGAAGGCGGGCGCGTGCTGTCGAAGCTCGGCCAGGTGACGCTCAATTCCTTCGCGAGGGGCGAGCCGGCTGCCTACCCGACGCCTTGCAAGGGTCGGTACGTCACGCATGGGCGCGCTTCGTACCTGTTCGAGGAACCGGTGGCACTGAACGCCATCAGCATCCTTTCGGAACTCAAGGCCGCGGGCGTGACCGCGCTCAAGATTGAAGGACGGCAACGCAGCCGCGCCTACGTCACGCAGGTCGTCAGGACGTTCCGCCGAGCCCTCGACGCGCTCGCCCGCGGTGACGCGGCGTCGGCGCCGGTCGGCCAGCTTCAGTTTGAGGCCGAGGGCAACCGCGAGACCTTCGGCGCCTACCACAAGGGGTGGCGGTGAGCACCGGCGCGCCGGCGCGGCTGACCCTAGGGCCGCTCCTTTTCCACTGGCCGGCCCACAAGCGGCGCGACTTCTATTTCCGCATCGCGGACGAGGCGCCGGTCGACACGGTCTACCTCGGCGAGGTCGTCTGCTCGAAGCGCGAGTTCTCGTTCGCACCCTTCCTTGAGGACGTCGCGCATAGACTGCGCGCCGCCGGCAAGGACATCGTCGTGTCGACACTGGCACTCGTCACCTCGGAGCGGGAGGTGGCCGCGATTCGCGAGCTCGCCGCGAGCGGCGCGCTGCTCGAGGCAAATGACGTCGCCTGCGTCCAGCTCCTCTCCGGCGCGCCACATGTCGTCGGCCCCTACATCAACGTTTTCAACGAAGGCGCGCGTGACTTCCTCATCGGCCGCGGCGCCATCCGCATCGTCGTGCCGGTTGAGATGCCCGCGACCTCGATTCGGATCGTCGCGGCCACGGCCGGGCGTGCCGCCATCGAGGTGCAGGTCTTCGGGCGCCAGCCGCTGTCGGTCGCGATGCGCTGCTATCATGCACGCTCGCACAACCTGACGAAGGATCACTGCCAGTTGGTGTGCGGTCTCGATGCCGACGGGCTGACCGCCACGACAATCGACAGTGTCGAGATCCTGACGATCAACGGTACCCAAACGCTGTCATACGGTTACGGCGTCCTGCTCGCGGAACTCGACTCGCTGCGCGACGCCGGCGTCACGCATTTCCGGTTGTCTCCGCACGACCTCGACATGGTGCGGGTGGCCGAGCTCTACCGCGACGTACTTGATGGAAAGCAGAGTGGCACCGACGCCTTGCAGGCGCTGCGTTCGATGACCGCCAACATCCCGTTCGTAAATGGCTTCCTGCACGGACTCGAAGGCTTGCGGTGGGTGTAGCTGCCCGTTCCTTGCGAACTCATCCCAGGCAATGTCCAGTCCGTACAGCACCTTGGCGCGAATTCGTCACGTTCGCGTCGACCGCGATTCCTCCGACCAAGACAACGGCATTGTTTGGGCTACTACCGGGGTGGCGTGCTTGATCACTGCGGTATCGCGCCACGTATTGGCGATCATTCTCTTGCGGTTGATTCCGCCGCAAAACGGAGCGGTTGCATCGTGCCGGGGCGAATCAAAAGGAGATCGGGAATGAAAGTACTTCTCGTTTATCCGCGCAATCCCGACACATTCTGGAGCTTCAAGCATGTACTGAAGTTCGTCTCCAAGAAGGCCGCTTTCCCGCCGCTCGGCCTGCTGAGCGTCGCGGCGATGCTGCCGCCCGCGTGGAACCTCAAGCTGGTCGATCTGAACGTTTCGAATCTTTGCGACGACGATCTGCGCCGGGTCGATTACGTCTTTCTGAGCGGGATGATCGTGCAAAGGCAGTCCGCGCACGAGGTCGCGGCGCGTTGCGCGGCACTTGGCAAGACGGTCATTGCGGGCGGCCCGCTGTTCACAACCGGACATCAGGATTTCCCCGAGATCCCTCATTTCGTGCTCGGCGAGGCCGAGGACGTGATCGGGCAGCTGGTGGTGGATATGGAAC
>JADGRP010000173.1 GCA_017880805.1 Burkholderiales bacterium
CGACGTTCTCCGCCACATTCAGATGCGGGAACAGGGCGTAGCTCTGGAACACCATGCTGAAATCGCGGCGATAGGGAGCGATCGCCGTGACGCGCTTGCCGCGGATGTAGATCTCGCCCGCGCTTGGATGCTCGAACCCGGCGATCAGACGCAGCGTCGTGGTCTTCCCGCAGCCGGAGGGTCCGAGCAGGGAAAATATGGTTCCGCGCGCGATGTCCAGGGTGACGTCGTTGACCGCCACCACGGCGCCAAAGCTCTTGCGTACTTTGTCCAGCCGGACGTCAGCCTCGTCCTCGCTCATGCGTTCCCCGCCAGCACGAGATCCAGTTCCGCGACGCGTGTCCAGCACTCGACCAGCGCGATGGAGAGCTCCAATTCCATGAGTTGCTGCGCCGGCGTGCGCCCGGAGACGGTGTCGAAATGCTCTTCCATCGTTGCAGCCAGGTGATTCCATAACACGTGAAGCGCTGTGAGCTCGCCAACATGTGTCATTGCACTGGCGGCGCGCATGCCGATCGGATCGATGCGCGCGCCGACGCGTGCGGCAACGTCGCGCAGCAGATCGCCTTCGTCGCCCGCGCCGAATTGCGGGAGTGCATCCAGCTGGCGCCGGCACAATCCGATAATGTCGCTATCAGCGCCATCGCCTCGGGCAGACGCAAGTGCGCTCGCCGATGGACTCGCTGCTGCTTTCGTCGCCATCATGGTCATCAATTCGTCGATCGCATTCTGCACCAGGCGGAAGCTGGGAGAATCGCAGATCCGGTAGTGACGCAAAGTGTCGCGCATCGTGCCGATGCCGCGGATGGGCAGGTAATGCCGCACGTATCCATCCAGCGCCATGTACTTGCGGATCAGATCGCCCATCTCCGGATGCGGGGAGAACAGCACGGCACGGCCACGATTTCCCGTCGCCAGCAGGATGGCCGGCTTGCCGGCCATGTCGCGCCGGAACTTGTCACGGTCGAGCGGATTGTCGATCGCAAGCCGGCCCGGCAGGGTCAGCTCGCGGAACGTCGCCGCAACGTCGATGCCCGGTCCCAGCAGATCGTAAATCGGGCCGTGATAATACGGCACTTCCATCGTCGGCGGACAGCCGAGCGCCAGCGGGCCCGCGCGCATCTCCAGCGTCACCACGCCGACACCGCTCTGCAGGTATTCGTGCGTATAGAGAGGCTTTGCTTGGGCGGTGCCGGTCCAGCCCGGCCGTCCCATCGACAGGTAGAATGCGCCCCCGCAGGAGCCGATCGCGGCGCCTCCATGCGCGAGAAAGTCGCGCACGCGCGCATCGGCCCCTTGTACGCTCTCTGCATTGTCGATGCCCCAGGTCGAAAACCCTCCAGGCAGGATGAGCAGATTGGCGTCGTCCAGTGCACCGGTCGAAAGCGCCGCGCCATCGCACGGCGTATAGGCGACACCCAGCCGCAACAGGCACAGCGCGTAATACGCGTAATACGGAAAGCGCGACGCGGTGCCTGCGAACAGCAGCGGTGCAGCGGCGTTGAGCGCTTGCGCCTCCGCTGGAAGTGATACTTCCCACGGCGCGGCCTTCAGACCCAAAACCGTGATCGCTGCGCGCTGCGGCGCAGTGAGCTCGATCAGGTAATCGCCGGCATCCAGTTCGTTCGAGGCCGCGCGCGACCGCCACGCACGGCCACCGGCCGCCAATACACGGTTCACGGCCAGTGCGACGTCGAAACTGTCGCCGTTGGCGCGCCAGCTCAAGTGCCAGGGCGTGGCGGCGCCGCTCACGACCGGCATCAGCTTACGGCGACCACCCGGTTCCAGCGTTCGACCCAGGCCGCGCGGCGGTCGCCCATGAACTCCAGGTCGAGCTTCACCAGGCGATCGAGCTGATCCTGCGGAAATCGCACCCGCTCCTGCAGGTCCGGTGAAAGGCGCGCCAGCGTGTCCTTGTTGGTGCCACCGTAATTGTAGATTTTGGCGGCGAAAGGCTGCACGTCCGGATCCATGGTGACGTTCAGATATTCCTCGGCCGCCTCCAGGTTCTTGGTGTTCTTGGCGATGCAGGTGCCCGACGTATAGGCGATGCCTCCCTCTTTCGGGTAGACCCATTCCACCGGTGTATTCCAGCCCTTTACCGTATAGGTCTGCGACTTGTAGAGGATCCCGATGACCGCGTCCTCGGTGCGCATCGCGTTCATCATCGTGTCGGTGTCCTTGGCCCAGATCGGACGCAGATCGGCCATCTTCTTCAACATCTCGAAACCGGCTTCTTCGTCCTTCGGTGACTTGCCATTTGCAAGCGCGCCGATGGGGATGATGTACGAGCCGATGGAATGCGTAATCTCCGGCAGGACGATGCGGCCCTTGAACTCGGCGCGCCACAAGTCGGCCCACCCGGTGGGCGGATTCTTGACCAGCTTGGTGTTGTAGATGATGCCAGTGACCGAAAAGATCTGCGGAACCCAGTAATCGTTCCAGAACGCAGGGATCATGTTGCGCACGTTCGGCATGCGCGGCGAGTCGCGATTCAGCTTTTCCGCCACGCCCTGCTTGATCGCCACCGGAACCAGTCCATCAGCAAGCTGGAAAAGGTCCACGTTCTGGTTGGCGAGGCTTACCTTCAACTTGGTGATGCGCTCGACGGGACTGGCGCCGCGATCCTGTACTACCTTGATCCCGGTAGCCTTTTGATACGCGGTGTCGACGTTGTCGCGCATGGCGTCTCCCCACTGGCCACCCCAGGTCATGATAACCACCTGCTCGGTCTTCGCCAGCGCGTCGAACGGGCGCGCGAGCTGCGCAAGGACCGGCGCCGCCAACACCGCACCGGTCGCCTTCAGGATCTGTCTTCTGCGCATGATTCATTCCCCTATTCCGCATTGATCGATGGTCACCCAGGATCTTATTGTATTCTCCGGGGCGGAGTTAACCCAGAGTCGGCACGGCGCAGGAAGCCGGGCCTCCTTGGCGCCCGTTCGCCGCACCATCCAGGATGACCACCATGCCCGAAAGAGCCCGCGTATTGACCCTAGCCGACCTTGCTGTGCTTGCGAACCTGTCCGCTTCCGCGCACGAACCGCAGGAGCTTTATGCGGCGGTCGATGCGCTGGTGCAGACGGTCATAGGACACAGCCTGTTTACGATCATGCGCGTACACGAAGCCTCGATGGAAGTCGAACGCGTGCACAGCAGCAACCTCGTGGCCTACCCGGTGGGCGGACGCAAGACCAAGCGCGGAACGCCGTGGAGCAAGGCAGTGCTGGACCGGGGCGAAGTGTTCGTTGCACGCACGCCGGAGGAAGTACGCGAGGCTTTCGACGATTACCCGTTGATTTTCAGCCTCGGCGTCGGATCGATCATGAACGTGCCGATCGGTTATCGCGGACGGCGGCTGGGCACCATGAACATCTCGAGCGAAGCCGGGTGGTTCCGCGACCAGGATGCGGCTGCCGGACTGCTGATTGCCCCGCTGCTGGTGCCGCCGCTGTTGGCCGACTGACGGGCCGAAGTTGGTCTGCCGCGTCGACGAAAACATTCCAGTGCTGCACTAACTCAGACGCAGGCGATGTCCGACAACAATCAGGATGCGCAGCGCGAGATGTGGATGGCGATCGTGCTCCTCTGGCTCGCGGGCAACGGACTGCGGCTCACCATCCTCGCGGTTCCACCGGTCATCGCGATGATCCGCGACGAATTCGCCTTGAGCGCCACCGAGGTCGGCCTTTTGAGCAGCATCCCTCCGGCGTTGTTTGCGATCGCTGCGCTGGCGGGATCGCTGCTGGTCGCGCGCTTGGGCGTAAAGGGTGCGCTGGTCGGCGGGCTGACACTGGTGGCCACGGGTTCGGCGCTGCGAGGATGGAGCACGAACTACGCGGTGTTGTTCGTCACCACGATCGTGATGTCCGCGGGTGTGGCGATCATGCAGCCGATCATGCCCACCACGGTTCGGCAGTGGTTGCCGCGCCGGATCGGATTGGGCACGGCAATCTACACCAACGGCCTTCTCGTCGGCGAGGTTTTTGCAGTGCTGCTGACCATTCCGTGGGTGTTGCCGATGTTCAATGGAAGCTGGAGAGCGTCGCTGGTGTTCTGGTCGCTGCCGGTCGCGATCATCGCGGTCGTCGTTTACCTCTTCGCGCCGCGTCCACACGGCGAGCACGCAATACGGGCAGGCGTCCCGCGCAAATGGCTGCCGGATTGGCACGTCGGACTCGTTTGGCGGCTCGGCGGCTTGTTCTTGTGCATCAACGCGATCTACTTCAGCGCCAACGCCTTCATCCCGATCTACCTCACCAGCGTGGGACGGGCGGACTTGATCAGCGATACCTTGCTGGCCCTGAATTTCGGACAGTTGCCTGCGTCTTTCTTATTGCTCGTGACCGCCACCAAGCTCGAGCGCCGCGCATGGCCCTACATCGCTTCGGGCCTTCTCTCGCTGTTCTCGTTCGCAGGTCTCGCGCTGATGGTCGGCCCGGCAACTATCGTGTGGGCCGCGCTGCTGGGATTTTCGGACGCGGCCGCACTCATCCTCGGACTGACCTTGCCGGCGCTCCTCTGCCGTCCTGAAGACGTCGCCCGCACGTCAGCGGGAATGTTTACTCTCAGCTACGGCGGTGCAGTGGTGATCGCGGTCATAAGCGGCGCGGCGTGGGACCTCAGTGGCATCCCCGCGCTGGCATTCGTGCCGCTGGCGGCATGCGCGGTCGGCATGGCGGCGATTACGGTCCGCCTGCGTCTGAACAAGGAACTCCGCTGAGTCACGATGTGCCTTCGCGGTAGACTGTCCCAACCGCACCGCACATCCTTCGCATTCTTACGCTGCAATGGGACGCCGCTACCACTACTACGTCTATGTGATCGAATTGTCGAAAGACGTGCTCTACGAGCCTCGCTTCAAGAAAGCCAATCCCGATTACGTCGCCGGCAAGCAGTGCGTTTACGTCGGCATGACCGGATTGAATCCCGACGTGCGCTTCGACAAGCACAAGGCCGGTATCCAGTCCAATAGATTCGTGCAAAAATTCGGCCTGCGATTGTTGACGGAACTCTACGAGATTTATAACCCGATGCCTTACGACGGCGCGCGCGCCATGGAAGTCGAGCTGGCTATCGGTCTGCGTGAAGCAGGCTACGGCGTTTGGCAGGCATGAGCTCCGCATCCACACAGGCCATCGTCTCGGTATCGAATCTCTCCAAGACCTACGCCTCCGGTTTCCAGGCGCTCAAGAACATTGATCTTGAGATCCGTCGCGGTGAGATCTTCGGCTTGCTCGGCCCCAACGGCGCGGGAAAAACGACACTGATCAGCGCCATCTGCGGGATCGTCAACCCGACCGAAGGCAGCGTGACGGTCGACGGTCACGACATCATGACCGACTTCCGCGCCGCGCGCTCGATGATCGGTCTCGTGCCGCAGGAACTGACCACCGACGCGTTCGAAACGGTGTGGGGGACGGTGTCGTTCAGCCGCGGCTTGTTCGGCAAGGGGCCGAATCCGGGCCACATCGAAAAGGTGCTCAAGGAGCTGTCCTTGTGGAACAAGAAGGACAACAAGATCATCACGCTTTCGGGCGGCATGAAACGTCGCCTGCTTATCGCCAAGGCGCTGTCGCACGAGCCGCAGGTCCTGTTTCTCGATGAACCCACCGCCGGCGTCGACGTCGAGCTGCGACGGGACATGTGGCAGCTCGTGCGCTCGCTTCAGGCAGGAGGCGTCACGATCATCCTGACCACACATTACATCGACGAGGCCGAAGAAATGGCCGACAGGATCGGTGTCATCAATAAGGGCGAAATCATCCTGGTGGAAGACAAGGCCGAGCTCATGCGCAAGCTGGGCAAGAAGCAGTTGACGCTGCATCTGCAGGACACGCTGACGATCGTTCCTGCCGCGCTCGCCGAGTACCATCTCGAGCTCTCGAGCGACAAGGGCGACTTGATCTACACCTACGACACGCAAGGCGAGCGAACCAGCATCGCCACGCTTCTGGACGATCTGGACAAGGCGGGGATCAGGTTCAAGGATCTCCAGACGACGCAGAGCTCGCTCGAAGATATCTTCGTCAGCCTGGTGAGGAAGGACAGGTGAGCGTAAACGTCCACGCGATCCGCGCGATCTATCGCTTCGAGATGGCGCGCACCCGGCGCACGCTGATGCAGAGCATCATCTCGCCGGTGATTTCGACATCGCTGTATTTCGTCGTCTTTGGCGCAGCGATCGGCTCGCGTATTGCGACGGTCGACGGGATCACCTACGGTGCCTTCATCGTTCCCGGACTCATCATGCTGTCGCTGTTGACGCAGAGCATCGCCAATGCCTCGTTCGGCATCTACTTTCCCAAGTTCACGGGGACGATCTACGAGCTCTTGTCGGCGCCCATTTCCTATTTCGAGATCGTGGTGAGCTATGTCGGCGCGGCTGCGACCAAGTCGATCATTCTCGGTCTGATCATCCTGGCGACCGCGGGACTGTTCGTGCCGCTGCGCATCGAGCACCCGTTCTGGATGATCCTCTTCCTCTTGCTCACGGCGGTGACATTCAGCCTCGTCGGCTTCATCATCGGTATCTGGGCCGACGGATTCGAAAAGCTGCAACTTGTACCACTCCTGATCGTTACCCCGCTGACCTTCCTGGGTGGCAGCTTCTATTCGATCGAAATGCTGCCGCCGTTCTGGCAGACGGTTACGCTTTTCAATCCGGTGGTCTATCTAATCAGCGGCTTCCGCTGGAGCTTCTACGGCATTTCCGACGTGAGCGTCGGTGTCAGCCTCGCCATGACAATCGTGTTCATGGCGATATCGCTGGCGATCGTGGCCTGGATATTCAAGACCGGATACCGGCTCAAGACCTAGTGAGCGCCGATGCTACTCTAACTGCCCGAAGCGTCTCACCGCATGCCCCCGGTAGGTCTTGTTGGCGATGTTCCGGTGCGCGCTTGATTCGTTCAGATCGATCACCATTGGTAGATGATCGATCCAACGTGTTTATCTCAGCCTCCTATGCCGTTGGAAACACGGATACCGTTTCAGCCTCCCATGCCATTGAAAGAGGCTCGTTCTTGACCGCCACGCCGGCCCGGACTACCCTCGACCGGGTTCCGGTTTGCGAGTCCCTAAGACGTTGTGCTTTGCTCGATGCCGGTAGCCGCCAGATGCAACAGACAAGGAGTGTCGAATGAGAGGAATGCAATTCGTGGGCGGTTTGTCCGCGCTGCTGGTTGGGCTGCTGTGCGCACCGGGCACCAGCCTCGGCGCTTCCATCAAGGGCAAAGTGGTCTTCGTCGGTCCCGTTCCGGCGCAGAAAAAAATCGATGTGACCATCGATCAATACGTATGCGGCACCGAGAAGGACCCGGGCGACCTGTTGTTGTCGCCGCGGAAAGAGTTGAGAAACGCCGCCGTGTGGCTCGAAAATCCGCCGGCCGGCACGGGCGCGCCCGCTGAATCAGCCAAGGTTGAGATGGATCAGAACGGATGCGTGTTCATCCCGCGTGTCGTGGTCGTCCCTGCGGGCGGCACCGTGGACTTTTTGAACAGCGATCGCCTGCTCCACAATATTCATGCGACGCCGAAGCTGAACGTGTCGTTCAATCGCACGCAGCCGAAGAGCCGCACGATTCCGGTCACCTTCGCCAAGCCCGAGATAGTACGCATCAACTGCGACCTCCACTCGTGGATGATCGGTTGGGTCGTCGTGGCGGCGCACCCCTACTATGCGATCACCGGCGCCGACGGGCAGTTCGGTTTCGACAATCTACCGCCTGGCCAATACAAGCTCCAGGTGTGGCACGAGCGCCTGGGCATGGCGCATGCGAGCGTCACCGTCGGCGACCAGCAGCCCGGACGCGTCACCGTCGAAATGAAGGCTCCGTGACGCGCGGCGCATTTCACGGAAGAACTTCGATCTTTTTCGAGACTTCCCAAGCGGCAGAATGGTTAGGTTCGGCGATGGCCCGCAGCGATCCGCCTTCGTCCAGGGCAATCGTGAACGTCACTGTCGGCGACGAATACACCGGGTGGAGGTACGTTCGCGCGATCTCCACCGTGTCCTTGTAGAGCGCGATATAGCGGATGGAATGCTCGGATAGCGAGGGATGCTGTCCTCCGGCGCCGACGCTTATCGTGACGTTGAACCATTCACCGCGCTTGACGGAGTCAGGCGCGACGATCTTCGGTGTGTGCTTTGCATCGTAGCTCGCATGAATATGAAGAAATTCCGGCGTGAACTGCTCCGCCTGCTCACCGGCAGCGTGTACGCGCGCAACGCCCAGGCCGAGGCAAAGGAAAAGCACGGCGGAAACGACGCGTGGTGGAACTCGAACGGCGTTTACCATTTCAGCACCTCCGATTCGTGGATCAGGGCTTCGGTAGAAACTGGCGAACCAGCGCCAGAAGCTCGCGCGGACTGTACGGCTTCGCGAGGTAACTGGTGGCACCGGCCGCCGACGCTTTTTCCCGGTCACCGCTCAACGCGAACGATGTGATCACGATGATCGGGATGTGGCTCGTGCGCGGGTCCGCTTTCAAGACCCGCGTTGCATCGAGGCCGGACATCTTGGGCAACTGAACGTCCATTAGGATGAGATCCGGCAGCTCCTGTTGCGCCTGGGCGACGCCGGATTCGCCGTCTACGGCTTCGATCAGCCGGTACGGAGTGCGGCTGAGCAGCTGGCGCACGATTTTCCGGTTGTACTCGTTGTCTTCGATGTAAAGAATCGTCTGTTCGCTCATGCGCCATCGCCTTTCGTCCGTAGCGGAACGGCAAAGAAGAACGTGCAGCCCTTGCCGATCTCGCTCTCGATCCAGATACGGCCGCCGTGCATCTCCACGAATTTCTTGGTGATGCTGAGGCCAAGACCCGTTCCCCCGAACTCGCGCGTAACGGTCGCGTCGACCTGACGGAACTCTGCGAACACATTCTCCAGCTCTTCCTTCGGGATGCCGATGCCGGTATCCGAGACGCGATAGATGAGTTCGCTGCCAGCGAGTTCCACGCCGATCTCGACCCGCCCCTGCTTGGTGAACTTGATAGCGTTGCCGGCGAGGTTCACCAGGCATTGCGTAAGGCGCCCGTTGTCGCCATAGGCGACCGGAAGATCATCGGGGACGTTGATCACAAAGTCCAGACCTTTCTCGGCGGCCAGCGAACGCAACGACACGTGAACGATGTCGACGACCTCCCGGACCGAATACTCGCCCAGTGAGAGCTCCATGCGTCCGGCTTCGATCTTGGACAGATCCAGAACATCGTTGATCAGGCGCAGCAGATGACGGCCGTTCACCTGGATGTCGGCGAGCGGTTCCTTCAGCTCGGTCGGCACGTTGCCATAGAGCCCGTCGAGAACCATTTCGGTGAAACCGAGGATGGCGTTCATCGGCGTGCGCAACTCGTGGCTCATGTTGGCGAGAAAATCCGACTTTTCCTTGCTCGTCTGTGCCAGTTGCTGGTTCAGACGACCGAGCTCGGCGGCCGCGCCGCGCTGCTCGATGTCGAAACGCTGCAGCTCCTGGCTCATGTAGTTCATGCGCTCAGCCAGCGCGCCGAACTCGTCGCGGTTGGGCACGCTGATGCGTCCCCCAAAACTGCCCGCCGCCACCTTGTCGAGGAAGCCCAGCGCTTCGCGCACCGGAAGGATGAATGACCAGGAGATCACAAAACCGCAGAACAGCGCGAATATCACCGCGCTCACCGCGAAAGCGCTGGTCAGAATCAGCGACCTGCGGTTGGCGGCGGTGACACTGTCGCGCAGCCGCGCCATTCGATCTTGCTGCGCCGCGACCAGCAGGCCCACCCGCGTCGTAATTTCGTTGTCGAGCTGCTCCTGGCGATGCAAAAGCGCACCGGTCACCGAACCAAGCTTGCCATCGCGGATCGCGTTGGCCATGTCGGCCACGACCGCCATCGCCTCGTCTTGCGATGATCGTATCTGCTCGACCAGGCCCTTCTCGGCCGTTCCCGCCGCTTCCACCTTGGCGAGCCTGTCATTGAATCGATTGTTCTCGCGCAGGATCTTGGAGATCGCCACCTCGTCCTGCGAAAGCAGCGCCAGATCGGTGTAATGCATCTGTCTAGCCAACGCATGCTCGCCTTGCTGCGCCAGACTGACCAGTTCATGCGCTTCGTCGAGCAGCTGGCTCTGATGCGTCGCGCTGACGATGGTCTGCAGGCTCACCAGCGCCATCACGACAAAAAGCAACGTGACGATTAGGAACGCGGAGAGCAGCTTGGTATGGACCGACGCGCGAATTCCTGCGACCCAACGCACTAGCAAGCGAAGCGGTGTTCGACTCTGGACAAACTCGGCGAGCTGTTCGAGTTTGATTTCCGGATGCTCCGCGGACGACAGATTGTCGAGTGAGGGTTGCACGCTAATCTTACCGCCGTTCTGTCCTTGTGCATCTCCGGCCGAGGCCGTATATTTCCCAGATCGCTGGGACAATCGTCGGTGAGACAACCTCCTCGCATCCTCATCGTCGACGACAACCCGACGAACGTCAAGGTCCTGCAGACCCGCCTGGCTGCGGAAGGCTACGAAATCGTCACCGCCGCCGATGGCGAGGAAGGGCTGGCAGCCGCCCGGCAGCATACTCCCGATCTGATCCTGCTCGACGTCATGATGCCCAAGCTCGACGGCTTCGAGGTGTGTCGGCGCCTGCGTGCCGACGCCGCGTTCCCGTTCACGCCGATCATCATGGTGACCGCGATGGCGGATTCGAAGGATGTGGTCGCGGGACTCGAAGCCGGTGGCGACGAATACCTGACCAAACCGGTCGACCACGCCGCACTGGCCGCCCGCGTGCGCTCGATGCTCAGGATCAAACGCCTGCACGATACGGTCGAGACGCTTGCCGCCGAAGTGAAGGAGTGGAACGCTTCGTTGGAGCGACGAGTCGCCGAGCAGGTCGGCGAACTCGAGCGCGTCGGCCGCCTGCGGCGCTTTTTCTCGCCGCAGCTCGCGGAGCTCATCGTCAACGGCGGCGGCGATGATCCGCTGAAGAGCCATCGCCGCGAAATCACGGTCGTGTTCCTCGACCTGCGCGGCTTCACCGCCTTCGCCGAAGTCGCGGAGCCCGAGGAGGTGATGGGCGTGCTAGGCGAGTACCACCAGATCACCGGCAAGCTTATCCTTGAATACGAAGGCATGCTCGAGCATTTTACCGGCGACGGGATAACGATTCTTTTCAACGATCCGGTGCCGATCCCGAACCCCGCCGAGCGCGCGGTGCGGATGGCGCTTACGATTCGCGAGCGTGTCGGCCGCATGGCGGAGGACTGGGTCAAGCGCGGCTACGAGCTAAGCTTGGGCATCGGCATCGCGCAGGGCTTTGCGACGATCGGCGCGATCGGCTTCGAAGGCCGCTGGGACTACAGCGCGATCGGGACCGTCACCAATCTGGCCGCGCGCTTGTGTGGCGAGGCCCCGGGCGACCAGATTCTGATCGCCCACCGCGTGTACACAGGGGTCGAAACGCTTGTCGAAGTCGAGCCCCAGGAGGTGCTGACGCTGAAGGGCTTCCGCCGCCCTGTGATCGCCTATCGGGTCCGGGGGTTGAAAACACCGCAGAGTTGAACGCGCCGTGCCGGCGCTCGGTTGTCAGTCCGCGTAGCCCGGCGACTCGCGATCGAGCACCCGCATCATGGCCTCGAAGAACAGGCGTTCACGCTCCGCGCGCGTGTGCCGGTCGCTCGCGGCCGGAGCCTGCACCTGCGCCACGATGCCGTCCGACAATACTTCGATCGGCCGCCCCGTGGACAGCGCCAGCACCTGCGTTCGGCACACGCGCTCGAGTTTGTAGAGCCGCTTGTAGGCCTGCCCGATGTTGTCCCCGGCGACGATCACACCGTGGTTTTTCATGAAGACGATGTGCTTGTCGCCGAGCAATCCCGCCAGACGTTCGCCCTCCTCGAGCGAATCGGCGGTCCCGGCATAGTTGTCATCGTAGGCAATGTGGCCATGGAAAAAGGCCGCGGTCTGGTTGGCCGGCAGGAGCCGATTGTCCTGCAGCATGTTGAGCACGAGCGCCCAGGGCTGGTGAGTATGAAGCACCACACGTACGCCGCAGATACGGTGGATCGGCGCATGGATGCATTGCGCCGATAATTCGACCGCGCCTTCGCCCTCGAGCGTAGCGCCGGACTCGTCGAAGACGATCATGTCGCTCGCCCGGGCTTCCGACCAATGCAGGCCGAAGGGAAGAATCAGATACCGGTCGTCGCGGCCGGGCATGGTGACGGTGAAGTGGTTGTCGATCCCTTCCTCCAGCTCGTGCAGCACGGCGAGGCGATGGGCAGCGGCGAGATGGGTCTTTGCCAGCGCGACCGGGTCGATCGCGTGCGATGAAGTTAACGGATGAACCGACATGATGGACCTCTCGAGAAAGCTTTCCGGTTGAAGTATAACGGCGGATAGGGTCGCGGGTCAGCCCGCGCTAGCGCTGCACTCCAGGACGCGAGCGACCGTGGCCCGCGTCTCGCATCCCCGAAACTTGCTTCATTGGATTCGGGATGCCCGACAATCAATGCTACGCTCTGCGAAACAATTTTCTCGCCGGAGACAGGAGCAGCCAGTGGCGCTTCTCGAAGTGCGCGACCTGACCCGCAGCTTTTACGGGATTCATGCGCTTGGCGGTGTCGATCTGCGGGTCGAGGCGCATCGCATTACCGGTCTGATCGGGCCCAACGGTGCGGGCAAGACGACGCTGTTCAACTGCATATCGGGCGTCGTCGCACCTGACTCAGGAACCGTACGTTTCGGGGGACGCGACATCACGGGTTGGCGGCCCGACCGCATCTCGTCGGTCGGGCTGATCCGCACTTTTCAGATCGCGCGCGGATTTCCGCGCCTCAGCGTGTATGAGAACCTGCTGCTGTACGGCGACCGGCAGCCAGGCGAGCGCGCATCCGCCGCCCTGATGCGCTCGGCGGCGGCACTGCGACGCGAATCCGAATTGATCGATCGCGCCTTCGCCATCGCTTCGCGCCTGAACCTGGTTCGGGTGCTGAACGATCCTGCCTCGAGTCTTTCCGGGGGCCAGAAAAAGCTGCTGGAGATCGGCCGCGTGCTGATGGGTCGTCCGCGCCTGATCCTGCTCGACGAGCCGGTCGCCGGCATCAATCCGTCGCTGACGCGCGAAATCGCGGCCCATCTGCGCTCGCTGGTCGACGGCGGACTGAGCGTGCTGCTGATCGAGCATCACATGGACACCATCGCGCAGCTCTGCGATCACGTCGTGGTGCTGGCGGAGGGAAAGAATCTTGCGGAGGGGAGCTTCGACGCGCTCTCGCGCAACGAAGCGGTGCAGGAAGCGTACATGGGCCGCAAGCGACGCGTCTCTTGAGCCTGCTCTGCATCGAGGGACTGGTCGTTGGCTACAGCGCCGCCGACGAAGTACTGAAGGGCGTGGATTTCTCGGTCGACACCGGCGAGATCGTCGGGATCATCGGCCCCAACGGCGCTGGCAAATCGACGCTGCTCAAATCCATTGCCGGGCTACTCAAGCCGGGACGCGGCAGCATCCGAATGAACGGCGAGAGCATCGGCGGCCGCGCGCCACGCGACATCAGCCGCATGGGCGTGGCTTATGTGCCACAGGAGCAGAACATATTCCCGACCATGTCGGTGCGCGAGAACCTCGAGATGGGCGGCTATATCGATCCCAAGGGCTGCGAGCGCAAGATCGAGCTCGCCTTCGAGCGATTCCCCATCCTGTCCAAGCGCCGGCGTGTCGCGGCGCGCGCGCTGTCCGGCGGCGAGCGTCAAATCCTTGCCATGGCTATGGCGCTGATGGTCGAGCCGAAGGTATTGCTGCTGGACGAGCCGTCCGCAGGACTGTCGCCGATCGCCGCGGAAGATTTGTTCGGGAACATCGTGGCCGTGAACCGCACCGGAGTGTCGATCGCCATGGTCGAGCAGAATGCGCGCGAGGCCTTGACCATCGCCCACCGGGCGTACATTCTGGTCGATGGGCGCAACCACCGTGACGGGCCCGCCGCGACACTGGCCGGCGACCCTGACATAAAGCGCATTTTCCTGGGCGCGTGAAATGCGGCTGAATCATGCACGACTACACATCGAAGGAGAATGCACCATGACGAATCATCGGATTGCTTTATCGCGTCGCAGCTTCGTGAAGCGCGTCGGCGCGCTGGCCGCCGCGGGCATGGCGCCCGGCATCGTGCGCGGCCAGGGCGCGCCCATGCAGCTCGGCGTCCTCACGCCACTGACGGGGGCCGGCGGGTTCGATGGGCCGCGCATGCTGAAGGCGATGCAGGCGGTGATCGACGAAGTCAACGCAGCGGGAGGATTGCTCGGCCGCAAAGTTGAGTTGGTGGTCGAGGACGATCAAACCAATCCCGAGTCCGCGGTACGCGCCGCGCGCAAGCTGATCGACGTGACCAAGGTTCCGGCGATCATGGGCACCTGGGCATCCGCCGTCACCACCGCGGTAGCGCCGCTGTGCTGGGAGGGCAAGACGTTCCTGACCACGGTTTCCGGCGC
>JADGRP010000019.1 GCA_017880805.1 Burkholderiales bacterium
CCGATCATCGGCTGCACCTGGAACAGTAGGAACGCGCTTATAAAAATGGTGAGGGGGATCACACGGCTCCCAGTACTTCGCGAATTTGTTCGAGTGCCCACTCGACTTCCGTGTCCGTAATGGCGTAAGGCGGCATGAAGTAGACGATGTTGCCCAACGGCCGTAGCAGCAGATTGCGCTCCAGAAAGGCAGCCCCCAGGCGCGGACCGATATCGGCTAGATAGCCGCTATCGCCCTCCAGTTCCGCTACGCCAACGCCGCCGATCACGCGCACGTCCCCCACGCAGGCGAGAGATCGCAGCGGCTCCAATCCCGCGCGCAACTGCCGCTCTAGACGGCCCACGCGCGCCAGCACATCGGTCTCGCGAAACAACTGCAAACTCGCGATTGCCACCGCGCAGGCCAGCGGATTCGCCGTATAAGAATGCCCGTGAAAGAACGCCTGCCCGCGGTCTGTGCTGAGGAACGCTTCGTAGATCGTCTCGGTGGCGGCGGTGACGCCCATCGGTAGGTAGCCCGCGGTCAGCGCTTTCGACAAGCACAGGATGTCGGGTTTCACTGGCGCGTGCTCACAAGCAAACATGCGTCCGGTGCGGCCGAAGCCCGTGAGGACTTCATCGGCGATCATCAACACGCCATAGCGGTCACACAACCGCCGCACACCGGCGAGGAACTCGGCGGGCCACACGATCATGCCACCGGCGCCTTGCAGCATCGGCTCGATCAACACCGCGGCCGTGCGCTCGCCTTGTTCTTCGAGACGCTGCTCCAGATCGCCCAGACAATCGATCTTGCAGGACGCGCGCTTGAGACCGAGCGGACACCGGTAACAATACGGCGAATACGCGCGCGCCACCGGAAACAACAGCGGCGTGAACGCGCGAGTAAAGAGCGAATCTTCACTGGCCGACATCGCGCCGACCGTGTCGCCGTGATAAGCGTGATGCAGTGTGATCAGTCCCGTACGCTGCGACTCGCCGCGATTCCGCCAATACTGCACGGCCATTTTGATCGCGGCTTCCACAGCAGTCGACCCGTTGTCGGAATAGAAAACGCGATTGAGACCCGGGGGCATCACTTCGACCAACCGTTCCGCCAGTTCCACCGCAGGCCGATGCGTGCACCCGGCGAAGATCACCTGCTCGATCTCGCGAGCCTGCGCCGTCAGCGCCGCATTCAACTTCGGATGCGAGTGCCCGTGAATATTCACCCACCACGAAGAAATCCCGTCGAGAATCTTGCGCCCGTCTTCGGTGTAAAGATACACGCCCTCGCCGCGCACGATGGGCAGCAGCGGCGGCTGCGTTAGCATCTGCGTATAGGGATGCCAAACATGGGCGCGGTCGCGATCGGTCAGGCTCATCGCATAAACTCCAGCAAGCGCCCCTGCGGGTCCAAATGCTTAACGCTCCACGCGCCCAGCAGTCCCGCATCGAGCGGCGCCAGCAAGGGCATCTCCGCAATCACCGGCACGCGCCCGTACTGCTCGATAGCGGCGCGGTTCTCCGCGTTCGGTTCGCCGATCATCAACACGCCCGCCACTCGCAGCCAGCGGGTTTGCAAAGCTTCCAGCGTCAGCAGCGTATGGTTGATGGTGCCGAGACCCGAGCGCGCCACCACCACTACCGGCAGCGAGAGATACGCCATCCAATCCGCCATGGTCTGCCATTCGTTGATCGGAACCAGCAATCCGCCCGCGCCCTCGACGATCCAAACCGTGTCTGGTTCGTCCGGCAGCAGCGCACGCAATTCCGCGAGGTCGATCCGTGTTCCCGCCCAGCGCGCGGCGAGATGCGGTGAAACCGGTTTCTCCAAACGCACGCCTGGTTCAAAAATCTCTTGCTCTGCCGCAGCACCCAACCGCCGCACCGTAGCTGTATCGTCATCGATTTCGATACCGGTCTGAATCGGTTTCCAATACCGCAGGGGCGCGACGCCACGGTAGCGGTGCAGCAGCGCCGCCGCCGCCACAGTTTTGCCGACGCCGGTATCCGTCCCGGTGACGAAGAGCCCTTTCATGCTTTGGTCGCGACTTCGAGCGCCGTAACAAACCGATCAAGCACCTCTTCGCTCAGCCCCTGGTTCACCGCCACGCGTAAACGCGCAGTTCCCACCGGTACCGTGGGCGGACGGATCGCACGCACATCGAAGCCGGCCGCCTGCAGTTCCCGCGCGACGGCAACGGCCCGCTCGTTCTCTCCGATGATTACCGGAATAATCGGCGAATCTCCTTGGAGCCCCAGCCGCCCTCGCAGATAATGGGCGCGTGCCAACAGACGGTCGCGCCGCTCAGGCTCGCTCGCGATCACTTCGAGGCTCGCGCCAAGTGCCGCAGCGATCGCCGGCGGAGCCGCCGTCGAAAAAATAAACGGTCGGCCGCGCTGAATCAAGAATTCAATCGCATTCGCGGACCCCGCGACGAACGCGCCGCTCACGCCCATCGCCTTTCCCGCAGTGTTGATTGACAAGAAAACTTCGCCAGTCAACCCCTGGCCGTGCTCGCCGTAAACTCCGACGGCATGCGCCTCGTCCACAATCAAGGCCGCACCAGTTTCCCCACACAGCGCAGCGTATTCCGCGAGCGGCGCCTGGTCTCCGTCCATGCTGAATAGGGATTCGACCACCACAAACTTCTGTCCCTCACCGATGTCTTCGCGCAACATTCGCTCCAACGCCGCCACGTCGTTATGTGGAAACACCACGCGCCGGGCGCGCGACAAACGTGCCCCGTCGATCAGGCTGGCGTGATTACGCTCATCCGAAAAAATCACGTCGCCCGCTTCCGGGAACGTAGTCAACACCGCCAGGTTCGTTAGGTAGCCGCTCGAAAAGTACAGACTCCGCTCCGTCCCCTTGAAGCGCGCGAACTTTTCTTCCACGCAAGAGAAACTCGTTCGCTCCCCGCGCAGCAATCGCGACCCGGTGCTGCCCACGCCTTCCGCCAGCACCGCGTTCGCCATGCGCTGTTTCAAAAGCGGATGATTCGCCAGACCCAAATAATCGTTGGAGCAGAGATCGATTCCCGACGGTGGGCGCAGCGTTCGCCGCAAGCCAGCTTCGTCGAGGGCGGCCAGGCGTTCCCGCAGACGGGAGGCCAGCGCATCAGGCATGAACTTCGACATCAGGCATGAACCTGCCCGGCGGCCTCCGCAGGCATCAGCCGCATGCCGAGCTTGTCGAACAACTGGCGGTCCACGTTGGCCTCCGGGTTCGGCGTC
>JADGRP010000174.1 GCA_017880805.1 Burkholderiales bacterium
AGCCTGCTGCCGCTCGTGATCCACTACTGGCAATCGCGGCGCGCTAGCGCAGCGGCCCGCTAAGGCTCTCCACCGCACGCAACACCACGGCGTCACGCTGCATTTCAATCTGGTCGCCTTTTTCCACGCCGAACTTCAAGTTGACGATCTCCTGCTTCAGTTTGCTTTGGATTAAATTGCGGTCGCGCAGCCATTCCGCGATGCCCGGCTGGATACCCCGCTGCGAAAGCGAAACCTTCAATTGATCGAGAAGCTCGGGATCAACGTCGAAGTTGTCCGGGATGTCGTGCGACTGCACGTACTCTCCCGCGAAAGCCGTCAGCGTCCCGCTGGCATCCAGCACGTAAACCAACTGGCTGACCTGCGCGGCTTGGACCAAGACATCCGGCTGGATTCCGCCACCGCCACGCACCGCCCGCCCCGCGTCCGTATGAAACGTTCCCGGAGTAGCCTTAGCCGCGATATTCAGCGAGCCGCTTTCCAGAGGCTTCTGCAAGGACCGGCCGCTGGGCGTGTAGTAAAACGCAATCGTCAGCGCCAACCCGCTGTTACCCGACAGCGGAAACACATTCTGCACGATACCCTTTCCATAGCTGGGCTCGCCCAGGATGGTGGCGCGGTCGTGGTCCTGCAATGCACCCGCCAGGATCTCCGCAGCGCTCGCGCTCTTCGCGTCCATCAACACCGCCAATGGAAAAGTGTAGGGCTGGGCCAGTGCCGGCACCTGAACTTGTTCTTTCTGTTCATTCCGCCCGCGGATCGTGAACACCACTTGCTGGGGCTGCAAAAATAGCGAGGCCGTCTCCACCGCCGCCTTCACTGCCCCGCCCGGATTATCGCGTAAATCGATCACCAGCCCCTTGAGATCCGCGCCGCCCAATGTATCGATGCTACTCTTCACCAGCTTGCCTGTAGGCTCGTCAAAACTCTTGATCCGCAAATACCCAATCCCCGGCGAAAGCAGAAACACGCGATCGACGCTGGGCGCATCGATCAACTCAGGCGAAAGCGACAGCCGAAACGCGCGCACGTTCCCCGGCTTGCGTACGTCCAGCACAGCCGCCTGCTGCCGCGCCTGCGTCAGCAACTGAATGAGTTGTTCCGGGACCAATTGCGATAACGGAATATTGTTGATCGCCAGGATCTCATCCCCCGCACTGAGCCCGGACTTCGCGGAAGGCGACCCCTCCAGCGTCTGCAGAATCGTCACACGCCCAGGCACGATGCTCACGATCGTTCCGAAGCCCTTGGACTCGCTCCTCTGCATCTGTTGCAGCTGCTGAAACTGGTCCGGATCGAAGAAAATCGAATGCGGATCGAGCGTCCGCAGCATCCCCGGAATCGCGCCCTGATAGATCGCTTGGTCCGCCGAAACCGGATCAGCCGCCTGCTCATCCAGGGTTACAAAAACATCGATGATCTTCTTCAGGTCATCGGCGACCGCGGCCGCCGGGTCGTCATCCGCCCGCAGCGCCACGGGCAGCAGCAATAAGATGGCGACCGCGAGACTACGCATACTCACCTATGAAACCGCGTAGCCTTACGTTCCGCGTGCCTTTCCAGAGCCAGATCAATCAACCGGCTGATCAACTCCGCGTAAGGCAAACCCGCCGCTTCCCACATTTTCGGATACATGCTGATGGACGTAAAGCCGGGGATAGTGTTGGGTTCATTGATATAGAATTTTCCGCTAGCCGTTTCGAGCAGGAAGTCCACCCGCGCCATGCCCTCGCACTGAACCGCTTGGTAACAAGCGATCGCCAGATTCTGCATCTCGCGCGTCTGCTCCGGCGTCAAATCCGCCGGCAGCACCGTCTTGGATGTACCCAGAATGTACTTGTCTTCGTAGTCGTAAAACTCGCGCGATGGCAGAATTTCGCAAGGAATAGCCGCAATAGGATCGCGATTCCCCAGCACGGCACACTCGAACTCACGCCCCGTGATGCCACGCTCGACCAAAATTTTGCGATCGAACTCTTCAGCGAATTTGAGTGCCGGCGCCAGTTCCTCGCAGGTTTTCACCTTGGAAATCCCCACCGAAGATCCCAGATTCGCCGGCTTGACGAACATGGGGAACGGGAGGCGCGAACAGATGTCCTCAAGATTGTACGCACCGCGCGTCAATACGATAAATTCGGCCACCGGCAATCCACGCTCGCGCAACAGCCGCTTGGTGACTTCTTTATCCATCGCCACCGCCGACCCCAGCACTCCCGCGCCCACGTAAGGCAAATCCGCCAGTTCCAGCAGCCCCTGCACCGTGCCATCTTCGCCGAAAGTCCCATGCAGCACCGGAAAAACCACGTCGATTCCAGGATTGGCCCCCGGCTCAGGGGAAATCGCCCGCGGCTCCCAGCGCCCTTCCTTCGTGATGAAAATACGCTGGACCTCGAAACGCTGCGGGTCCATAGCCGCAATGATCGATTCCGCCGAGCGCAGCGAAATCTCGTGCTCCCCACTACGTCCGCCGTAAAGAACCGCAACCCGGAGTTTCATAAGATTCGCTTCCCCAGCGCGCTGGTAGCCAGCTCCACCGCCAGCAGCGCCGTGCGGTTCGCTTCGTCAAGCACCGGGTTTACCTCCACGATTTCAAGGGACGTCATGCGCCCGCTATCGCCGATCAGCTCCATCGCCAGATGCGCCTCGCGATAAGTGATGCCTCCGCGAACTGGCGTGCCGACGCCCGGGGCCTCGCGCGGATCCACAGCGTCCATATCGAACGACAGATGGAACCCCGCCGTGCCCGCCGTGACAATGTCGATCGCTTCGCTGATCACCGCCCGCAGCCCGCGCTCGTCGATATCGCGCATAGTGAACGGATGCACCCCTGCGCCGCGCACATTGAAGCGTTCGACGTCATCCACGCTGCGGAGTCCGATCAGCGCCACCGAAGTCGGCTCTACTTGCGGCGCCGAACCACCAATGTTTGTGAGCTCCCGCGGCCCCAGCCCGATGCAGCAAGCCAGCGGCATGCCGTGCACGTTGCCACTAGGACTAGTCGCCGGAGTGTTCATATCCGCGTGCGCGTCGATCCAAATGAGCCCTAACTTGAGCCCCGCCTTACGGAAGTGCCGCGACATTCCAGACACCGTGCCGATCGCGATCGAGTGATCGCCCCCCAGCACCACGGGTACGCGCCCCTTGTCCGCAGCCTGCTCCACCATCTCCGCCAGCCGCGTGCACGTCTGCGCGATCTGCGGCAGATAACGCGCCCCCGGATTCCCAACAGGCAAGCTCTCCGGCTGATCCACCAGCACGTTGCCCAGGTCCTCAACTTCGTACCCCAGCGACGTCAGCTTCTCATTGAGCCCCGCCAGACGCAACGCCGACGGCCCCATATCCACGCCCCGGCGTCCTGCCCCCAAATCCATCGGCGCGCCGATGATCGCGATGTGAGACTGCTTCATGGCCGCGTGCGATACAGCATCCGCGGGAACGCGATGGTCTCGCGAATATGCTCCAGCCCGCACATCCAAGCGACAAACCGCTCGACGCCCATCCCGAACCCGGCGTGCGGCACAGACCCGTAGCGGCGCAAATCCAAATACCATTCGAAGTCCGCCGCAGGCAAGTTATGTTCCTTCAACCGCTGCAGCAGCAAATCCAAATCGTGAATGCGCTGCCCGCCGCCGATCACTTCCCCGAAGCCTTCAGGAGCGATAAAGTCCGCACCCAGCGCCACTTCAGGACGCTCGGGAGCCGTCTGGAAGTAGAACGCCTTCACCGCCGACGGAAAACGATCGACAATCACCGGCCGGTCCAGATCGTCGGTCAGCAGCGTCTCATCGGTGTTGCCAAAGTCCGTCCCCCATTGAATCTCACTGCCCTTGGATTGCAGTTTCAGCACCGCATCGTCATAACTCATGCGATGGAACGGAGGCTGAATCGCTTCGAGCTTGCTGACGTCCCGCTCCAACTGCTTCAACTCCTCCTGCCGATTCTCCAGCACCCGCCCGACGACAGAAACGATCAACTCCTCGCCCACCCGCTTGACGTCTTCAAGATCGGCGTAAGCCATCTCCGGCTCCACCATCCAAAATTCCGTGAGGTGCCGGCGCGTCTTGGACTTTTCCGCCCGAAACGTAGGCCCAAAGCAGTAGGTCTTGCCGAAAGCCATCGCCGTGGCCTCGTTGTACAACTGCCCGGACTGCGCCAAATACAACTTTTCTTCGTCGAAATAATTGACCTCGAATAACGTGCTGG
>JADGRP010000175.1 GCA_017880805.1 Burkholderiales bacterium
AACGTTCATTTCACGGATAGCGTGCAATGAGCCGGCCCGGCAGGCTCGCCGGCATCAGACGAGCCCCTGTTGCTTGAGAAATTGCGCGAGCACCTTCAACCGAACGAGGCTGTCGTTAATCTCGAGCATGCTTTGCTTGATCGGCAGCGGAAGCGGGAGCAATTCGGCAAGTCGGTAGCCGACCCACGACGCATCGTCCAATGCCGGCGCCGAGAAATTCTCGGCCCCGGCGCGATTGATCATCAACTCGAGCAGGCTGGCGAGTGGCGCGAATGCTTCCGGAAGCTTGACTGCCGGCTCCGGTGGCAGCTGCGTGACTTGAGCGACGACGAGCCCATCGCCGGTGACGCTGCTCGATTGCACCTGAAATCGCGCGCCGCCCTCGATCTTCAGATGCAAGATGCCGAGCTGCGGCATGTCCCACGACACGAATCGCGCCTGCGTTCCGATGAGGGCGAAGTCGATCGCTACGCCGGCGACAATCTGATCGCGCTGTGCGACCCGCTGTGCTACCTCCTCACCGCGGGTAAGAAGGCACACGCCGAACGGCTGCTCGTCCTTGAGGCACGCCTTGGTCATGTCGATATATCGCTGCTCGAACACCTTGAGCGGCAGCAAGCGTCCCGGGAACAGCACGGTTTTCAACGGAAACAGCGGCAGCGTCGTCGGCGAACGCGAATCGGCACGAAGGAACGGAAACATTTGCGGCAAGCGGCTTCGTGACCGCAAGCTTTAAGCACGCTCGACGAAAGGCGGTTGGCCGCTCCGGGCGCCCCAGCGCGGGCCCAGTGCGTGGCTGACGCCCAACTGGTCGAGAATCCGGGCGACGACGAAATCGACCAGGTCGGCGATGGATTGTGGATGGCCGTAGAAGCCCGGAGAAGGTGGAAGGATCACCGCTCCGGCGCGGGCAAGCTTGAGCATGTTTTCGAGATGAATCGCGGAAAGCGGCGTCTCACGCGGAACGAGCACAAGCGGCCGGCGCTCCTTGAGCATCACGTCGGCGGCGCGCTCTATCAGGTTGTCGGCGAGTCCCGCCGCGACCGCGCCCAGCGTGCCGAGGCTGCACGGGCAGATCGCCATTGCGTCCGCGGGGTTCGACCCCGATGCGACCGGCGACATCCAGTCCTCGCGTCCGAACACGGTGAGTTGACCCGGCTCGGCGCCGAAGCGTTCGGCGAACAGCGCTGCGGCGGCCGCCGCTTGAGTCGGCAACGTGAGATCCAACTCCTGTTTGGCGACGATCTGCGCGGCGCTCGAGTAAAGCAGGTACACGCGCACTTTTTCCGCGAGCAGGCATTGGAGCAGGCGCAGGCCGTAGGGCATTCCCGACGCACCGGTCCATGCAAGCGTGATTGTCTCCGGCCGATTCATGCGACGGATTCTAGCGTATCGGGCCCGCAGCCTGGGCGCGCAACGCGCCGCGGCGCAAATGCAATTCGGAACTGGCGATTACCGCAGCTCGCGGTGGCGGATAAGGACCTGATAGCGGTCCGTAAACGCGCGCGCCAGCCGCTCGACGAGATAGACCGAGCGATGCTGGCCCCCCGTGCAGCCAATGGCGACCGTAAGATAATTGCGATTGTCGCGCGCGTACTCGGGCAGCCAGCTGGAGACAAAACGATGGATGTCGGTGTACATGCGCTCGACTTCCGGATGACGCTCGAGGTAGTCGATGACCGCGGCGTCCTTGCCGGATTTCGGTGCCAGCAGCGGCTCGTAGTGCGGATTGGGCAGGCAGCGGACGTCGAACACGAGATCGGCATCGAGCGGAACGCCGTGTTTGTAACCGAAGGACTGGAACAGAACGGTCAGACGGGAGGGGTCGACGCTGACGAAATCCTTGATCCAGGAGCGAAGCGCCGCCGCCGACAGGTCGCTGGTGTCGAAGCTGTAGCCAAGCAGGCGCACCTCCGCCAGCCGTTCGCGCTCGAGCTCGATCGCCTCGGTCAGTGTGCGATCGCCACTCGAAAAAGGATGCCGGCGCCGGGTCTCGGAAAAGCGCTTGACCAGCGTGTCGGTCTTGGCGTCGAGATACAGAAAGCGAACCGTCCAGCCATTCGTGCGTGCATCGTCGATGGCGCTGGAAAGTCCATGGAGGCCGGGCTCGGTCTTCACGTCCAGCACGATCGCGACCCGATCCTGCGCCGTTGCCTTGAGCTGCGCGAGCAGCGGCGGAAGTTGCGAGAGTAGCAGGTTCGAGACCGCGTAATAGCCGCTGTCCTCGAGCGCGGCGAGCGCGACGCTCTTGCCGGAACCCGATACGCCGCCGATCAGCAGCAGGTCCATTGTCTTAGAGTCGAAGTGTGTCGCAATTCGGGAAGCGTCGCCGGCGCCGGCCGCGGCGGCTCGCCGCGGCGAGCCGGGCGGGCCTCGTCGATCGACGGCGTCAGCTGTCGTCTTCCATCAGTCTTTGCTGGCGCTCGATGAATTCCTTCGTACTGTCGATGCCGCGCTGGTTGAGCACGAAGTTGCGCACCGCGGCCTCGACCAGCACCGCGAGGTTGCGGCCGGCCGCGACGGGAATGGTCACCTTGCGAATGGGCACGGCGAGAATCTCCTGGTACGTCGCGCTTACCTGAAGGCGGTCGAGCTCGGAGAATTGTTCGTTGCTGTGATCCTCGAGGTGGACCATGAGCTTGAGCAATTTGCGTGGACGCACCGCTGTCTCGCCGAAGATCGTGCGGATGTTGAGCACGCCGATGCCGCGCACTTCGAGAAAATCTTTCAGAACGGCCGGACAGCGGCCTTCCAGGGTATCGGGCGAGATGCGATACAGCTCGACGATGTCGTCGGCGACCAGGCCGTTGCCGCGGGAGATGAGCTCCAGCGCCAGCTCGCTCTTGCCGATCGCGGATGCACCGGTAATGAGAACGCCCATTTCCAGGACGTCGAGAAAGACGCCGTGCAGCGAAGTCGATTCGGCGAGCACACGTGACAGATACAGCCGTATCACGTCGACCACGTGCGGGGACGGCTGCGGCGACGTCAGCAGGGCAACGTCGTGCTTGCTGCATTCTTCGTGCAGGTGACTCGGCACGTCCTCGCCGTTGGCAACGATGATCGCCACCAGCTCGGTCGTGAACAGCCGCGAGATCGAAGCCTGGAGAGCATCCTCCGACAACGCGCGCAGGTGCGCGGCCTCCGCCGCGCCGATGAGCTGGACGCGGAACGGGTGGACGAAATTCATGTGCCCGACTTGACCGATGGTCGGCTTCAGCGCCGCTTCGCCGATCAGGACGCGGTTCCCGCCCTGGCGACCCGCGATCCACGCGAGTCCGAGACGCTCGTGGTTGTCCTCGAACACGCGCTCGAAGCTCACTTGCCGCATGGCGCTGGCTTCATTCATCGTGGTGCCGGAGCCCAGGTCGAGAAAACGCGATGAATGCCGTTCGCGTCGGTTGCGGTGGCAACCTGGTCGCGAAAAGTCTTTTCACTGAACATTTGAGCGAGCTCGGACAGAAGCTCGAGATGCTCTTCAGTCGCCTGCTCCGGCACCAGCAACACGAACACCTGGTCGACGGGTTTGCCGTCGGGAGCGTCGAACGGAATCGGCTGCAGCGGTCGAACGAACGCTCCGAGCGCTCGGGGAAGGCCCTTGATCCGGCCGTGGGGAATGGCAATGCCCTGGCCCAATCCGGTCGAACCCAGCCGCTCGCGCGCGAAGAGGCTGTCGAAGACGACCGAGTGCGCGATTTGCGCGTGGTTCTCGAACAGCTGGCCGATCTGCTCGAACAGCCGCTTTTTGCTCGTCGCCTCCACGTCGAGTGCGATATTCGACTCGGGCAGCAGGTCCGCAATGTGGGTCATCGATGGTGTGAAAGACAGTACGCTACCAACCGAAAAATGCGATCCGAACGCTAACGCGCACGTGTCTTGCCCGTGGCGGGCGCGTCCACAACAGGCTTGATCGCCAGCGACACGTGCCGGTTGCCGTTGCGCTTCTCCTTATGCCGCAGCACCTGCCGGTCGAGCTTGTCGGCGAGCGCATCGATCGCCGCGTACATGTCGGCCTCGACGCATTCGGCGTGGATTTCCTTGCCGCTGACGTGAAGATTAGCGGTGATTTGCTGCCTGAGCTTGTCGACCGACAGCACGACGTTCACGTCAATCACATGGTCGAAGTGGCGTGTCACGCGCACGAGCTTCGTCGAAATGTATTCCCGAATCGCGGGAGTGATCAACAGGTGATGGCCGGTCAGGTTTAGATTCATTCAACGCTCCTTGTGGTTGCGGTGCGTGTCTTACAAAACTGAGTTACACAACTGAGCTACATCGTCTTGCGCAGATTGACGGGTGGTATTTGCAGCGCTTCACGATACTTCGCGATCGTCCGTCGCGCGACGACGATCCCCTGGTCACCGAGGAGGTCCGCAATTCGGCTGTCAGTGAGCGGCGTGTTGCGGTCCTCGGCGGCAATGAGCTGCTTGATCAGCGCACGTATGGCGGTTGCGGATGCCGCGCCGCCGGTATCGGTCGCGACATGGCTGCCGAAGAAATACTTGAGCTCGTAAGTGCCGCGCGCGGTCAGCATGTATTTCTGCGTCGTTACGCGTGAGATCGTGGATTCGTGCAGGTTCAGGATTTCGGCGATCTCCCGCAGCACCATCGGCCGCATCGCCACGTCGCCATGGTCGAAGAAATGCCGCTGCCGGTCGACGATTGCCTGCGAAACGCGCAGGATGGTTTCGAATCGCTGCTGGACGTTGCGGATCAGCCATTTCGCCTCCTGCAGTTGCGCCGCGAGCTGTTGATTCGACGAGTCGCGATTGCGGGTGAGGATATCGGCATAGATCCGGTTCAGCCGCAACTTGGGCATTGCGGCATCGTTGAGCGTTGCGGTCCACTTGCCCCTTACTTTTCGTACGACCACATCCGGGATGACATAGTTCGCCTCGGTCCTGGAAAATTCCGCGCCGGGACGCGGATTGAGGCTGGTAATCAGCGCGCGCACGCCGCGCAGGCCGGCGTCGTCGATATGAAGCAGGCGCTTCAGTTTGCCGAAGTCGCGCGCGGCAAGCAAAGGCAGATGCTGCTCCACCAGTCTCATCGCCTCCGCCAGGAACGGCGTCGTGGCGGGCTTCGATTTCAGCTGCAGGCCGAGACACTCGGCCGCGTCGCGGGCACCGACTCCCGAAGGCTCCATGTTCTGCAGGCGACGCAGGCCAATGGAAAGTTCATCGGAAAGCTCGTCGGCTTCGAGGCCGAGCTCCGCGGGGAACAATTCCACCAGCTCGTCAAGTGAGGTCTGCAGATAGCCATCCTCGTCGAGAGCGTCGATCAGCGCGGAGACGATCTGCCGATCGCGAAGCGGAAGGTTGCACAGGGCGAGTTGCGCGTTGAGGTGGTCGCGCAGCGAGCTGGTCGCCACTTGCTGCGGGGAAAAGTTCTCCTCGTCGTCGTCGCCCGATGCCGAGCCCCAATCGCCGTCGCCCCCCGCATTGGCGAGCAGATCGAAGTCGCCCGGCGTCCGCTCGTCGCGCTCATCGCTCGACGACTCGGTGCTCGGCGTCGCGGTGCTGGCTTCCATCGAAAACTCGGGCGGCGGCGTGGGCGTCTCGTCCTCGTCGGCTTTTTCCAGCAGAGGATTTTCCTGCAGCAGGCGCTCGACCTCGGCGTTGAGTTCGAGCGTCGAAAGTTGCAGCAGGCGAATGGACTGCTGCAGCTGTGGAGTAAGCGTTAAGTGCTGCGAAAGCTTGAGCTGAAGGGTTGGCTTCATGTTCACGCACTTTCGCAGCCAACATCAAAGCCGGAAATGCTCCCCTAAATAGACCTTTCTCACGCTTTCATTATAAACAATTTCGTCCGGCGTTCCTGATGCAAGCACCCGGCCTTCGTTGATGATGTACGCACGGTCGCAAATACCGAGCGTTTCCCGCACATTGTGGTCCGTAATCATGACGCCGATCTCGCGCTCTTTCAGGAATCCGATGATCTTCTGGATGTCGAGAACCGCGATCGGGTCGATGCCCGCAAACGGCTCGTCGAGCAGTATGAACCTTGGCCGGGTTGCCAGGGCGCGGGCGATTTCGACTCGCCGGCGCTCGCCGCCGGAGAGGCTGACCGCGGATGCGTCGCGAAGATGCGAGATCGACAGGTCTTCGAGCAGCGCGTCGAGGCGATTGGCGATTTCGTCGCCATCGACTCCCTGAAGCTCGAGGATGGCCTGGACATTCTCGGCAACCGAGAGCTTCCGGAATATCGACGCTTCCTGCGGCAGGTATGACAGCCCGAGCCGCGCCCGCACGTGAATTGGCATTCGGGTCAGGTCGTCGCCGTCGAGATCGATGGTCCCGCCGTCGGTCGCAACAAGGCCGACAATCATGTAGAAGCAGGTCGTCTTGCCCGCGCCATTGGGGCCGAGCAGGCCGATCACTTCGCCGCTTGCCACCGAAAGCGACACATCGTGCACGACGATGCGCGACTTGTAGCGCTTGTTCAGCTTGGCGACTGAAAGCGTGCTCGCGGCAGCCGTCACTTGGGGGGCTCCAGCTTCAGCGACGAGTCGGGCTTGAGTGGGACCGGATCGGCAGATTTCTGCGGCGCGGCCTTGCTGTCCTTCGAATCCTTGGCATCTTTGACGTCTTTCTCACCGGATTTCGCCGGGGCCGTTTTGCCGTCCGTCGAATCCTTAGTGCCCTTTGCATCCTTGGCGTCTTTCGGTTGCGGCAGGAAAACGCCGCGGACCCGGGGACCCAGTAAGGGCTCGCCGGCGGCCGGCGGCTTGGTATCCGGACGACCTTCGGCTTTGAAGGTGTTGTTTTCCGCGTTGTACGAGATGTAGTTGCCGCGCAGTTCGTCGCCGGTTCTCTTGAGCAGCGCGCGATCGAACAGTTCGACGATGCGCTTGGTGCCGTCGTAGACGACGCGCTGCGCGAAGCCTTCATAGTATTCGTCGACGCCGTCGCGCTTTTCGCGAAAGCTGACCGGGTTGCCGAATGCAGTCGCCGACACCGAGTTATCGGGGTTCTGATGAAACTGGATTCGATCGGCGTGGATCGTCAGCGTCCCCTGGGTAATGACAACGTTGCCGATCAAATCGCTGATCTTGGTGTCCGTGTTGCCGCCGAGCGAGTCGCCCTGGAAGTTGATCGGCTTGTCACGATCTGCCTTCTCCGCTAGGGCGCACGAAACATGACCGACGAATGCGCATAGCAAAGCGCAGAGCAGCAGTACCGTGCGCGCAAATGATGGGGGGGCGAGGCAGGGCATCACGCTACTTGTTCGGCTGCAACTGTCCGCTGACGCGGGACTTGAACTTGAAGGTCTTGGCTTTGTTGTCGAATTCCATTCCTGTTGCATTAATTATCCCACGGGGGTCCGAGATCGTCACCGGCTTGTCGGTTTCGATCTTATCCTCCTTTGGCAGGACGTGAAGGTATTCGCTGGTGACGACGATGGGGCCTTTGTCGCGCTCATCCGCCGCCGCTGCTCGGACGCCCTTTACATTGCCCATGAAGTACGCGTTTTTCTGGTCGCCCGTAATCATGCCGCGATCGGCGGCGATGCTCACCGGTGGCTTGCCGGGATCGCTGAAGGTGATCAGCGGTGAGTCGAATTCGGTCGTGTCGTCGTCCGGGTAGTGGCGCGCAAGCCTGGCAACGATCGACTGCCGGACCCGGCCTTCCGCGTCGAGGCTCACGGCCTTGAAATCCTCGATGTAAAGATCGGTGTCGTGGCGCCCGGAGCCATCGAATTTTCCCGTGCCGGGCTGCACCTGCGCGTTGAGCCAATAGGTCAACGCCGCGAACGCTCCGAGGAGGAGCACTGGAGACCACGCAATCAGGCGGTCCAGCCAGGCGCGGCCGCGGTTCATGATTCGAACTGCGCGATGCGCTGCGCGAGATCGCCGCGCGCACCGAGGATGAGCTCGCATACCTCCCGCACTGCGCCGGCGCCTCCATCCGCGCGCGTGACGTAATGCGCCCGCCGCTTGACCACCTCGGGTGCGTGCGGCACCGTCGTACTCAATCCGCAGCGCACGAGCAGCGGAAGATCCGGAAGATCGTCGCCGATGTGCGCGCACTCTTCGGCGGCCATGCCGAGCTCCGAGCGCAGGCGCTCCCATGGCGCAAGCTTGTTTTCCGCGCCGAGGACGACGTGAGCAACGGAAAGATGTTTCGCGCGTCTGGTTACCGCGGGGGTCGAACTGCCCGTGATCCATGCGACGACGATGCCGGCCTCGTGCAACATCTTCAGGCCGAGTCCGTCGAGCGTCGAAAACGCCTTCATCTCGCTGCCATCGTCGGCGTAGTACAGCCTGCCATCGGTGAGCACTCCGTCGACATCGCAGGAGAGCATTCGCACCGCGCGCGCCCGTGCCAGGAGATCGGGCGTGGTCATCGCGGATTCCAACGGCGCGTCATACCACCTTCGCCCGGAAAAGATCGTGCAGGTGCAGCGCGCCGACCAGACGCTCTTCATCGTCGACGATCAATAGCTGGCTGACCTTCGGCGGCGATTCCATCAGCTCCACGCAATCGATTGCCAACCGGTCGGGGCCGATGCTGCGCGGATTCGCGGTCATCAGCTCGGCGACGTTCGCAGTGCCGAAATCTCGAATCCTGGGAAGGCACCGCCTCAGGTCGCCATCGGTGAAGATGCCGGCGACACGACGATTCTGATCGATGACCGCGGTCATTCCCATGCCCTTGCTGCTCATTTCCACGATCGCATCCGCGAAGGTCGCGGTCACCGGCACCGTCGGCAGCGCGGCGCCGGTACGCATGACGTCGCGAACGTGGGTGAGCAGCTTGCGGCCGAGCGAGCCGCCCGGATGCGAGCGCGCGAAGTCTTCCACCGAAAAACCGCGCGCGTCGAGCAAAGTGAGGGCCAGTGCGTCGCCGAGCGCGAGCGCGGCGGTCGTGCTCGCGGTCGGGGCCAGTCCGAGTGGGCAGGCCTCGGTGTCGACGCTGGCGTCGAGATGCACATCCGCGGCGAACGCGAGGGACGACTGCTCGTTGCCGGTGAGAGCGATCAATTTGGCGCCCTGACGTTTGAAATGCGGGACCAGCGTGACCAGTTCGTCGGTCTCACCCGAGTTCGAAAGCAGCAGCACGATGTCGTCAGCCGTGATCATGCCGAGATCGCCGTGACTCGCCTCAGCCGCATGCACGAAAAACGCCGGCGTTCCGGTCGAGGCAAGCGTTGCCGCGAGCTTGCGCGCGATGTGGCCGGATTTGCCGATGCCGGTGACAACCACGCGCCCGCGGCATTCGAACAGCGCGCGGGCGGCAGTGAGAAAAGCGGCGCCGAGGCGGCCTTCGAGCGCAACGATGGCCGCGGCTTCCGTCGCGAGCACGTCGCGAGCGAGCGTGAGTACGCGTTCGGGATCGATGCCGACAGCAGGCACCGGTTCGGCTGCTCGGATCGGCGCGGACATGCGAGCAAGTATAGCCGAACCCCCGAAGGACCGGCTCCGACGCTGTGCTACATTCGCATTACGTCTTCGTCGCAATAGCGGATCACCGATGCCACAGACACTGCAGCTCATACTGTTGCTGCTGGCGGCGGCCGTCGTCGTGGTTGTTGCCTGCCGCCTTCTGCGGCTTCCGCCGATCCTCGGCTATCTCGCTGTTGGCATTGCAGTTGGCCCGCATGCGCTCGCATGGGTGCCGGACAACGCCGACGTCCGCGATCTGGCCGAGTTCGGCATCGTATTCCTCATGTTTTCCATTGGCCTCGAGTTCAGCCTGCCGCAGCTGAAGGCGATGCGCCGCGCGGTTTTCGGACTGGGTCTGGCGCAGGTAGCGATCACGACGGTGATGGCCATGGTCGCGTTGTACCTCCTGGGCTACCGGTGGCTCGCGGGCCTCGCGCTTGGCGGCGCCGTGGCGATGAGCTCGACCGCGATCGTATCCAAGATGCTGGCAGAGCGCACCGAGCTCAACACCCCGCACGGCCGCGACGCGATGGGCATTCTTCTGTTTCAGGATCTCGCCGTAGTCGCGTTCCTGATCGCGCTCCCGACACTCGCCGAAGGCGGCACCGATCTCTGGAAGGCCCTCGCACTGGCCGGTGTCAAAGCCGCCGTGGCGCTGGCGGTGATCCTTTTTTTCGGTCAAGCACCGACCCGAGCCTGGTTCCATCTTGTCGCGCGACAGCGTTCGTCCGAACTTTTCATGCTCAACATTCTGCTGGTCACGCTCGGATTGGCGGCGCTCACCCAAATCGCAGGGCTTTCGTTTGCGCTCGGTGCGTTTCTTGCCGGGATGCTGATCGCGGAAACCGAATTTCGCTACCAGGTCGAGGAGGATATCAAGCCGTTTCGCGACGTGCTTCTGGGACTGTTTTTCGTGACCGTCGGCATGTATCTCGATCCGAGCGTGGTCTGGCACCATTTCGGCTGGGTGTGCCTGTTGCTTCTGGGGCCAGTGCTGGCAAAGCTTGTGCTGATCGTGCTGTTGGCGAAGTTTTTCGGCGCGCCGCTCGGCACCGCGCTAAGAACCGGCCTCTATCTCGCGCAAGCCGGCGAGTTCGCCATCGTGATGCTCGCCATTTCCACTGACTTGGGCATTATCGACCAAACGCTGTCGCAGCTGGTGTTGGCGGCCATGGTGCTTTCTATGTTGTCGGCGCCGTTCCTGATCCAGTTCGCCGAGCCTCTCGCGCGCCGGCTGACCGCCAACGACTGGCTCACGCGTGCTATGCAGCTCACCAACATCGCCGCGCGAACACTGGCTCGCCAGGAACACGTCATCATCTGCGGTTATGGCCGCAGCGGGCAGAATCTCGCGCGCCTGCTCGAGGCGGAAGAGATCTCCTTTCTTGCGCTTGATTCCGATCCGCAACGCGTGCGCGAGGCCGCGGCGGACGGCGGCAGCGTGGTCTACGGCGACGCGGGGCGCCGCGAGTCGCTGATGGCCGCCGGTCTCTCCAAGGCGCGTGCGGTCGTGGTGACTTTTGCCGACACGCCAACCGCGCTCAGGATTCTGCATCACGTGCATGCGGCGCGCCCCGAAGTTCCCGTAATCGTGCGCACGCTCGACGACACCGAGCTTGACCGGCTGCTCAAGGCGGGTGCCGCCGAGGTCGTGCCCGAAGTACTCGAGGGCAGCTTGATGCTCGCATCGCATTCGCTGCTGCTGGTCGGGGTGCCGCTGAACCGCGTACTGCGCCGCATTCGCGCGGTTCGAGAGGAGCGCTACAGCCTTTTCCGCGGCTTTTTCCACGGTGCGACCGACAGCGCGGACGCCGCGGAAAACGTTCAAGCGCGGCTGCACTCGGTGCGATTGACCGAGCGCTCGTACGCCGTCGGCAGGTCGCTCGGCGAAATCGCGCTCGGCAATAAAGTCGAAGTGACGGGCGTGCGCCGCCGCGGCGAGCGATCGGAAGTGCCGCAGCCGGAGTATCGATTCGAAATCGGCGACATCCTGGTGCTGCTGGGCCGTCCCGGAGATCTTGCGATGGTGGAGAAAAGACTGTTGCGAGGCTGATCTCGACGCGTCCGGTCGTTGTTGGTCGGAGGTGAACCCGCTACAATTGACATCCCACCGAAACAGGCTCACCACGGGAATGCCAGTTGCAACCACCGCGGCATCGCATGCCGCGCTGACCCCGACGCGCCGACTCGATCCCGCCGCGGCGGCGATCGAGCTCGTCGATGTCTATTTTGGATACGACACGCGCAAGGTCCTGAAGGGCATCACGATGTCGGTGCCTCGAGGGAAGATCGTCGCGATCATGGGTGGCAGCGGCTGCGGCAAGACAACCATCCTGCGGCTCATCGGCGGCCAACTCAAGCCCGCCTCCGGCGAGGTGCGCGTCGCCGGCCAATCGGTGCCCGACCTCGAGCCTGACGCCTTGTACGCGTTGCGGCGCCGCTGCGGTATGCTGTTTCAGTTCGGGGCGCTGTTCACCGACATGAGCGTATTCGAGAACATCGCGTTCCCCATGCGCGAGCACACCGAGCTGCCAGAAGAGCTCATTCGCGACCTCGTGCTGATGAAGCTTCAGGCCGTCGGCCTGCGCGGCGCCGCGCAGCTGATGCCGGCCGAGCTTTCGGGAGGAATGGGCCGTCGCGTCGCGCTGGCGCGCTCGATCGCGCTCGATCCCATGCTGGTGATGTACGACGAGCCTTTCGCCGGGCTCGATCCGATTTCGCTCGGCGTCGTAGGCCAGCTGATACGGCGTCTGAACGATGCGCTGGGCATCACGTCGGTGGTCGTGACACACGACGTATACGAATCCCTGAAGATCGTCGACTACCTTTATTTCGTATCCGAAGGAAAGATCGTTGCCAGCGGCACTCCCGAGGAGGTCCGCGCTTCGACCGATCTTTACGTTCGCCAGTTCGTCGATGGCGCGCCCGATGGCCCGGTGCCGTTTCATTACCCGGCCCCGCCATATCGCGACACGCTTTTCGCCGATGTCGACGCTTGATGTCCATTGAGGCGCTAGACGGGTTGGGGCAGGGCCTGCGCCGCCTCGGCGGAGCGGTGACGGGCGGCATCGCGTGGGTCGGCTATGCGGCACGCTTCCTGGCGGCAGTTATCTGGCACTCGCCGGCGGCGTTTCGGCGCTTACACCTTACGCTGCGCGAGATCTATTTTTCCGGCGTTCTGTCGCTGGTCATCATTCTGACCTCGGGTTTGTTCGTGGGGATGGTACTGTCGCTACAGGGCTATGAAGTGCTGGTGCGCTATGGCGCCGACGAACAGCTGGGAATTTTGGTGGCGTTGTCGCTGGTCAAGGAACTCGGCCCTGTCCTGGCAGGTCTTCTGTTCGCCAGCCGCGCCGGTTCGGCGATCACCGCCGAGATAGGTTTGATGAAAGCGACCGAGCAGCTTTCGGCAATGGAAATGATGGCGGTCGATCCGATTGCACGGGTCGTGGCGCCGCGTTTCTGGGCAGGCGTCATCTCGATGCCGCTGTTGGCCGCGCTTTTTTCCGCGCTAGGTATCTTCGGCGCCTATCTCATCGGCGTCCGGGTGCTCGGCGTCGACGCCGGGGCATTCTGGGGACAGATGCAGGCCGGCGTCAATGTGTGGCCCGACGTGACCAACGGCATCATCAAGAGCCTCGTGTTCG